>DATLDY010000169.1:0-16105 GCA_035525655.1 Burkholderiales bacterium
GTCGATGCCGAGCTCGTTGCCGTGGCTGATGTGGTTGTCGATCAGCGCGGCGAGCAGGTTGTTGGCGAGCTGGATGGCGCCGAAGTCGCCCGTGAAGTGCAGGTTGATGTCCTCCATCGGCACGATCTGCGCGTAGCCGCCGCCGGCGGCGCCGCCCTTGACGCCGAACACCGGCCCGAGCGAAGGCTCGCGCAGGCAGATGATCGCCTTCTTGCCGATGTGGTTGAGCGCGTCGCCCAGCCCGACGGTCGTCGTCGTCTTGCCCTCGCCCGCCGGCGTGGGGCTGATGGCCGTGACGAGAATCAGCCTGCCGTCCTTCTTCCCCTTCAGCGTCTCAAGATACTTGAGCGAAACCTTTGCCTTGTAGTGCCCGTAGGGCTCGAGGTGCTCCTCCGCGATGCCCAGCTTTTCGCGCGCCACTGCGGCGATGCGCTGCATCCGGGCGGCCTGGGCGATTTCGATGTCCGACGGCATGGGGGTCTCGCGTGTGTAAATTCGGGAAAGGCGGATTGTCGAAGAGGCAGGCGCTAGCCAGCCTTGACTGAGGTCAAGCCGCTACTCAGAATGGCCGCGGGGGGATTACATGTTCCGCATCGCTTGGCTCGCTTTCGCGGTGCTTGCTGCGCCCGCACACGCGCAGACGAGCGGCGTGACGGCGAGCACCATCGTCATCGGACAGTCGGCGCCACTGTCCGGGGTGAACGCGGAGTTCGGCAACGACATCCGCAACGGCGCGCTCGCCTACCTGCGCAAGGTGAACGACGCCGGCGGCGTCCATGGACGAAAGATCGAGCTCGTCAGCCTCGACGACGGCAACCAGGTTCCGCGCGCCGAGGCGAACACGGCGAAACTGGTGCAGGAGAACGCGGTGTTCGCGCTCTTTGGCTACGCCAGCGCCACCCTGTCCCGGCCGGCGCTTCCGTTCGTCGAAAAGAACCGCGTCCCGTTCCTCGGGCCCTTCACCGGCGCCGACCCGATGCGCGTGTTCAACAAGCACGTCTACAACATGCGCGCGAGCTATGCCGACGAGCTGGAGAAGATCGTCGAGCACTTCGTGCCGCTGGGCGTCAAGCGCTTCGCCATCGTCTATTACGACGACGTGGTCGGGCGCGAGAACCTCACGGCGGTCGAGCGCGCGTTGAAAAAGCGCAATCTCGAGGCCGTCTCGAAGGCCGCTTTCAAGGACCGGGCAAAGCCCGATATCGCAGCCGGGGTGAAGGAGATCGCGAAGGGATCGCCGGACGTCGTCATCCTCACCACCCTCTTCAAGGCGAGCGCCGACTTCATCCGCATGGCGCGGGCCTCGGGCGTCGAGGCCCAGATGGCGAGCAATTCGTTCCCCGGCGCGAGCCCGCTCGCGAAGGAGCTCGGCAAAGAGGGCGCCGGCGTGATCGTCGCCACCGTGGTGCCGCCGCCGACCAAGCGCTCGCTGCCGATCGTCCAGGAGTATCAGGTGCAGATCGAGAAGCTCCTCGGACGCAAGGACTATTCGTTCACCTCGTTCGAGTCGTATATCGGCGCCAAGGTGATGGTCGAGGCGATGCGCCGCGCCGGGCCGCGTCTCACGCGCGAGGCTTTCATGCGCGAGCTCGACGCAATGAAGGAATTCGACACCGGCGGCTACCCGGTCAACTTCGGACCTGCGAACCACAACGGGTCGAGCTTCGTCGAGCTGACGGTGATCGGCCGCGACCTGAAGTTCAGCTATTGATCTAGTGGAAGCGCGGGCGGACTTCTTCGCCCGGATGGGTGCGGTACGCCACGTCGCGCACGCCGGGCACCGCGGAGGCGACCTCGACGAAAGCCAGCATCTCGTCGGTGCTGCTCGCTCCCGACAGAGTGATGCGGCCGATGTCCGAGCTCACCTGTACCACCGCCTCGCGCGTTTCGGGCGCGCGGCGCAGCGCGGCGCGCACGCGCGCGGCTAGCGCGAGATCGTCGAGCTTCTGGCGCGAGCCCTGCGTTTCGCCGAACTGCGGCGAGCGCGCGAGCGTCATGACTTCCGAGACACATTCGCCGACACTCACCCGCTTGGTGTTGAGCACGATGTCGTAGTGCTCGGACTCGGTCCACTGCAGCCCGAAGTGCCGGCGCACGATCGCGCTGTGCGCTTCATCGTTGATGCGGATCTCCTCGCCGACGCGCTGCTCGTCCTCGCTGTTCAGGCGCTCCATCATGCGGCGCTTGCGCAGCTCGAAAGGTGCGCACACCCGCACCGATAGCGCATGTGGCACGTCGCGCAGGAGGTGCGTCGCGCCCCAGCCGCGGATGATCGCCCCACCCTTGGCCGCGATGGCGTAGATCTCGTCGGCGGTGAAGATCGAGAGGCTGGTTTCGTCGGCGGTGAGGCGCTCGAGGAGCCCCGCGCTGCCATCCAGGAGCCGGATGACGTGGCTCTTACGCACCCGCATGCGGTCGGCAAGGTGGTCGATCACCTCGTGGTAGATCACGGGCAGGCCGAGCTCCTCGCCGAGGGCGCTCGCCACGTCCTTGCCGAGCGATCCCATCTCCCGCGTGATTGCGATGATCGGCATGCCCGCCTCCCCGCGATTGCTGTCTAGCCGTTCAGTTCTTGCAGTGTACGCCCTTTGCCATAGCCGGGATCACCCGGCGCGGCGCCGCCGGCCTTGACGCGCACGGCGCAGTACTTGAACTCCGGAATCTTGCCGAACGGATCGAGCGCCGGATTGGTCAGCAGGTTGGCGGCGGCCTCGTAGTAGCAAAACGGGATGAAAATCGCGCCCCGTGGCGTGCCGGCGTCGGCGCGCGCATAGAGCGAGACGCGGCCGCGGCGTGATTCCACGGTCACCACGTCGCCGGGCTTCGCACCGAGGCCATCGAGGTCGAGCGGGTGCAGGGACGCCACGGCTTCAGGCTCGATCGCGTCGAGCGCCCCGGAGCGGCGCGTCATCGCGCCGGTGTGCCAGTGCTCGAGCTGCCGCCCGGTCATGAGCACCATCGGATATTCCTTGTCCGGCCTTTCAGCCGCCGGGATGAGGTCCGCCGGCACGAACTTGCCGCGCCCCGTCGGCGTCGGAAAGTGCGTCTGGAACACCACCGGCTGGCCCGCGTCGCCTTCGTTCTCGCACGGGTAGGTCACGGATGAATCGCGCTCGAGCCGCTCCCAGGTGATGCCGCGGATCGAATCCATGCATTCGCGCATCTCGTTCCAGACGTCCTTCGGCCCGGTGTATTTCCAGTCCACGCCGAGCCGCTTCGCGAGCTCGGTGATGATCCACAGGTCTTCGCGCGCTTCGCCCGGCGCCTTTAGCGCGCGGCGACCGAGCTGCACCATGCGGTCGGTGTTGGTGACCGTGCCGTCCTTCTCAGGCCACGCCGTGGCCGGCAGCACGACATCCGCGAGATACGCGGTTTCCGTCAGGAAGATGTCCTGCACCACGAGGTGCTCGAGCTTCGCCATGCCGGCCCGCGCGTGCGCGAGATCCGGATCCGACATCGCCGGGTTCTCGCCCATGATGTACATGCCGCGGATCTTGCCGTCGTAGGCGGCGTTCATGATCTCGACCACCGTCAGGCCGGGCTTCGGATCGAGCGTCGCGCCCCACAGCTTCTCGAAGCGCTGCTGCGCCTCTGGCGTGGCGACGCGCTGGTAGTCGGGGTACATCATAGGGATGAGGCCCGAGTCCGACGCGCCCTGCACGTTGTTCTGCCCGCGCAGCGGATGCAGCCCGGTGCCGGGCCGGCCGACCTGGCCGGTCATCAGCGTGAGCGCGATCAGGCAGCGCGCGTTGTCGGTGCCGTGGATATGCTGCGAGACCCCCATCCCCCAAAGGATCATCGAGCCCTTGGAGGTGGCATAGGTGCGAGCCACTTCGCGGATCGTCTCGGCCGGGATGCCGCAGATCGGCGCCATCTTTTCCGGCGAGAAATTCTTCGCGTTCTCCTTCAGCGCGTCGAAGCCGCTGGTGCGGTCGCGCACGAAGTCGGCGTTGACCAGACCCTCCTCGATGATTGCGTGGATCATCGCGTTCAGCAGGGCCACGTCGGTGTCCGGCTTGAACTGCAGCATGCGCCACGCATGGCGCGAGAGCTCGCCGCGGCGCGGGTCGGCGTAGATGAGCTTCACCCCGCGCTTCGCCGCGTTCTTCATCCAGGTGGCCGCGACAGGGTGGTTCGACGTCGGATTGGCGCCGATGAGGAAGATCACCTCGGCGTTCTCGACGTCATTCACCTGGTTGGACACGGCGCCCGAGCCGATCCCTTCCAGGAGCGCCGCCACCGACGAGGCGTGGCAAAGGCGCGTGCAATGGTCGACGTTGTTGGTACCGAAGCCGGTGCGCACCAGCTTCTGGAAGAGATAGGCCTCTTCGTTCGATCCTTTCGCCGACCCGAACCCCGCCAGCGCGTAGCGGTCCTCATCGCGAATCTTCTTCAGTCCGCCCGCCGCGAGCTCGAGCGCCTCTTCCCAGCTCGCCTCGCGGAACACTTCGGTCCAGTTGCCCGGGTCGACCACGAAGTCGGCGCCCTTCGCCATGCCCGGCTTGCGGATGAGCGGCTTCGTCAGGCGATGCGGATGGTGCGCGTAGTCGAAGCCGTAGCGCCCCTTGACGCAAAGGCGATTGTGGTTCGAAGGGCCGTCCTTGCCGTTGACGAACTGGATCTTGTTCTGGGCGACGTGATAGGTGAGAAGGCAGCCGACGCCGCAGAACGGGCAGACGCTGTCCACGCGCTTTTCAATTTTCTTCATCCCCACGCCGCGTGCCGGCATCAGCGCCCCGGTCGGGCACGCCTGCACGCATTCACCGCACGCAACGCAGGTGGATTCGCCCATCGGGTCGTCGAAGTCGAACACCGGCACGGAAGCGTCGCCGCGATAGGCGTAGCCGATGACGTCATTCACCTGCACTTCGCGGCACGCACGCACGCACCGCGTGCACTGGATGCACGCGTCGAGGTTGACGGCGATCGCCGGATGCGAGATGTCCGCCTTCGGCTGCTCGCGGCGCGGAAAGCGCGACGTGGCCACGCCCATCTTCTTCGCCCAGTTGCGCGCCTTGTTGACGAGGGTGTAGTCCTTCTCCGGCATGTCCGCCATGAGGAGCTCGAGGACCATCTTCTGCGAGGCGAGCGCGCGCGGCGAATTGGTCGTCACTTCCATGCCGGCGGTCGGGAAGCGGCAGCACGAGGGCGCGAGCGTGCGCTCGCCCTTGATCTCGACCACGCAGGCGCGGCAATTGCCATCCGAGCGCTGGTTGCCGCCATGGCAGAGGTGCGGGATGGTGATGCCGTGCTTCTTCGCCGTCTCGATGATCTTCTCGTCGGGGCGGCCGACGACCGTCTGGCCGTTGAGCTTGAACTCGATCGGCATCATCGCGAGCTGCTGTGTGCTGACGCGCTCCATTACTGCACCTCTTCCGGAAAATATTTCATCACGCTCAGCGCCGGGTTCGGTGCCGCCTGTCCGAGACCGCAGATCGACGCATCCATCATTGCCTGTGAGAGCTCCTGCAGCAGCGGTTGGTTCCACCGCTTGTCCTGCATGAGGATAACGGCCTTCGCCGTGCCCACACGGCACGGCGTGCACTTGCCGCAGGACTCGTCGTGGAAGAACCTCATCAGGTTCACCGCCGCCCTCGACGCCTTGTCGTGCTGGCTCAGGACGACCACCGCTGCGGATCCGATGAAGCAACCATGCGGCTGCAGCGTATCGAAATCCAGTGGGATGTCCGCCTTAGATGCGGGAAGGATCCCACCAGAGGCGCCGCCGGGCAGGTAGGCATAGAGCTCGTGGCCCGGCAGCATGCCGCCGCAATATTCATCCACCAACTCCTTCAGCGTGATGCCCGCCGGCGCGAGGTGCACCCCCGGCTTCTTCACGCGCCCCGACACCGAGAACGAGCGCAGGCCCTTGCGCCCGTTGCGGCCTTTGTCAGCGAACCACTGCGCGCCCTTCTCGACGATCTCGCGCACCCAGTACACCGTCTCCATGTTGTGCTCGAGCGTCGGGCGGCCGAAGAGACCCACTTGCGCGACGTAAGGCGGGCGAAGGCGCGGCATGCCGCGCTTGCCTTCGATCGACTCGATCATCGCCGACTCTTCGCCGCAGATGTAAGCGCCCGCCCCCCTTCTCAAGTGCATCGGCGGCAGCGCACAGGGCGCCCCGTCTCTTAATAACCCGAGTTCTTTCTCGAGGATCGCGCGGCACCCCGCATACTCGTCGCGCAGATAGATCCAGATCTCCCCGACGCCTGCGCACCAGGCCGCGATCAACATGCCTTCCAGGAAGCGATGCGGATCGCGCTCGAGGTACCAGCGATCCTTGAAGGTGCCGGGCTCGCCTTCGTCGATGTTGAGCGCCATGACGCGCGGCTCCGGCTCGGCCGCCACCAGCCGCCACTTGCGGCCGGTCGGGAATCCGGCGCCGCCGAGGCCGCGCAGCGCTGAATCTTCCATCACCTTCGTCACCGCATCGCGGGTGTGCTTGCCCGCCAGGCAGTCGGCGAGCAGCTTGTAGCCGCCTTCCTTGCGATATTGCGCGTAGCCGATGTACGGCTCCACGGTGCAGGTGTTCTGCTTCTTGTCGACGGCGGCGCGCACCTTGTCCGCGGTGGCATTGCCGACGGGGTTCTGGCCCACCACGACGCAAGGCGCGACCTCGCAGCGCCCGACGCAAGGCGCTGGGATCACGCGCACATCGGGACCGAGGTTCATCTTCAGCAGCGCTTGCGCGCCGGCAAGCTCGCAGGAAATGGAATCGCACACGCGCACGGTGAGCTTGGCCGGTGGTGACTCGCCCTCCTTCACGACTTCGAAGTGGTGATAGAAGGTGGCGACTTCGTAGACCTCCGTGAGCGCAAGCCGCATGTCCTGGGCCAAAGCGGCAAGCTGCGCCGCCGGCAGGCAGCCGTAGCGGTCGTTGATCTTGTGCAGGTGCTCGATCAGGAGATCGCGGCGGCGAGGAGCGTCGCCGAGAAGTGCGCGCACCTCCGCGAGGGCCTTGGCGTCGACCGCCCTGCCCTTCGGAATCGGCCGGGTTTTAGCTTTCATCGGAAGCCCTATTATCGACGAGGCGTGCCGGGGCGCGGCTTGACTGCGGTCAAGCGCCCCGGGAATGCGAAAATCGCCTCGCTTGAATCTCGAGGCCGGCTGGCAAGCACTGGAGCGCGACGATTTCGCCGCCGCCGAGCGGGCGGCGCGTGCGGTGCTCGTCGAGCGCGCCGAGGACGCCGAAGCGCTGTACCTGCTCGGCAGCACCTGGCTGTTCGCCGGCCGAGCGCGCGAAGCCCTGCAGCCGCTAAGCGCGGCGGCGCGCCGCGACTCCCGCCGCGGCATCCTGTACCGCCTGGGCCATTGCTATCTCGCGCTCGGCCAGCCGGAGGCTGCAGCCGACGCTCTAAGGCGCGAGGTGGCCGCGCATCCCGAATCGGCTCCGGCGCACAACACGCTCGGCGTCGCCCTCGTCCAGCAACGCCACCACGAGGCTGCGCTGGCCGAATTTCTCGCCGCACTCGCCATAGATGAGCGCCACGCCGAGGCCAACAACAACGCCGCCAACGCGCTTGCCGCGCTCGGGCGCGCCGACGAAGCCGTGTCCTATCTGCAGCGCGCGGTCGAGATCAATCCCGGCTTGCCGGATGCGCACCACAACCTCGGCCTGCTGCTGCAATCGCTGCGCAGGCACGAGGAAGCCATCCCGAGCTTCGCCCGCGCGGTGGAGCTCGCGCCGCGCACGCCCTATGCGCTGAGCAGCCTCGTGACGAGCGAGATCGCCGTGTGCCGCTGGCAGGAGGCCGCGCCGCATATCGTGGCGCTACGTGCCCAAGTGCGCGAAGGCGTCGTGCCCGCGGTGCCGTTCACCGTGCTCGCCGTCTCGCCGTCGGCGGAGGAGCAGCTGCGTTGCGCGGAAACCTTCACGCGCGACACGATCGGCTCGCGGTCGGCCCCCCCGCGGCCGCTACGCCCGAAGCGCGACAGGATCCGCCTCGCCTATCTGTCGTCCGACTTCCAGGAGCACGCCACCGCGTGGCTTGCCGCGCGCCTCTTCGAGCTCCACGATCGCAAGGACTTCGAGGTAATCGGCATTTCGTACGGCGAGGACGACGGCACCGCCATGCGCCGGCGCCTGGCGAGCGCCTTCGATCGCTTCGTCGACGTGGCCCGCGAGAGCGACGCCAAGGCGTCGGACCACCTTCGCCTGATGGACGTGGACATCGCCGTGGACCTCAAGGGACATACGCGCGGCGCGCGCCTTGGCATCCTGGCCGCACGCCCGGCGCCTTTGCAGGTCACCTACCTCGGCTACCCGGGCACGCTGGCAGCGAGCTTTATCGACTACGCGATCGCCGACGACGTTCTCATCCCGCCGCACGACGAGCGCTTCTATACCGAGGCGCTCGCGCGACTGCCGAATTGCTACCAGGTGAACGACGCCACGCGCCCCATTGGCAAGCGTGCGCCCACGCGCGCAGAAGCCGGGCTGCCCGCAGACGCTTTCGTCTTCTGCTGCTTCAACAACAACTTCAAGATCACGCCGCAAGTCTTCGATGCCTGGATGCGGCTCCTGCACGCGGTTCCGGCCAGCGTGCTCTGGCTCCTCGAAGACACCAGCGCAGCGAGCCGCAACCTGCGCCAGCACGCGGTTGAGCGCGGCGTCGATCCCGCACGCCTTGTCTTCGCGCCGCGGCAGCGCCAGGAGGAGCACCTCGCTCGCCACGCGCTTGCCGATCTTTTTCTCGACACATTGCCTTGCAACGCGCATACGACGGCGAGCGACGCGCTCTGGACAGGACTGCCGCTCGTCACCTGCCTGGGAACGACGTTCGCCGGCCGCGTCGCCGCGAGCCTCCTGCACGGGGTCGGTCTGCCCGAGCTCGTGACGCACAACCTTGCGGACTACGAAGCGCACGCGCTCAGGCTCGCGCGCGACAAACCGGCGCTCGCCGCCCTGCGCGCCAAGCTCTCGGCCAACCGGCTGACGCATCCCCTCTTCGATACCGACCGCTTTCGCCGGCACATCGAGATGGCCTACCGCCACATGGTGGAGCGCCATGCGCGCGGCGAAGCGCCGCAGTCGTTTCGCGTGCCGCCGGCGGGGTAGCATCCGCGGCATGAACTATCGCCCGCTGGGACGCACCGGCGTCCAGGTGTCTCGCCTTTGCTTCGGCACGATGTCCTTCGGCGGCGACGCCGACGAGACGGCCTCGGCGGAAATGTTCAAAGCCACGCGCGACATCGGCATCAACTTCTACGACAGCGCCGACCAGTACAACAAGGGACGCTCCGAGGAAATCCTCGGCAAGCTCGCGCGCGGCGCGCGCGAGGACCTGGTCATCGCGACCAAGTGCTTCAACCCGACCGGACCCGACCTCAACGCCAAGGGCAACTCGCGCCGGCACCTGACGCGTGCGCTCGAGGCGAGCCTCAGGCGTTTGCAGACCGATCGCGTCGACATCCTCTACCTGCACATGCACGACCCACTGACTCCGGTCGAGGAAGCGATGCGCGCGCTGGAAGACATGGTGCGCGCCGGCAAGGTCCTCTACCCCGCGCTCAGCAACTGGGCGGCGTGGCAGGTGCAGCAGGCGATCGGCGTGCAGGAAGCGCAGCAATGGGCACGGCTGCAGGCGATCCAGCCGATGTACAACCTGGTGAAGCGCCAGGCCGAGGTCGAGATCCTGCCGATGGCCGCGGCGAACGGCGTCTCCGTGTTCCCTTACAGCCCGGCAGGCGCCGGCCTGCTTTCGGGCAAGTTCGCGAGCAAGGCTTCGGACACCGCCCAGTCCCGCCTCGTCGCCAACAAGAACTACACCGCGCGCTACGGCGAGCCGTGGATGCACGAGGTCGCCGAGAAGTTCACCGCCTTCTGCAAGCAGCGCGGCATGCATCCGGTGAGCGCGGCGGTCGCCTGGGTGGCCGCGCATCCCGCCGTCACCGCCCCGATCATCGGCGCACGCAACGTGCAGCAGCTGCAGGCTTCGCTCGACTCGCTCAAGATCGAAATGAGCCCGGCCCTCTGGAACGAGATGGCTGCACTCTCACGCACGCCGCCGCCGGCCACCGACCGGCTGGAAGAACAGAAGAAGCCCTGACATGTGCCGCGCCCTCCTCTACCTCGGTGAGCCGGTGCTGCTGGACAACTTCCTCTACCAGCCCGACTCGGCGCTGGTGCGGCAGAGCTACATGCCGAAGATGCTCAACATGCTGAACCTCGCCGGCTTCGGCCTGCGCGCGTGGGATCCGTCGAGCCACCAGCCCGACCGCGCGTTCTCCTACTACTCGCAGCAGCTGCCCGTCTTCGACCGCAACCTGAAGAACCTCGCCGAGAAAATCCGCACCGGCTGCCTGCTCGCCCACGTGCGCGGCGTCGCATACCACACGCGCGTCGAGATCTCGGTGCAGAACTGCCACCCGTTCCACTTCAAGGACGTGCCGCTGGTGATGGCGCATAACGGCGACCTCGCGCGCTTCGCCGAGATGAAGCCTTTGCTCGCTCCGCACCTGAAGCCCCCCATCGCTTCGCAGATCCACGGCACGACCGACAGCGAATGGGTCTACGGCCTGATCGTCTCCCAGCTCCGGGACCCGTACCAGCACCCGAGCGCCGACGAGCTCGCGGTTGCCGTCGAGCGCACGCTGGAGATCATCCGCGACGCGCGCAAGAAGCTCGGCATCGCCATCAGCTCCTCGCTCAACCTCTTCATCGCCGACGGCACCCAGCTCGCCGCCGTGCGCTACTGCTTCGACTTCGGCTGCTTCCCGACCGAGGACGCAGCGCGGCTGCACGAGGCAAACCTCAGTTACCTCTCGCTCTGGTACACGGCCGGCCGTAACTACGGCCTGCACGACGGTGAATGGCAGATGACCGGCGGCTCCGACAACGCCACATCCATATTGGTGGCGTCGGAACCGTTAACGAGAGATACAGCCGCATGGGTGGAAGTGCCCGAGTACTCCATGCTGCACGCCACGATCAGGAAAGACCGCCCGGTGATCTCTATCCGGGATCTGCAGTGACCACCTGGCCGCTGTAGGCCTTCTCCAGCTTCTCGCCTTCCTTTTCTGCGCCGCGCAGGCGAGCCTGGCTGATCAGGCGCGTCAGATGACGGTTGGTCTGGCCGAGGGAGGAGAGAAGGCTTTTCTGGATCACGCGATGCAGCTTCGTCGAGGCCGGGCTGCTGCCGAAGTAGAGCGACTCGAAGGTCTTGGCGGGGATCTCGAGGAGGAGCGCGTGCTCGCGGACGACGGCGTCGGAGCCGTGCACGCCTTTCTCGAGCGCGCTCATGTAGCCGAGGAGCTGGCCGGGCCCGAGGACCGCCATGCGGCGTTCGCGCTTTTGGTGCTGGGCGCGGATTTCGACGGCGCCGCGCACGACGATGAAGCAGGCCGTGGACTGCTGGCCGGCGCTGAAGACCTGCTGGCCGCGGGGAAGCTCGAGGACGTTGGCGGCGTCGACGATCTCGGCGATCTCGGCGGCATCGAAGCCTTCGAAGATCGGCAGGTGCGGCAGGGAGGGCTTGAAGTCGAACGAGGCTTTCTTGAGACGCTTCGCGCCGGCGAGCGGATCGGCGCTGTCGGATTTGCGTGCCGGCCGGTCTTCGGCGGCCGCGACGTCGAGGACATTGGCGTTGAGCTGGCGCAGCTTGTCGGAGAGCACGAGCGTCAGCGCGTGCTGCACGCGTAAGGCGCCCGGGACGCGCTGGGCGACGAGGGAGCGAAAGTCGTCGCGTTCGATGAACCAGCCCGCGAGGCTTTCGGTGGCGATGACGGTCGCGGTGCAGGTGCCGCGCTCGATGAGGGCCATTTCGCCGAACACCGCGCCAGCGCCGAATTTCGCAACCGTGAGGCGCTCACCGCCCGGCAGCGTGACGCTGGCTTCCGCCGCGCCTTCTCGCACGACGTAGGCGCCGCGCGAGGCCTCCCCGTGACGGACCAAGCGGTCGCCTTTGGAGTGCGAGATGGGGCGCGCGACGGCAAGCAGGAGATCGCGCGCTTCACCGTCGAGGCGCTCGAGGAAGGTCTTCGACACGCCGGAAAGTCTAACGCGCCGGCAATTCGGCGGCGGTCCAGCCGCCGCCCAGGGCGCGGATCAGGCCGACGCTCGCGGTCAGGCGGCGGCCGAGCACGTTCACCGCCGCGCGCTCGTTGGTGTACGCCGTGGTCTGCGCGTTGATGACGTTCAGGTAGCTGACCACGCCGGCCTGGTACTGGTTGGTGGTGAGCTCGACGGCATGGCGGGCTGCCTGCACGACTTCTTCCTGCAGCGCCGCCTCCTCCTCGAGCACGCGCAGCGCGACTAGGTTGTCCTCGACTTCCTGGAAACCGGTGAGCACGGCCTGCCGGTACGTCGCCACCTGCGCATCGTAGGCGGCGATGGCCTGGTCGCTGAGAGCGCCGCGCAGGCCGCCGTCGAACAGGGCCTCGGCCGCGGCGGCGCCGAGCGACCAGAAGCGGCTCGGCGCGCTGATGAGATTGGCGATGCTGGTGGCGCGGAAGCCGGTCGATGCGGACAGCGTGAGCGACGGAAAATACGCCGCCTTGGCGATGCCGATCTGTGCGTTCGCTGCCTGCACGGTGCGCTCGGCCGCCGCCACGTCGGGACGGCGTTCGAGCAGCTCCGCAGGCAAGGCGACCGGCACCTGCGGCATGCGGATCGCGAGCGGACTGGACGCGAGTGCGAAGTTCATCGGGACGTCGCCGACGAGGAGCGCGATGGCATGCTCGAGCTGCGCGCGCTCGACGCGGAGGTCGATGAGCTGCGCCTGCGCGCTCTTCACCTGGACCTCGGCCTGCACCACGTCCACGCGGGGAACGACGCCCGCCTGGTAGCGATTGCGCGTGAGCTCGAGGGAGCGCTGGTAACCCTGCACCGTCTCCTCGAGAAGGCGCCGTGTCGCGTCGGCGACTCGAAGCGCGAAGTAGTTCTGCGCGAGCGCTGCGCGGGCGGAGAGCCTTGCGGCCTCGAGCTGCGCCGCGCTTGCCTGCCAGTTCGCTTCGCCCGCCTCGACCGAGCGACGCACGCGTCCCCAGAGGTCGAGCTCCCAGCTCGAGCTCAGGCCCAGGTTGAAGTTGTCGACCGCACCGGTGGCGAAGTTCGGCTGGTTCGAGAGCGACGGCGCCTTGCTGCGCGTGGCCGACGCGTTCGCGCCCACCGTTGGAAAGAGACCTGCCCGCGCCTGGTCGGCGCTCGCGCGCGCCTGGCGCATGCGGGCTTCGGCGACGCGGATTGTCTGGTTGGAGATGTCGACGCGCTTCATGAGCGCATCGAGCTCGGGATCGCCGAACACGCTCCACCACGAGCCCTTGGGCAATGCATCGCGCGGCTGCGCTTGCTGCCAGCCTTCCAGCTCCTTGTATTGCGCCTCCACGGGCGCGTCGGGCTTGCGGTAATCGGGGCCGACGGTGCAGCCCGCGAGGGCCAGGGCGAGGATGAGCGCGCGTTTCATGTGGGAACAGGCCGGCGGCGCACGGTGCGGGACCAGAAGCGCCAGAAGCGATCGACGTACAGATAGATCACCGGCGTCGTGTAGAGCGTGAGCAGCTGTGAAAGGAGCAGCCCGCCGACGATGGCGATGCCGAGGGGCTGGCGCAGCTCCGCGCCGTCGCCGCGTCGCAGGACCAGCGGCAGCGCGCCGAGGAGCGCCGCCATGGTGGTCATCATGATCGGACGGAAGCGCAGCAGGCACGCGTCGTAGATCGCCTGCGCGGGCGCCTTGCCGCCGCGCTCGGCCTCGAGCGCGAAATCGACCATCAGGATGGCGTTCTTCTTCACCAGGCCGATAAGCAGGAACACGGCGATGAGCGCGATCACGGTGAACTCGGCCTTGAATGCCATCAATGCGAGCAGCGCGCCGAGGCCCGCCGAGGGCAGCGTCGAGAGGATGGTGAGCGGGTGAATGGTGCTTTCGTACAGGATGCCGAGGACGAGATACATGGTGAGGATCGCGGCGAGGATGAGCCACGGCTGGCGCGCAAGCGTGGTCTGGAAGCCGCGCGCCGTGCCCTGGAAGGAGCCGTAGACGCTGGCCGGGACGCCGATGCGCGCCGACGTGTCGCTGATGACCGCGGACGCTTCCGAAAGAGATACGCCTTCCGGGAGGTTGAACGAGATGGTTGCGGACGCGAACTGTCCCTGGTGGTTCACCGAGAGCGGCGCATTCGAGTAGTCGTAGCGTGCGACCGCCGCGAGCGGCACGGACTCGCCCGCCGGGCTCTTGATGTACACGTCCTTCAGGGCCTCGGGGCTCTGCGCGTAGCGGGGGTCGACTTCCATCACCACGCGGTACTGGTTGCGCTCGGTGTAGATGGTCGAGACCACCGTCTGGCCGAAGGCATTGCCGAGGGTCTGGTCGATGAGGTCGGGCGTGATGCCCATGCGCGACGCAGTCGGCCGATCGATGACCACCATCGCCTGCAGGCCGCGGGTTTCCTGGTCGCTCGTGACGTCGGCGAGCTTCGGCTCGTGCGTAAGCGCGTTCTGCAGGCGCGTGGTCCATAGCCGCAACGCGTCGAGATCGTCGCTCTGCAGCGTGTATTGGTACGTGCCGCTCGCCTGGCGTCCGCCCATGCGCACGTCCTGCACCGGGACGATGAACAGGTTCGCGCCCGGGACGCGCGCGAGCACCGGACGCAGCCGCGCGACGATCTCGCCGGCCGCAGGGCGCTCATTGAGCGGCTTGAGCGCGATGAACATGAAGCCGGAATTACGCGCGCCGAAGCCGCCGCCGGTCACCGCCGTCACGATGTCGACTGCGGGGTCGGATCGCACGATGCGCACCATCTGCGCCATCTTTTCCTGCATCGACTGGAACGAGGTGGTCTGGTCGGCGCGGATGAAGCCGACCAGGCGTCCCGTGTCCTGCTGGGGGAAGAAGCCCTTCGGGATCGCGATGTAGAGGTAGATGTTCAGCCCGACCGCTATGGCGAGCACGGCCACCAGGACGAGGGGATGGCGCAGCGACCAGCCGAGGCTCCTGGCGTAGCCGTTGCGCATGCCGGTGAAGATCTTCTCGCTGAAAGCGTAGAACCGCCCCGGCTCGCGCCGCTGCGGCTTCAGCAGCCGGGCGCACATCATCGGCGTGAGGGTGAGCGAGACGACCAGCGACATGATGATGGCGAACGAAAGCGTCAGCGCGAACTCGCGGAACAGGCGCCCGACGATGTCGCCCATGAAGAGGATCGGGATGAACACCGCGATCAGCGACACGCTCATCGATACGACGGTGAAGCCGACCTCCTGCGCGCTGGTGAGCGCCGCCTGCATCGGCGCCATGCCGGCCTCGATGTGCCGCATGGCGTTCTCCAGCACGACGATCGCATCATCGACGACGAATCCGGTGGCGACGATGAGCGCCATCAGGGAAAGGTTGTTGAGGCTGAAGCCGGCGAGATACATGAAGACGAAGGTGGCGATGATGGACACCGGCACGGCCGCCGCGGGGATGAGAGTGGCGCGCACGCGGCGCAGGAAGGCGAACACCACCAGAATGACCAGCACGACGGCGATGACCAGCGTGCGCTCCACTTCCGTGAGCGAGGCCCGGATGGTCGCCGTGCGCTCCATGGCGACGCCGAGCTCCGCCGCCGCCGGGATCGATGCCTGGAGCCACGGCATGAGGTCGCGGATGCGCTGCACCGTCTCGAGGATGTTAGCGTTCGGCTCGCGGTTGATGATGAGGAGCACCGCCGGCTTGCCGTTCGCCTCGCCCGCATTGCGCACGTCCTGGACCGAATCGACGACCTCGGCGACATCGGAAAGACGGACCGCGGCGCCATTGCGGTACGAGACGATGAGCGGCACGTATTCCTTGGCGGTTCGCGCCTGGTCGTTGGCGTAGATCCACCAGACGCGCTCGCCGTCTTCCACCAGGCCCTTCGGGCGATTGGCATTGGCGGCGCCGAGCGCGGTGCGCACTTCCGAAAGGCCGATGCCGTAGGAGTTGAGCGCCGTCGGGTTGAGCTCGACGCGCACGGCGGGAAGCGCGCTGCCGCCGACGGAAACCTGCCCGACACCGCGCACCTGCGAGAGCTTCTGCGCGATAACCGTCGAGGCCCAGTCGTACATCTGGCCGCGCGTCATGCTCTCCGAGGTCAGCGTGAGCACCATGATCGGCGCGTCTGCGGGATTCACCTTCCGGTAGGTCGGGTT
>DATLDY010000177.1:0-6875 GCA_035525655.1 Burkholderiales bacterium
GCCCCGGTTCCTGATATCAAAACGCTTGGCCGCTACAACATCGAGCGCACGCTCGGTAAAGGGGCCATGGGCGTTGTCTACGAGGGGGTCGATCCCCGCCTCGGGCGCCGCGTCGCCATCAAGACCATCCTCAAGAGCCACCTCGACGAGGACACGGCCAAGGACTACTCGATGCGGTTCGTGCGCGAGGCCCAGGCCGTGGCGCGGCTCAACCACCCGCACATCGTCCAGGTGTACGACTTCGGCGAGGAGGGCGACATCGCCTACCTCGTCATGGAGTTCATCAAGGGCAAGGAACTCAAGACCTTCTTCGACGCGGCCGAGCGCTTCGACCTGAAGGAAGCGGTTCGCATCATGGCGGAGCTGTGCGACGCGCTCGACTTCGCGCATAACGCCGGCATCATCCACCGCGATATCAAGCCCGCGAACGTCATGATCGACGCGCAGGGCCGCACCAAGCTCACGGACTTCGGCGTGGCCCGCGTGCAGGACTCGGACAAAACGTCGGTGGAGCGCACGCAGGCCGGCACCATGGTCGGCACGCCGGCTTACATGTCGCCCGAGCAGATCACCGGCGGCAACATCGACAAGCGCACGGACGTCTTCTCCGCCGGCATCATCCTTTATCAATTCCTGACCGGCGAGAAGCCGTTCACCGGCAGCGGCGCATGGACGATCGCGAAGAAGATCATCCAGGAAGAGCCGCCCCTGCCGTCCTCGCTCAACAACGCCATCACGCCGCTGTTCGATGCGGTCGTGAACAAGGCGCTGGCGAAGAACGTGGAGCAGCGCTACCAGTCGGCGCGTGACCTCGGCGTTGCGCTGAAGCGGGCGCTCGAAGGCAAGGGCGAAGAGGACGATTCCGACAAGACGGTCGTCGGCTCTATGTCCGATATCGCCGCGCTGAAGCCCGCGCCGGCGATCGCCAAAGCGCCCGCGCAGGAATCGCAGCGCACCTCGGGTACCGGCACCCAGGCCGGCGGCAACCAGGAAGTCGAGCTCGAGTTCTGGCGCGCGATCAAGGACGGCAACGATCCGGACGATTTCGAGCTGTACGTCCAGCAGTTCCCCACCGGCATTTATGCCGCCCTCGCCAAGCGCAAGATCGCCAAGCTGCGCGGCGTGCCGCTCGAAGAGTCGAGCGTCAAGGCGAAGGAGCAGGAGAAGAAGGAAGCCGAAGACGCCGCGCGTCGCGAAGCCGAGGTCAAGTCCAAGCTCGAAGCGGAGAAGGCGCGCCTCGAAGCCGAGATGGCGCGCAAGGAAGAGGAATACAAGAAGCGCGAGGCGGAGGCCGAGGCCAAGCGCCAGGCGGCCGAGAAGGCGCGCCAGGAAGCCGAGGCAAAAGCCAAGCAGGAAACCGCTGCCGAGCTCGCGCGTCGTGAGGCCGAATACAAGAAGCGCGAGACCGAAGCGGAGGCGAAGCGCCAGGCCGAAGCCAAGGCGCGAGCCGACGCCGAAGCCAAGGCGCGGCTCGAAGCAGAGGCCAAGGCCAAGGCGGACGCCGAGGCGCGTGCCAAGCGCGACGCGGAAGACAAGGCCAAGCGCGATGCCGAGCTCAAGGTCCGCGCGGAAGCCGAAGCCAAGCAGAAAGCCGAATTCGCCAAGCGCGAAGCCGAGCTGAAGAAGCGCGTCGCGGAAGCCGAGTCGCATCCGGGCGGCAAGAAACAGGCGATCAAGTACGCCGCCATTGTCGGCGGCGTCGTGCTGGCCATCGCGGGCGCGGTGATCTTCATTCTGCCGAAGGAAGATCCGGCGGCCGCGGCGAAGATCGAAGCCATACAGAAGCAGCTCGAAGAGGCGAAAAAGCGCACCGCCGAGCTCGAGCAGGCCAAGCAGAAGGAAGAGCAGGCACGCATGGCCCTCGAGAAGGCGCGCAAGGCCGAGGACGACGCGCGCAAGTCGGGCGACCTCGCGAAGCAGAAGGAGCTCGAGCAGGCGCGCAAGGTGGCCGAGGTCGAGGCGAAGAAGCAGTCCGAGGCGATGAAAGCGGCCGAGCAGCAGAAAATGGCCGCCGAGAAGAAGGCCGATGAAAGCAAGAAGGCCGACGCCAAGAAGGCCGAAGAAGCCCGGCTTGCGAAATCCGAAGAATCGAAGAAAGCCGACGCGCAGAAGCAGGCTGAAGCCCAGCGTCAGGCTGCGGAACGCGCGGCTGCCGATAAGGCCGCGGCGGAGAAGTTCGCTGCCGAAAAGGCCGCGCTCGAGGCCGAGCGCGCACGCCTCGCGGCCGACAAGGCCCAGAACGAGAAGCTCGCGGCCGAAGCCAAGGCAGCCGCGGAAAAGGCCGAACGTGACCGTCTCGCGGCGGAAAAGGCACGCCAGGGAACGGGAACCCAGGTCGTCAGCACGGCGCCGTCCAGTTCCGGCGCGGCGCCCGCCAGCGGCGGGGGCGCGTTCCAGAACGCAGCCGCGCTCGAAGGCGAAGGCAAAGGCAAGGAGGCCGTCAAGGCCTACATCACCGCGGCGCGCGGCGGAAGCTGCGAAGCGGCCAAGCGCCTCGGCGACATCTTCGACAAGGGCCAGATCGGCCAGTCGCGCGACTACGCCGAGTCTCTCAAGTGGTACAACTTCGCCCGCACGCTCGGCACCTGCGACGTGCCGGTGGCGAAGAGCCGCAGCTAAGCTTCCCCTAAGTAATTACAATTAGTTCGTCGCTGCGCGGAGGTGCCGGCGCGAGCGCGAACATTCGGGGGGAATGCGATGAGCGAGCACGCTCACGGGGGCGGACCGCAGCATGTCGACGACGCCGATGCGACCGTCGTCCTTCCCACACCCGGTCGAAAGCGCAGCGCATTCGCGCCGTCGATCGAGCGCCAGGCCGCCGGCGCGGACCTCGCGGCGCTGGGTGGTCTCAATCCGCTGGTCGAAGCCGCGAATCCGATCCTGGCCGCGGTGCCGCAAATCCGCCACGCCTTGCGCCATCCCGATCCGGTGGCGCTGCATGCGCGCCTGAAAGAGCAGGTCGACGGTTTCGAGCGCAGCGCGCTCGCCGCCGGCATCGCCGAGGACCAGGTGCAGACGGCGCGCTTTGCGCTTTGCGCGCTGCTCGACGACTCAGCGGGTGCGACGCCCTGGGGCAAGCAATGGTCGGCGCTCGGCCTCCTGTCGAACGCAAGCGCCGGCGAGAAATTCTTCAGCCTGCTCGACGACATGCTGGCCGCGCCCGAGGGGCGCGCCGAGCTCCTCGAATTCTTCTACGTCTGCCTCGCCCTGGGATTCGAGGGGCGCCATCGCGGCGGCGAAGGCGGGCGGCTCGCGCTCACGCAGACGCGCACGCGGGTGTACGACTTCATCGAGCAGCGCCAGGGCAAGAAATCCACCGAGCTTTCGGCGCGCTGGCGTGGCGCCGGGGTACGCGCGCGCGGCGTGTCGGGCGCGCTCGCCGTGTGGGGGGCCGCCTCCGCGTGCACCCTTCTGCTCGCGGTGATGTATTTCGGCTATAGCGTGCTTCTGGGCGCGCGGTCAGACCCCGTCGCGCGCGAGCTCGCGCGGCTGAAGGCACCGGCGATCGCGATCGCCGTGGCTGCAGCGCCCAAGCCAGCCGCGCCTAAAGACTCCGTTGTTCCCGCCAGCGCGCAGCTGGCGAAGGCGATCGGCGGCGCCGACGTCGAGGTGACGGAGACAGCCAGCGGCACGCTCATCCTGCTGAAAGGCGATCAGCTCTTCGCGCCGGGAAGCGCGCGTCCCGATGCCAAGGTCTATGCGGTGATCCAGCACGTCGCCGAGGCGCTCGACAAGCTGCCGGGGGGGATTCTCGTCACGGGGCATACGGACGACCAGCCGATCCGCACGGCGCGCTTTCCTTCGAACTGGGAGCTTTCGACCGAGCGCGCGCGTTCGGTAGTGGCCTTGATGGCCGCCGAGATCAAGGACCCGGCACGACTGCGCGCCGAAGGCCTCGCCGATTCGGAGCCGCTCGTGCCGAACGACAATGCGGCGAACCGCGCGAAGAACCGCCGGGTGGCGATCGTCGTGAGGAGCGGGTCATGAGCGCCTGGCTTAGCGGGCGCCTGCTCGTGGGCGCAGCGGCGTGGATTGCGTTCTCGGCGGCGACCTGGTTCGCGGGCGATACGCTCGTCGTCGCCGGCCACCGTCCGCTCGAAGGCGCCCTGGAGCGCATCGCCCTCATTGCGCTCCTTGGCGCGGCATGGCTGGCCTGGGAATTCTGGCGTGCGCGCAAGGCCGCGCGCGAAAACGAGCTCTTGCTGAGCGGCCTGGTGGGCGGCTCGATGGATTCCGATTCCGCGGAGCGCGCCGCGCACGAGCTCGGCGTGCTGCGCAAGCGCTTCCAGGATGCGCTCGGCGTGCTGCGCAAGGCGCGCTTTCGCACGCCCGAGGGCGAGCGGCGAACCGTGTCGCAGCTCCCCTGGTACATGTTCATCGGTGCGCCGGGGTCGGGAAAGACCACCGCGCTCCTCAATGCCGGATTCCGCTTTCCGCTGGGCGATCCGCGCGCCGGCGAGCAGGCGCTGCAGGGAGTGGGCGGCACGCGCAATTGCGACTGGTGGTTTACCGACCAGGCGGTGCTCGTCGATACGGCAGGGCGCTACACCACGCAGGAAAGCGACCACCAGGCGGACTCTGCGGCCTGGCTCGGCTTCCTCGACCTCCTGAAGCGCTTCCGCCCGCGCCAGCCGCTGAACGGCGTGATCATCACGCTGAGCATCGGCGACCTCGTCCATTGGAACGAGGAGGAGCTCGAGCGCTATGCGCGCCATGTGCGCGAGCGCGTGCGCGAGCTCTACACGCGCCTCGGCGTGCGGCTGCCGATCTACCTGATGGTCACGAAGACGGACCTCCTCGCCGGATTCACCGAGTTTTTCTCGGACTTCGACGCGAAGCACCGCGCCCAGGTCTGGGGTACGACTTTCGATGCCACCGAGCAGGTGCGCGCCGTCGGCGAGCGGTTCAAGGACGAGTTCACGCACCTCGAGCGGCGGCTCTACACATTGCTGCCCGAGCGCCTGCAGGAGACGCGCGACCTGCAAAAGCGCGCCACGATCTATCGCTTTCCGCAGCAGTTCCGCGTCAGCGGGCCGCTCATCGCACGGTTCCTCGAGCGCGCCTTCGGCGGCGCCTGGGTGGGCGAGGCGCCATACCTGCGCGGCGTGTACTTCACCAGCGGAACGCAGGAAGGCAGTCCGATCGACCGCGTGCTCGGCACGCTCGCGCGCAGCTTCAACCTCGAGCGCAAGGTGCAGCCGCCGGCCGCGGGCGCCGGCAAGAGCTATTTCCTCAAGCGCCTGCTGCACGAAGTGATGTTCGGCGAGTCCGGGCTCGCCGGCCTCGATCGCGGGCTCGAGCGCAAGCAACGCTTCGCGCGGATTGCAGCGTACGCGGCATTCGGCGCCGTCACGCTCGCCCTGGCGCTCCTGTGGACGGCAAGCTTCTTCGGCAATCGAGACCTGATCGCCACCGCGGAAGCGAAGACCGGCGAAGCGAAGCGCGAGCTCGAAGCCGTACCCGCCCTCAAGGCTGGCGACGAAGCGAAGCTGATCGCGGTCCTGAATCGCCTGCGCGAATTGCGCGACACCGCGCAAGGCAGCGATTCGGCGATCCTGCACGCCGGGTTCTACCAGGGCGAAAAGCTCGGTGCCCAGGCACGGCGCGCTTACCGCAATGCGCTGCGCGATGGCTTGGTCGCGCATCTCGCGCTGTCGCTTGAAAACGCGTTGCGCAGCGGTACCGATGGCGCCGTGCTCGAAGGCTACGCCAGCCTGTATGACGAAGCCAGCCACGATGCGCAGAAGATCGAGAAGGCGGCCCTGCAGGTGTGGCAGCTCCCGGCCAGCGCGGGCGCCGACCTCGGCGCGCACCTGCGCGAGGCGCTCGCCGAGCGGCCCCTCACCCTGCCACGCTCGCGCGACGATGCGTTGATCGAGCAGGCGCGGCGCAAGGCGGGGGGCGCTGGCAAGACATGACGTCCGGCGGCGCGCAGGAAACCTTCCCGGTCGGCTGGTACGGCAAGATACCCGGCACGGGCGACTTCATCACCCGGCGCATGCCCTCGGCGTTCAGCGACGCCTGGGACCGCTGGCTGCAATCGGCGATTGCCGGCAGCCGCGAGCGCCTGGGCGGGCGCTGGCGCGACGCCTATCTGTCGATGCCGGTATGGCGCTTCGTCCTCTCTCCCGGAATGCTCACGCCGGCGGCCTGGGCCGGAATCGTCCTGCCGAGCGTAGATGCCGTCGGCCGTTACTTCCCGCTCGCGGTGGCGGCCGCGCTGCCTTCCGCCAGCCTGGATCTTGTGCGTACGATCCTCGCCGCCGAATCGTGGTTCGCCGACATCGAATCCATCGCGCTCGCGGCAATCGCCCCCGGCGCCGACCCCTCGGCAATCGATGCGGCGATAGTGCAGAAGCCGTTTCGCAGCGAGTGGCTGCGCCATCCCGAAGCCCGCGACGAAACCGTGCCGATCCGCGGCGCCAAGGCGCAGATGCTGTGGGTGCCGGTTGGAGCAAGCAGCACCGAATCGCCGGGCGAGGTGCACGAGCTCGCGCGACGCTTGGCCGAGCCGTGCGGCGTATGGCTGGCCGAGGAATCCGAGCTCTTCGGGCGCTGCATGCTGCTCTGCGAAGCCCTGCCGCCGGGCGAGCAGTACTGCGCCATGATGGATGGACGCTGGATCGAGCACGGCTGGGGCCGGCGCGACCTGCGAAGCGGAGCGACCGCGTAGCCATGGCCGTCACGGTCAAGATCTTCACCAAGCACGGCGGCCGCCCGACGCTTTTCCAGACGCGCGAGTTCGAGCAGCTTCCCGTCACGCTCGGGCGCGATGCGACGTGCACCGTGGCGCTGGAGGATCCGCACAAGCACATCTCGCGCGTGCACGTCGAGCTCGAGGAGGAGGAGGGCGCCTACTGGATGTCCGTCGTCTC
>DATLDY010000186.1:0-11066 GCA_035525655.1 Burkholderiales bacterium
CTTCTCAAGCAATGACGAGGAGGGCGCCGTGAAGTATCGAAAGATTCTTCTTGCCTATAACGGCTCGCAGGAAGGCAAGCGCGCTCTTCTCGAGTGCGCCGACCTCGCGAGCTTCCTCGGCGCCGACACCCACCTCCTTGCCGTCGCGAGCATGCCGCCGAGCCTGTTCCTTACGGAAGGCTTCGTTCCGGAAGAGCTCCTGGAGGAAGAGAAGAAGCGCACGCAATCGGTGCTCGACGAAGGCATTCGCACGCTGCGCGAGCGCGGCTTCAACGCCGCGGGGCAGCTTGCGGTCGGCGAGCCGGTCGAGGAGATCTGCCGGTTCGCGAAGACCCTGAGCGTCGATCTCATCGTGGTCGGCCACAACCAGAACACGTCGTTCGCTGCGCGCTGGTGGAAAGGCTCGGTCGGAGCCTCGCTGCTCGACTACGCCCCCTGCAGCATCCTCATCGCCCTCTCGAAGGTCTAAATGCTCAAAGGCAGGCTGGAAGACGACCGGATGCTCACCGGTCGGGGGAAATACGTTTCCGACTGGAATCTTCCCGGACAAGCGTACGGCCACTTCGTGCGCTCGGATCGCGCCCATGCCGAGATTATTGCTGTCGGTAAAGAAGAAGCGCTGGCGCATCCCGGCGTCATCGCCGTGATTACCGGCGAAGACATCAGAGGTGCGCTGAAATCCCTGCCGTGCGCGCTGCCGGTCAAAGGCCGCGGCGGCATGGAGCTCATCAGTCCCGGCCGCCCGGCGCTTGCCCAAGGGCGCGTGCGCTTCACCGGCGATGCGGTGGCGCTCGTGATCGCCGAAAGCGCCGCCGCGGCGCAGGACGCGGCCGACCTCGTCGCCATCGACTATCGCGATCTGCCCGCGGTGGTTGCGGCATCGGATGCCATCAAGGAAGGTGCGCTGCGCGTGCACGACGCCGTGCCCGGAAACCTGGTGATGGACTATGAGTCTGGCGATGATGCCGGCTCGAAAGCCGCGTTCGCCAGGGCGGCGCGCACCATCGAGCTCGACGTCGATATCTCTCGGGTGGTGGGAAATCCGATGGAGCCGCGCGCGTGCCTCGCCAACTACGATGCGAGCGCAGAGATCTATCAGCTCTACGCCTGCACGCAGGGCGCCACGATCATGCGCAACCAGCTTTCGGCGGTGCTGGGTGTGCCGCCGGAGAAAATCCGGGTGATCGCGGAGGAAGTGGGCGGCGGTTTCGGCGTGCGCTTCAATATCTACCCCGAGTACTGCGCCGCGCTCTTCGCCGCGCGCCAGCTCGGGCGGCCGGTGAAGTGGACCGGCACCCGCAGCGAGGTGTTCCTGGCCGACGAGCAGGCGCGCGATGTGCGTGCGCGAGGCGCCCTTGCATTGGATTCCCAAGGAAAAATTCTGGGCATGCGCTTCGACATGCTGGCCAATCTGGGCGCGTATCTCGCGCCGACGGGCCCCTTCATCAATACCGTCGGCATCGTGAACTGCCTTTCCGGCGTGTACGACGTGCCGGCTTCCTACGCTCGCATCCGGCTGGCGATGACGAACACCGCGCCCATGGCGGCGTATCGCGGCGCGGGGCGGCCGGTGATGTCCTATGCGCTCGAGCGGCTGGTTGAGCACGCCGCGCGCGAGCTCGGCATGGATCCCGCCGAGTTCCGGCGAAAGAATTTCATCCGCCAGTTTCCGTACAAGATCGCTGCCGGGTTCGAGTACGACTCGGGAGATTTTCACGGCGTGCTCGACAAGGCCCTGAAAGCGGCGGACTGGAATGGATTCGCCGCGCGTAAAGCCGAAGCGAAGAAGCGCGGCAAGCTGCGCGGGCGCGGCATGTCGACCTACATCGAGGCCACTGGCGCCGGCTTCGCGCCGCAAGACCAGATCGAGATGCGCTGGAACAACGACGGCGGCCTCACGCTTTATGCGCCGACGCACAACCACGGCCAGGGCCATGAGACGACGTTTGCGCAGCTGATCACCGGCGTACTCGGCATTCCGATGGAGAAGATCCGCTTGCGCACCGCCGGCGCAGATTTTTATCTGGTGGGGAACGCCACGGGCGGCTCGCGCTCGCTTGCCGCATTTGGCAGCGTGGTCCTCCTCGGGTCGCAGGAGCTGGTGAAGAAGGGGCTCGCCGTCGCCGCCGAGACGCTCGAGGCCGCGCAAGCGGACATCGAGTTCGTCGAAGGCCAGTACCGCATCAAGGGAACCGATCGGCGGATTTCGATCGTCGACCTGGCGAAGAAAAACCCCGGTGCGCTCGACCTCGCCTACGCCAACAAGTTCGGCGCGTGCTTTCCGAACGGCTGCCACATCGCGGAGGTCGAGATCACGCCCGAGACCGGCGAGACGCAGATCCTGTCGTACGTCGCGTGCGACGACGCCGGCAACATCATCAACCACCAGATCGTCGAGGGGCAGGTGCAGGGCGGCCTCGCGCAGGGCGCGGGGCAGGTGTTCACCGAGGCGGTGGTGTACGACGACTCCGGCCAGCTGCTGACCGGCAGCTTCATGGACTACGCCATGCCCCGGCCGGGAGACATGCCTGGCGAAATGAGCGGACTGAAGCTGGTCGAGCACCCCGTGCCCACGAAGCTCAACCCGCTGGGCGCCAAAGGCGTCGGCGAAGCCGGTGTGACGGGATCGCTGCCGGCGCTGATGAACGCCGTAGTGGATGCGCTACGTCCGGCCGGCGTAGGGCATTTCGAGATGCCGGCCACGCCGCGGCGCGTATGGGAGGCCCTCCAGGCGGCGCATCGCCGCGCCGCCTAGAAGCGCGCAGCATCGCAGGCATGGATCTGCGAGAGGGATGGCGGCTGACCAGGCACGCCTTCGATGCGTGGAGCGACGACTATGCTCCGAGCATGGGCGCGGCGCTGTCCTATTACGCGCTGTTCTCGATCGCGCCCCTCTTGCTCATCGTGATCGGGGTCGCCGGCTTCTTCTTCGGCGACGAAGCCGCGCGCGGCGAGCTCTTCGGGCAGGTGAGCGCGCTGATCGGCGATGAAGGGGCGCGCGCGGTGGAGAGCCTCGTCGCCAGTGCGCGCAAACCAGAAAGCGGCCTCATCGCCGTAGTCACCGGCACGGTGCTCCTGCTGATGGGCGCTTCGACGGTGTTCGGTGAGCTGCAGAATGCGCTCGATCGCATCTGGCGCGCGCCGCAGCTTGGCGAGACCAAGGGCTGGTGGAAGCTCATCCGCGGTCGCTTTCTTTCCTTCGGCATGATCCTCGCCATCGCTTTCCTGCTGATGGTGTCACTCGTCCTGAGCGCGCTGGTGTCGGCCTTGGGAGAATGGTGGGGCTTGCACGTCATCGACATCGCTCTGAGCTTCGCCCTTACCACCGTCCTCTTTGCCCTGATCTACAAGATCATCCCGCGAGTGCGCATCGCCTGGCGCGACGTGTGGGTCGGCGCAACGGTGACGGCCGGCCTGTTTGCGCTCGGCAAGTTCCTCATCGGGTTGTACATCGGCAAGAGCAGCGTCGCGTCGGCGTTCGGCGCGGCGGGATCCCTCGTCGCGCTGATGGTCTGGGTCTATTACTCCGCGCAGGTATTCCTTCTCGGTGTTGAATTCACCCGCCTTTATGCCGAGGAGCACGGTTCGCGCGCCGCGCTGCGGCCCAGGGTGACGACGCCGATCCGCGTGCAGGCCGCGGCGAACACGCCCATCGGCAAGCCGGGGCCTGCCAAGGGCGCCGTCGCGAAACTTGGCGCGGCCCTTGCTCTGGGCATAGGTGCGAGCATCAGCTTGAATATCTGGAGGCGGCGGTGAACAATGAGACAGCCATGAGACACGACGAAGATCCACTGCCAAAGAAGCGCTCCAGCTGGAGCGCGGCCATTGCACAGCTTCCGGGGTTCCCGGAAGAAGCCAAACCCAAGCTGCCGCCCATCGCCGACGGCAAGGCGCGCGCGGTCTCCTCGGGCATGTCGGAGGACGACGACGCCGAGCGGCAGTCGCACCCATAGTAGGAACCCGCTTCGCGTAATAAGATGCGGGCCCGCAATTCACAGGCCCGCAATGTCCCGTATCCTGACCACGCACGTCGGCAGCCTGATCCGGCCGCCGGCATTGCTGGAATTCATCCGCGCGCGCCAGAAGCGCGAGGCGTACGACCAAGCCGCCTATCGGCGCACCCTCGCCGAATCGGTCAAGGAAGTCGTGCGCCACCAGGCCGAGCTCGGGCTCGACGTTCCAAGCGACGGTGAGTTCGGCAAGAGCATCAGCTGGTCGCAATACGCGCTCGAGCGGCTGTCCGGCTTCGAGCGCCGCGTGGCGCCCCGCGGCGGGAATCCTTTCGCCCGCGGCGCCGATCGCGCGCGCTTCGCCGAGTTCTATGCCGAGCTGGATGCCGCCGATGGTCCGCCGGCCACGGCGGGCGTCACGGGGTCGCTCGCCGTCTGCGTGGCGCCCATCGAGTACACCGGCCAGGACGAGCTCCAGCTCGACATCGCGAACTTCAAGGCTGCGCTCGCTGCAGCCGGACTGAAGCAGGGATTCCTCCCCGTCGCGGCGCCTTCGAGCGTGATACCGGATCGCAGAAACGAGTATTACCCGAGCGACGAGGATTGCCAGCGCGCCATCGCGCGAGCCATGCGCACCGAGTACAAGGCGATCGTCGACGCCGGCCTCTTCGTGCAACTCGACGACGCGCGCTTCGCAGTGACCTACGATCGGATGGTGCCGCCGGCGAGCTTCCAGGATTACCGGCGCTGGCTCGAGCTGCAGGTGGATCTCATCAACGAGGCGCTGGAGGGAATTCCCCAGGAGCGCGTGCGCTACCACGTCTGCTGGGGCAGCTGGCCGGGCCCCCATACGACCGACGTGCCGCTCAAGGACGTTGTCGACCAGATCCTGAGAGTCAAGGCGGGAGCCTATCTCATCGAAGGCGCCAACCCGCGCCACGAGCACGAATGGCGCGTGTGGGAAGGCGTGAAGCTGCCGCCGGGCAAGGTGCTGGTGCCCGGCGTCATCAGCCATGCCACGAACATCGTCGAGCATCCGGAGCTCGTCGCCGAGCGCCTCGTGCGCATTGGCAAGCTCATCGGGCCCGAGAAGCTGGTGGCGGGAACCGACTGCGGATTTGCGCAGGGCCCCTTCCACCGGCGCGTTCATCCTTCGGTGATGTGGGCCAAGCTCGAGGCGCTCGTGACTGGCGCGCGCCTTGCGAGCCAACGGCTTTTCTGAGGAGTGCCTCATGTCCAAGCATGTCTACAAGACGATCGAGCTCACCGGTTCCTCGCCCAAAGGGGTAGAGGACGCGATTGCCAATGCCGTAGCCAAGGCCGGGAAGACGCTGCACAACCTGCGCTGGTTCCAGGTGCTCGATACGCGCGGCGAGATCGAGGGCGGCAAGGTGGCGCACTGGCAGGTCACGATGAAGGTAGGCTTCACCCTCGACTGAGATGAGAGTCAGCGTCCTTGGCGCCGGCGTGATCGGTGTCACGTCAGCGTGGTATCTCCACAAGGCGGGCCATGACGTAACGGTGATAGACCGGCGTCCGGGCGCCGGCATGGAGACCTCCTTCGCCAACGGCGGCCAGATCTCCGTGTCGCACGCGGAGCCCTGGGCAAATCCAACGGCGCCGCTCAAAGTGCTGAAGTGGCTCGCGCGCGAAGATGCACCGCTGCTTTTTCGTCTGCGCGCCGACCTGCATCAATGGCTTTGGGGCCTCGCGTTCCTGCGCGAATGCACGCCGGCGCGCACGCGGCACAACATCCGCCAGCTCGTCACCCTGGGCCTCTACAGCCGCGCGAGCCTGCAGGCATTGCGCGCGGAGACCGGCATCCAGTACGACCACCTGACGCGCGGCATCCTGCATTTCTATACGAGCGAGCGCGAGCTCGACGCGGCGATCGAGCCGGCGCGCGTGATGCGCGAGCACGGTTGCGACGTCGAGATGATGAGCGCGCAGCGCTGCGTCGAGATCGAGCCGGCGCTGCGCCATGCGCGCCTCGCGGGCGGCAGCTTCACGCCCTCGGACGAGTCCGGCGATGCCCACAAGTTCACGCGCAACCTGGCGGCACTTGGCGCCCAGCGCGGAGTAAGGTTCCGCGCGGCGCGCATCCTCGCGATCGGCGCGCAGGGCGGGCGCATCAGCGGCGTGAGGATCGAGCGGCCCGATCTCACCGAGGAAACCGTGCAGGCGGACGCCTATGTCGTTTGCCTCGGCTCGTACAGTCCGCTCTTCACCCGGCCGCTGGGGATCAACCTCGCTGTCTATCCTGCCAAGGGGTACTCCGTCACGCTGCCGGTTGCCGATCCTGCGATGGCCTACTCCGTATCGCTGACGGACGATGAATACAAGCTGGTGTTCTCGCGGCTGGGAGATCGCCTGCGCATCGCCGGCACCGCGGAATTGAACGGCTACAGCACGGAGCTCAACGATGTGCGCTGCCGCGCCATCCTGCGTCGGGTGCTGCAGCTATTTCCCGGAGGCGCAGACCCGGCGGGGGCGCAATACTGGACCGGCCTGCGGCCGGCGACGCCGTCGAATGTTCCCTATATCGGCGCGACCCGGTACCCCAACCTGTACCTGAATACCGGGCATGGAACGCTCGGCTGGACGCATTCGTGCGGCAGCGGGCGCGCGATCGCCGACATCGTGAGCGGACGCAAGCCGGAGATCGATTTTGCTTTCACGGGGGCGCACGGCCGGGGCCGCGTAGTCATTCCGGCTCACGCCGGCTAGCACCCGCCGCGCAACGCCCGAACGGGTTCAACTGCCTTAATGGCGAATGCTCAGCTGGTCTCTCAGGTTCTTCGTTGCCGCGGCTCTCGTCGCGGTGGTTGCGGCGAGCGATATCGCCTCTGAAGCGACGGCCGTGGCCAAACTCGTGGTGGCCGTGCTGCTCGCGCTCTCGACCGTTTCAGTTATCGCCGCGCTGCGCCGCGAGCGCTAACCCTATCGCGGCGTTGCGCCGCAGTTCACCAGGTCCTGGTCCGACATCACCGGTTTGATGACGCACGCGCCCGTGGGCCGCAGCCTTTCCTGCGGCGACGCTGCGCGGGCCGGAGCGCCTGACGCTTGCACAACGGGCGCCTGCACGACAGGTGCCGGCGTTACAGGCGGGGGCACCGGGGCGGCGAAGCGCGGCTCGCGCGGCTCGACTATTTGCACCGCGACGGGCGGGGCGGCCGCGACGGCCGGGGCGGCGGGCGCCGGGGCTTGGGGGGCTTCGGGTGCCGGAGCGACGGCGGCCGGCTCGGGCGCAGGCTTCGGAGCTTCCGGGATCTGCTGGGGCGGCGCCGGTTCCGCGACCGGTGAGGTCACGGCGACCGGCTTCGTGGAATCCGCGAGGTATGTGACGGTGTCGCGCTCGAGGTCGTATTGCAGGACGAAAGTGGAATTGGCCACGTCGAGCGCGAATACCGGCTTGCCCGGCTGGACCTGAGCCTCGGTGTTCTGCATTTCTTCGGCCCTGGCGGGGCGCACGTGCAGCGATCGGCCGGCGGTCATGCCGATGAGGGCGCTATACACCGCGCGGCTGTCGGCTTCCGGCGCAAGCCGCAGGCGCTCGCGCAAAGGCGCGGCGACCTTGAGGTCATCGCTCAGCACCATCGGCGCTGCGCCGGTCATGAATGCGCTCAGGATGTACGAGCGCGCCTGCTGTTCCGTCGTCTTGGCCTGCTGCGCCCACGCGGGTGCGGCTGCGAGCGCGGCGGCGACAACGAGCATTCGATAAAGCGTCATGAGCTACAAGATAGCGCAGAACAGCCTGCCTTGTGGCGAGCCCATTCCGGCCGCCGCGCGGCATAGTCCTCATTTTCCGGCTGATCGTCGTAAGGCCGCTCGAGCACGCGCATCAACCGCTCCAGGACCGAGGCGTCGCCGGCTTGCATGGCGTCGATCGCCTGCTGGGCAAGATAGTTGCGAAATACGTACTTCGGGTTGACACGGTGCATCCGCTGGCGGCGTAGCTGGGGCGCTTCGTTTTCCTGCTGGACGCGCGCACCAAACCGACGCAGCCAGGCGAGCAAGCGCCCGCGCGGCGCAACAGCCACGTAAAAAGCGGCCTCAAGCGGGGCGAGCATCGCCTCGTCGGTGGCTTGCGTCGGCACGTCGGCGAGCCGCCGGAAGAAAATCGTGAAATCGGTCTCGGATTCGGCGAGCGCTTCCAGCAGGTCCGCCGTCAGCTGGTCATCGCCGGGCACTAACGCGCGCAAGCCGAGCTTCTCGCGCAGTGCTTCGCGCCAGGCCTCGTTGAAAGTATCCGCATAGCGATTCAGCCCCTCTTCAAGCACCGGCCGCTCAAGAACAGGTAACAGCGCCTCGGCGAGGCGCGCGAGGTTCCACTGCGCGATACCGGGCTGGTTGCCGTAGCAATAGCGGCGGCCCTGCGCGTCCGTCGTGTTCGGCGTCCACATCGGGTCGTAGCCTTCGAGCCATCCATAGGGGCCGTAGTCGATCGTCAGGCCGAGCGCGGACATGTTGTCGGTGTTCATCACGCCGTGCACGAAGCCAAGGCGCATCCAGTCGACCATCAGGAGCGCGGTGCGGCGGCAAAGCTCGTGGTACCACTCGGCCGGCGTGCGGCCCGGGAAATGCTCGCGCACGACGTAGTCGATCAGGCGCTTGAGCGGCTCGAGCTCGTTGTTGGCCGCCAACATCTGGAAGTTGCCGAAGCGCACGAACGACGGCGCTACGCGGCACACCACCGCGCCGGGCTCCGGTTGCGGATGCCCGTCGTAGAACATGTCGCGGATTACCGCTTCGCCGGTCGCGACGAGGCTCAAGGCGCGCGTCGTCAACACACCGAGGTGGAACATCGCCTCGCTGCAGGCGAATTCGCGCAGCGACGAACGCAGGACCGCGCGACCGTCGGCCGTGCGCGAGTAGGGCGTGCGCCCGGCCCCCTTGAGCTGCAACTCCTGCCGCGAGCCGTCCGGCGCGATCATTTCGGCGAGCGTGATGGCGCGGCCGTCGCCGAGCTGTCCCGCCCAGTGCCCGAACTGGTGACCGCCATAACGCGCCGCATAGGGCTGCATGTTCCCCAGAAGGCGGTTGCCCGCCAGCACCTCGAGCGCCTGCGGCCCGGGTCGCGAAACGCCGAGAAGGCCGGCGAGAGAGTCCGACCAAGCCAGCAGGCGCGGCTGTGCGACAGGCGTGGGATCCACGCGCGTATAGCAGGCGTTGCTCACCTGGCGCGGCACGTTGACCAGCACCGCGTCGCCGGGCAAATCGCCCACGAAGGTGTTTTCAAACGCCACCGCGCCGAGATCCAGCGGGCCGGCGCGTAACTTGACCGCTGCCGTGCTCATCACTGAATTATGAACCGGTGGTCTAGAGGACGGTGAGCAGCCGCTCCGTGAGCTCGCCGACGCGCTCGTGCTCGGGACGGTCAAGGCCGGCAATCCAGCGGTAGACCTGGTTCGGCTGCACGTCGAGCAGCGTCGCCACGGCGAGCATGGTTCCCATCACGCGGGAGGCGCGGACCAGCAGATAAGGGAAGTCATCCATGCATGCCCAATTTACTGAACGCGTGTGGCGGTGCGCGGCGGGTGCAGGCTCTGCTGTGCGCAGACGCACTGCCGTGCCGAGATTGGTGGAGGCGGCGGGAATCGAACCCGCGTCCGCAAGCCCTACGCAGTCAGGCCTACATGCTTAGCCTGGTCTTTTAGTGCCTTCGCCTCGCGCCCGCCAACCGGCAGGCTGACGCTCGGCTAGCCGCTTCGACGGATCCCCTGGGCCAAGCGGCCAAGCCCGGGAGAGAGGCTGATGTGAATGACGCTGCACCGGTGAAACCAGCTCGGCTTGCGCCTTGCCTATCCGGCCTAGCCCATCAGCAAGCTAGTGCAGCGTCCAGCAGGTATTAGGCTGCTAGAGCAAAACGCTCGTCGTTGGCGTTTGTGTGTGTTCCAGATGGATTTACGAGGTAACTGGGCCTCGGCATGCCCTGCGCTGCGTCGTTGCCCACGTCGAAACCAGGTCGCCCCCGGATTCGGGTGATACGGCGTAACAACCGTGCGGGTTGACGGCCCGCACGGCTATTTTCCCATATGGGGACGGTTGGCGCCGATTCAATTACTGCGGCTTGGCGGTGCCGGCACCAGTGCCGGTGTTGGAGATGCTCGGCGTGGAGCTCGCGCCGCCGGCGCTGCCGGTACCCGACGGGCTGCTCGCCGCGACTTCACGCGTGCCGAGGACTTCGATCTCGACGCGGCGATCGGGCTGCAGGCACTCGACGAGCTTGCGGTTCTTGCCGGATTCCTTGCCCATCTTGCGGCAGCTGTCGCCGGTGACGGGCTCGCTCTCGCCTTTGCCTTCGGCGCGGATCTTGTCGGTCGGAACCCCGGTGGAGGCGAGGTACTCCTTTACCGCCGCCGCGCGCCGCTCGGAGAGCTGCTGGTTGTATTTCTCGGAGGCGATGCGGTCGGCGTGTCCGACAGCGTCGATCTCGTCCACCTTCGCGTCCTTGATGCGCGAGGCGAGAGCGTCCAGCTCGCGCTTGCCTTCGTCCTTCAGCGTCGCCTTGTCGAAGTCGAAAAGCACGTCGGACGACAGCGTCAGCTTCTCGATCACCGGCCGCGGCGGAGCGAGCGGTGCGGGGGCCGGGGCCGGCGCTACGGCAACCGGCGCGGGGGGCGGGGCTGTGGGAACGGGCGCCGCGGCTACCGGGCGGGGCACGGCGTCGCACGGCTCGGCCGCCTTGTCGGGGGTCCAATCGCCGCTTCTCCAGCAAAGGCCATAGGGGTTGGTGACCGAACCGCCGCCGGCTGCATTGGTGACGTAGCCGTTATCGGCCGCTGCGGCACCCGCGAGTCCCGCCAGGCCTGCCGCCAGAACAATTTGCTTGATCATCGCTCTCTCCTAAAAGAAAAAGTGCCGCCGGGCGCGAAAACTGCCGCCGGGGGAAAACGAAAGGAGAGTGCAACTAACGTGCCGTGAGGTGCGCGAGAAGCTCCTGCGGCCTGGCGATGACCAGGTCTGCGTCCCAGGCATGCGGACCTTCGGTGCCGTTCGCCCCGTGGTATCCGTACTCGACGGCCACCGCGCCCATGCCCGCGGCGCGCGCGGCCTGGATGTCGCGCAGGTCGTCACCCACGTAGACGCATGCGGTGGGCGATAGTTTCAGCTGCT
>DATLDY010000197.1:0-22956 GCA_035525655.1 Burkholderiales bacterium
CGAGGAGGTCGATGTCGACTCCGACCCGCGCCTCGACGAGCTCTACGGCGAAAACGTCCCGGTCCTGCTCAAGGACGGCTTCGAGGTATGCCGCCACCGCCTGACGGCGGAGGCGATCGGCAAGCTAAGATAAAATAGCGGGCTGAGGAGAGGGTGCTCTCGCGACGCGACCTGCGCGGGGCACCCTCTTTCTTTATATGGCCCAAAGCCGCATCCGAAACTTTTCCATCATCGCGCACATCGACCACGGCAAGTCGACGCTGGCCGATCGCTTCATCCAGATGTGCGGCGGCCTGGCGGAGCGCGAGATGGCCGAGCAGGTGCTCGACTCGATGGACCTCGAGCGCGAGCGCGGCATCACCATCAAGGCGCAGACGGCGGCGCTCGACTACAAGGCGAGGAACGGCGAGCACTATCTCCTGAACCTCATCGACACGCCCGGGCACGTGGACTTTTCCTACGAGGTGAGCCGCTCGCTCGCCGCGTGCGAGGGCGCGGTGCTGGTGGTGGATGCCTCGCAAGGCGTGGAAGCCCAGACCGTCGCCAACTGCTACACCGCGATCGAGCAGGGCGTCGAGGTGATCCCGGTGCTGAACAAGATCGACCTTCCCTCGGCCGATCCGGACAAGGCGATCCAGGAGATCGAGGACGTCATCGGGATCGCCGCGCAGAACGCGATCCGCGCCAGCGCCAAGACGGGCGAGAACGTGACCGACATCCTCGAGGCGGTGATCGCCCGCGTGCCGGCGCCGAAGGGGGATCCCGCGGCGCCGTTGCGGGCGCTGATCATCGATTCGTGGTTCGACAACTACGTCGGCGTCGTGATGCTGGTGAGAGTGATGGAAGGCACGCTCAAGCCGAAGGACCGCATCCTGCTCATGAGCACCGCGGCCGCGCATCTTTGCGAGCAGGTCGGCGTATTCACGCCCAAGGCGAAGCAGAAGGACCAGCTCGCCGCCGGCGAAGTGGGCTACGTCACCGCCGGCGTCAAGGGATTGCGCGAGGCTAAGGTCGGCGACACGATCACCCGCGCCGACAAGCCGGCCCCCAAGCCGCTGCCGGGCTTCAAGGAAGTAAAGCCCCAGGTCTTCGCCGGCCTCTATCCGGTGGAGGCGAACGAGTACGAGGGGTTGCGCGAGGCCCTCGAGAAACTGCATCTGAACGACGCGTCATTCCACTACGAGCCCGAGACCTCGCAGGCCCTCGGCTTCGGCTTCCGCTGCGGCTTCCTCGGCCTTCTGCACATGGACATCGTGCAGGAGCGGCTCGAGCGCGAGTACGGCATGCACCTCATCACCACGGCGCCGTCGGTGGTCTACGAGGTGAAGCTGCGCGACGGCACCCTCGAGCAGAGCTCCAACCCGTCGCGCCTGCCCGCGGTGGAGACGATCGAGGAGTTCCGCGAGCCGATCATGGCGTGCAAGATCTTCGTGCCGCAGGAGTACGTCGGGCCGGTGATCACGCTGTGCACCGAGAAGCGCGGCACGCAGACCAACATGCATTACTCTGCGCGCCACGTGGTGATCTCCTATGACCTGCCGCTGAACGAGGTGGTGCTGGATTTCTTCGACCGCCTGAAATCGATGACCCGCGGCTACGGCTCGCTCGACTACGAATTCAAGGAATATCGCGCCGCCGACATGGTGCGCCTCGATATCCTGGTGAACGGCGAGAAGGTCGACGCGCTCTCCACCATGGTGCACCGCTCGGCCTCCCAGTACCGCGGGCGCGAGCTCGTCACCAAGCTGCGCAGCCTGATTCCGCGGCAGATGTTCGACGTCGCCGTGCAGGCCGCCGTCGGCGGGCATATCATCGCGCGCGAGAACGTGAAGGCACTGCGCAAGAACGTGCTCGCCAAGTGCTACGGCGGCGACGTCTCGCGCAAGCGCAAGCTGCTCGAAAAACAGAAGGAAGGCAAAAAAAGAATGAAGCAGGTCGGGTCGGTGGAGATTCCGCAGGAAGCGTTCCTCGCCGTGCTGCAGCGGGGCGACAGTTGAACTTCGCGCTTTTCCTCCTGGTCCTGCTCGTCGTCACCGGCACGGTCTGGGGCATCGAGGGCGTCGCGCTGCGCCGGCGCCGCGAGGCGGCCGGGGCGAGGGCGTCGTCGGACCAGGAGCGCGCTCGCGTCCTGAAGCAGCCGTGGTGGGTCGAATACTCGGTCAGCTTCTTCCCGGTGATCCTGATCGTTTTCCTGCTGCGCTCGTTCCTCGTCGAGCCGTTCAAGATCCCGTCGTCGTCGATGGTGCCGACGCTGCTCGTCGGGGACTTCATCCTCGTGAACAAATTCACCTACGGCATTCGCCTGCCGGTGGCCAACAAGAAGATCGTCGAGCTCGGCTCGCCCGCGCGCGGCGACGTGATGGTGTTCCGTTACCCCGATGACCCGTCGCTCGACTACATCAAGCGGGTGGTCGGGCTGCCGGGCGATCGCGTCGAATACCGCAACAAGCGCCTTTCGATCAACGGACACCCGGTGCCGTCGCGGCAGCTCGACGACTACCTGTCGCGCGAGCGCATGCAATTCTCGCGGCGCTTCGTCGAGACCCTGGACAAGGCCGAGCACGAGATCCTGATCGACGATGATGCCCCGGCGGGCATCGTGCCGAGCCGGGCAGCGGCCGGCAATTGCAACTACAATACGAATGGCCTCGTGTGCAACGTCCCACCGGGGCATTACTTCGTGATGGGCGACAATCGGGACAATTCGAGCGACAGCCGCGTCTGGGGATTCGTCCCCGACGAAAACATCGTCGGCAAGGCCTTCTTCATCTGGCTGAACCTGAACGATCTCGGGCGGTTCGGATCGTTTCGCTGAAGGGGAGAGACACTATGGGCCGTACGATCAAATTCAGGCAGCAGGGCGTCAGCATCATGGCGTTGATCATGGGCCTGGCCCTGCTGATCATCGTGGCGATCTTCGGCATGAAACTCATACCGTCCTTCCTCGAGTTCCGCGCCGCCAAGGGCGCCATCGAGCAGCTCGCGCGCTCGAGCGCCGCGTCGCCGAACGACATCCGCCGGTCCTTCGAATCTCGCAGCGCGGTCGACGACATCAGCTCGCTCAAGGCCCAGGACCTGGAGATCACCAAGCAGGGCAACCAGGTCGTGATCAGCTTCTCCTACCGCAAGGAAGTGCCGCTCTTTTCGAACATCGGCCTTTACATCGATTACGCGGCGAGCTCCGGAGGCCAGTAGATCGATTCGCCGGGCCAGTCCATAGCAATCGAGACTCGACTCGGCCACCGCTTCGCCCGGCCTGCGCTGCTCGAGCAGGCCCTTACGCACCGCAGCTACGGTCCGCAGCACAACGAACGGCTCGAATTCCTCGGCGACGGCGTGCTCGGCTGCGCCATGGCGGCCGAGCTGTATGCGCGGTTCCCGCAGCTATCCGAAGGCAAGCTGACGCGCCTGCGCGCGAGCCTCGTGCGCGAAGAAGCGCTCGCCGAAGTGGCCCGCGAGATGGGCCTTGCCGGCGCGCTCAAGCTCGGCGAAGGCGAGCTCTCGGCAAGCGCCGAGCCGCGGCCGTCGATCCTGGCCGATGCCCTCGAGGCGCTGTTCGGTGCCGTGTTCCTCGACGGCGGCTACGACGCGGCGCGAAAGGCGATGCTCGCCGCCTTCGCCGAGCGCCTGGATCGACTCGACCCCGAGCGCCAGACGAAGGACGCCAAGACCGAGCTGCAGGAAGTGCTGCAGGCCGCGCATCGCCCGCTTCCGGTCTATCGCGTCGTGTCGGTACTGGGCGCGGCGCACCGGCAATCTTTCGAGGTCGAGTGCGTCGTCGACGATCTGGTGGGCAAGGGCACCGGCGCCTCGCGCCAAAAAGCCGAGCAGGAAGCGGCGCGGGCGCTCCTCGCGCGCCTGGATCTGCCATGACGCATCGCTGCGGCACCGTGGCGATGATCGGGCGGCCGAACACCGGAAAGTCGAGCCTCCTCAATCGCCTGGTCGGCGAGAAGCTTTCGATCGTCTCGGCGCGCCCGCAGACCACCCGGCATCTGGTCACCGGCATCCTCACGCGCCCGGCCTGCCAGTACATCTTCGTCGACGCCCCCGGCAACCCGCCCCGGCTGCAGAACGTGCTGCAGAAAACCCTCAACCGCCGCGTCGCCGAGGCCGCGAGCCAGGCGGACGTGGTGCTGTTCGTATTGGAGGCGTTGCACTTCGGCCCGGAAGACAAGGCGGCGCTGGACCGCATCCCGGCGGGCCAGAAGGTCGTCGCGGTGATCAACAAGATCGACATGGTGAAGCGCAAGGCCGAGCTGATCCCGTTCCTCGAGCGCTTGTCGAGCACGCGCGACTTCGCCGCGCTTGTCCCGGTGAGCGCACGCACGGGAAGGAACATGCCCGAGCTGCTGCGCGTCGTCGCGGACGCACTGCCCGAGGGCGCGGCCACCTACCCCGAGGACCAGCTCACCGATCGGGACGAGCGCTTCTTCGCTTCCGAGATGCTGCGCGAAAAGCTGTTCGAGACCCTCGGCGAGGAGCTGCCCTACCGCTGCGAAGTGATGATCGAGAGCTTCAAGGAAGAGGGCCGGCTGCGCAGGATCGAGGCCGCCATCCTGGTCGAGCGGGAGAGCCAGAAGGGCATCGTGCTGGGCGCAGGAGGCGAGCGGCTGAAGCAGATGGCGAGCGCCGCCCGCAAGGACATGGAGCGCCTGTTCGAGGGCAAGGTCTACCTGGGCGTGTGGGTCAAGGTGCGCCGCGCATGGACCGATGACGCACGTGTGCTGCGACAATTAGGGTATGAGTAATAGAAGCGCAACGGCAGAATGAAGAAGCGGGCCGATCATGAGCCAGGCTATGTGCTCCACACGTACGCCTACAAGGAGACGAGCCTCATCGTCGAGGCTTTCACGCGCCGCCATGGACGCGTGGCGCTCCTTGCCCGCGGCGCGCGGCGCCCGCGCTCGGCGATGCGCGGCATGCTGCTCGCCTTCCATCCGCTGCGCCTGGGCTGGAGCGGATCCGCAGAGCTCTCCAATCTCATGCAGGCCGAATGGGCCGGCGGCTTGCAACCCCTGGCCGGCCGCGGCCTGATGTGCGGCTTCTATCTGAACGAGCTCGTCCTGCGCCTTTTGCCGCGCGAGGATCCGCACGAAGCGCTTTTCGACGCCTACAGCGAGGCGCTCGCCCGCCTTTCCGTCGGGGAAGCGTTCTCCGCGGTACTGCGCACCTTCGAGAAGCGTCTTCTCGCCGAGCTCGGCTATGCGCCGCTTTTCGACCGCGAGGCGATGAGCGGCGATCCCATCGAGCCTTCCAGCTCGTACGTCTATGAGCCGGACCGCGGCCCGGTGCGCGCGACCCGCGGTGATCTGGTCGTCAGCGGACGAACGCTGCTCGATCTCGCGGCGGACGACTACACGCGCAGCGAGACGCGCGACGAGGCCCGCTACCTGATGCGCGCGCTCATCGGCCAGCGATTGCACGGCCAGGTCCTGCACACGCGCAGCGTCCTCATGGAGCTGAACGAGCTGTGATCGAGCTTGGCGTCAACATCGATCACGTCGCCACGGTGCGCCAGGCACGGCGCACGTACGAGCCCGACCCGGTATGGGCGGCGGTCGAAGCGCACCTCGGTGGGGCCGATGGCATCACCTGCCACCTGCGCGAAGACCGGCGCCATGTCCAGGACGAAGACGTGCGCCGCCTGCGCGAGCTCACGCACATCCGCTTGAACCTCGAGATGGCCGCGACCGACGAAATGGTCGGCATCGCCTGCCGCATCAAGCCCGAGATGGCGATGCTGGTGCCCGAGGGCCGCGCCGAGATCACGACCGAAGGCGGCCTGGATATCGTCGGACAGGAGAGCCGCCTGAAAACCATGGTCGCCCGCCTTACGGACGCGGGCATCCGCGTCTCCGTATTCATCGACGCCGAGCTGAAGCAGGTCGAGGCGGCGGCGCGCATAGGAGCGACGGTGTGCGAGATCCATACGGGACCTTACGCGCACGCCTTCCATTCCAAGGGACGCGATGCCGAAAGTGCTCCGGTGATCGCCGAGCTGAAGCGAATCACGCAGGCGGGGGAGGCGATCCGCAAGCTCGGCATGCGCTTCAACGCCGGCCACGCTCTGAACTACTTCAACGTCGGCCCGGTCGCCGCGCTTCCCGGTGTGCGCGAGCTGCACATCGGCCACGCGATCGTCAGCCGCGCCGTATTCGTCGGCATGCGCGAGGCGGTGCGCGAGATGAAGCGGCTGATGCTGCAGGCCGCGAAATGATCTTCGGTGTCGGCACCGACGTGGTGGAAATCGAGCGCATCAAGGCCGCGCTCGAGCGCCACGGCGAGCGGTTCGCGCAGCGCATCCTTTGCCCGTCGGAGCTCGAGCGCTTCAGCAAGCACCGGCTGAAAGCGAATTACCTCGCCAAGCGTTTCGCGGCCAAGGAGGCGTTCACCAAGGCACTCGGTACCGGCATCAAGTCGCCGGCCAACTGGCACGGCGTGTGGGTGCGCAATCTCGCCTCGGGCAAGCCGGTGCTCGAATTTTCCGATGCTCTTGCCGCGCTGCTGAAAAAGCGCGGCATCACGACGGCCCACGTCTCGCTTTCGGACGAGAAGGGCGTCGCCTTCGCCACGGTCATACTCGAGTGCGAAAAGTAAGGCTGCCACCGGGCCCGGTGGTGGTGGATGTCCTCGGCCCCACGCTCACCGAAGAAGACCTGAACCGCATCCGGCATCCGGCAGCGGGCGCGGTGATCCTCTTCGCCCGCAACTACGAGAACCCCGAGCAGCTCTCTGCGCTGACAGCGGACATCGAGCGCCAGCGCGAGCCGGCGCTGCCGATCTGCGTCGATCACGAAGGCGGTCGCGTGCAGCGCTTCCGCGAGGGCTTCACGCGGATTCCGCCGATGCGCACGCTCGGCAAGCTGTGGGACCGCGATCGCGATCTGGGCCGCGCCGCCGCGACCGCGATCGGCTACGTCATCGCATCCGAGCTCGGCTCGCACGGCGTCGACTTCAGCTTCGCGCCGGTGCTCGATCTCGACTATGGCGGCAGCTCCGTCATCGGCGACCGCGCGTTGCACTTCGATCCGACCGCGGTCGGCGCGCTGGGCGCCGGCCTGGTCCGCGGGCTTGCCCAAGGCGGGGTCGCCGCGGTCGCGAAACATTTTCCAGGGCACGGCTTCGCCGAGGCGGACTCGCATGTGGCCGTGCCGCGCGACGAGCGTCCGTTCAAGGAAATCGCGCGCAAGGACATCGTGCCCTACAAGACCGTGATCGACGCCGGCCTGGCCGCGGTGATGCCGGCCCATGTGATCTATTCGCAGGTCGATCCGGAGCCCGCGGGTTATTCGCAGCACTGGCTGCAGGAAGTGCTGCGCGCCAAGCTCGGGTTCCAGGGGCTCATTTTCAGCGACGATCTGTCGATGGAAGGCGCGGCAGTCGCCGGCGGACCGCCAGAGCGCGCCCGCGCGGCGCTCGACGCCGGCTGCGACATGGTCCTCTTGTGCAACAACCCCGCGGGGCTCGATGAATTGCTCGAGTCGCTGAAGGATGTGCCGCTATCGCACGTCGACCGACTCGAGAAGATGAGGAAGCAGGGTGGCCGCGATTTGCGGAAGAGCGTCGCCTACCGCGAGGCGCAGGAGCTGCTGCACAAGACCGCGTAGGGCCTGCTTAGTCGATGATCCTCTCGGCGCGCGCGAGGATCGACGCCGGAATGACGATGCCCAGTGCGTCAGCGGCCTTACGGTTGATGATCAGGCTCAGCACGGTCTGCTCGACGGGCAGGTCCGCGGGTTTCGCGCCTTTCAATATGCGGTCGACATAGGAAGCAGCGCGTCGATAGCTCGCATCCGGATGCTGGCTCAAGGTCATCAGGCCGCCCGCGTCGGCATAGCCCGGCACTTGTCCAACTGCTATTAGCCGATGGCGCATCGCGAGCTCGGCGATCCGCCGCCGCTCCTCGGAGAAGACCGGCGCCAGGGTAACGAGAAGCGCCTCGGCATTGGTCGACTTCAAGCGCTCAAACGCGGGCTCGATGTCCGCCTTGTTGCGAACCGGCACCGCAATCACCTGCAGCCCGATTTGCTTGCCGGCCTGCTCGACGCTTTTTAGGAGCTGGGGCTGGGTGGAGCTGCCCAGATCCGCAAGCACTGCGACGCGGGCCGCCTTGGGCAGGATCTCGTGCACGAGTTCGAGCGCCTTGCCAACGGACTCGAGGCTGTTGTTGCTCAGCCCGGTGATATTGCCGCCGGGACGCGCCAGGCTTTGGACAAAGCCGCCGGCCACCGGGTCACCGGTGACCGGAAAAACGATGGGTATGCGGGTGGTCGCTTTCTGCGCCGCGCGAATGGCAGGCGAGGGCGCTGCAACGATGACATCCACCTTCAGCCGGACGAGTTCATCGGCAAACTCCGATATTCGTCCGTAGTCGCCGTCGCCGTAGCGTTCTTCCACCAGGAAATCGCGCCCTTGCACGTAACCTTGGTCGCGCATTCCGGCGAGGAACGCGCCGTAGCGCTGGGCGCCGGCGTCGCGTGAAAAGGTGCTGAGGAACCCGATCCGAGCGAGCTTCTTTTGATTCTGGGCCAACACCGCCAGCGGCGCGCATCCGACGCTCAGCAAGAACAACCGGCGCCGCGCGGAGATACCTTCCCTCGTCAGGCGCGCTCCATGTAGGTGCCTTCGGCGGTGTCGATCTTGATCTTCTCGCCCTTGTTGATGAAGGGCGGGACCTGCACCGTGATGCCGGTTTCCATCTTTGCGGGCTTGAAGGAATTGGTCGCGGTCGAGTTCTTGATGCCGGGCTCGGTGTCCTCGACGGTCAGCACGACCGACGGCGGGAGCTCGAGGCCGATGGGGCGGTTGTTGTAGAAGTTGACCTGCACGTCGGTGTTCGGCAGCAGGTAGCCGGACTGGCCTTCGAGGAAATCCGCCGGCAGCTGCAGCTGCTCGTAGTTTTCCTTGTCCATGAAGACGTAGCTGTCGCCGTCCTGGTAGAGGTACTGCATCTCGCGCGGATCGACGAAGGCGCGCTCGATCTTGTCCTCGGTGCGGAAACGCTGGTTGGTCTTGGTGCCCTTGTCGATGTCCTTCATCTCGACCTGCATGAACGCGCCGCCGCGCCCGCCGACGTGCACGTGATAGGACTTGAGGACGCGCCAGACGCGCTTGTCCCACTCGAGGAGCTGACCGGGACGGATACCGACTGCTTCGACTTTGGCCATGGAATTGTCGCTTGCGAAAAAGGCGCGAATTTTACCCCATTTATAATGAAATCAATGGCATTTGATGCGAAGAGCTTCGTCTCCGGGCTGCCGAATCTGCCCGGCGTGTACCGCATGTTGGGGAAGGAGGGGGATGCCCTCTACGTCGGCAAGGCGCGCGATCTCAAGAAGCGCGTCGCCTCCTACTTCCAGAAGCAGGCGCAGAGCCCGCGCATCGAGATGATGCTGACGCAGGTGGCGAGCATGGAGGTGACCGCGACGCGCTCCGAAGGCGAGGCGCTGCTCCTCGAGAACAACCTCATCAAGAGCCTCGCGCCGCGCTACAACATCCTGTTCCGCGACGACAAGTCGTATCCGTACCTGATGGTCACCGGGCATGCGTATCCGAGGCTCGGGTTTCACCGCGGCGCCAAGGACCGCAAGCACCGGTACTTCGGGCCGTTTCCGCATGCCTACGCGGTGCGCGAGAGCATCCAGCTCCTGCAGCGGGTGTTCCGCTTGCGCACGTGCGAGGACACGGTGTTCGAGAACCGCTCGCGGCCGTGTCTCCTGCACCAGATCCATCGCTGCACGGCGCCTTGTACCGGGAAGATCGCGACGCAGCCGTATGCGGAGGATGTCGCCAACGCGATGCTGTTTCTCGAGGGACGCGAGGACGACGTGATTCGCGGGCTGACCGAGAAGATGCAGCGCGAATCGGACGCGCACCATTACGAGCAGGCGGCGATCTATCGCGACCAGGTGCGCGCGCTGGCCCGCGTGCAGGCGCGCCAATACGTCGAGTCGAACCGCGGCGTCGATGCGGACGTGGTGGCGTGCGAGATCGAGGGCGGCATTGCGTGCGTCAACCTGGTGATGATCCGCGGCGGAAGGCATGTGGGCGACCGCAGCTTCTTCCCGTCGAACGCAGAAGGCGCCGCGTCCGCCGAGGTGGTGAGCGCGTTCCTGGAGCAGCATTACCTCGAGCAGCCGCTCCCGGGCCTGGTCATCGCGAGCGACCCGGTGGACATCGAGAACGTGCAGGTGATAACGCCCTCTCATGGCGAGCGGCGCGTCTGGCTCGACATGGCGCGAAAGAATGCCGCGCTGGCGATCGCGCAGCGCGTACGCGATCGCGCGACGCAGGAAGGCCGCCTCGTCGCCCTGCGCGAGTCGCTCGGCCTGCCCGAAGGCGCAAGCCGCGTCGAATGCTTCGACATCAGCCATACGATGGGCGAGGCGACCGTCGCTTCGTGCGTCGTCTATGACCGCCAGCAGATGCAGAAATCCGAGTACCGGCGCTTCAACATCCGCGGCATCACCCCGGGAGACGACTACGCGGCGATGCGGCAGGTTCTTACGCGCCGGTACGAGCGCGTGACCGCGGAGGCAGGTAAAGTGCCCGACTTGATCCTCATCGACGGCGGCAAGGGGCAGGTGGGCGTGGCGCGCAGCGTGCTAGCCGACCTCGGCCTGCACCAGGCCTGCGTCGTCGGCGTCGCGAAAGGCCCCGAGCGCAAGCCCGGGCTCGAAGAGCTGATCATCGAATCCGAATCCCGCAGCCTGCAGCTCGCGCCTTCGCATCCCGGCCTGCATCTCATCCAGGCCATCCGCGACGAGGCGCATCGCTTCGCAATCGTCGGCCACCGAGCGAAACGCGGCAAGTCGCGCACCACCTCGATGCTGAACGAGATCCCCGGCATCGGCGCGAAGCGCCGCCAGGCGCTGATCGAGCACTTCGGCGGCTTGCGTGGCGTGCAGGCCGCGGCGATCGACGACATCGCCAAGGTCGAGGGCATCAGCCGCCCGCTCGCCGAGCGCATCTACCGCCATCTCCACGCGTGACGATCCTCAACGTTCCCAACGTCATCACGCTGTCGCGGATCGTCATGATCCCGCTGCTGATCGGCATCTACTACGCGCCCGATCAGTGGCTCTCGCCCTCGGACAAGGACCTGATCGCCACGGGGATCTTCATTCTGGCCGGCATCACGGACTGGCTGGACGGTTACCTCGCGCGGCGGCTGAACCAGATGTCGGCTTTCGGGGCGTTCCTCGATCCCGTCGCGGACAAGCTGATCGTCGTCGGTGCGCTCGTCGTGCTGTTGCAGCTCGACCCGCCCCGGGTGGATGCGCTGGTGGCGCTCATCATCATCGGGCGCGAAGTCGCCATTTCGGCGCTGCGCGAATGGATGGCGAAGGTCGGCCAGGCGAAAAGCGTGGCGGTGGCGTTCATCGGGAAGCTGAAGACGGTCAGCCAGATGGTGGCCATCCCGCTACTCCTCTATCGCGACCGCCTGTTCGGCCTGGATTGCCTGTGGTGGGGCACCATCCTCATCAACGTGGCGGCCATTCTCACCGTCGCCTCGATGCTCTACTACCTGCGCAAGGCACTCCCCCATGCGGCGGTGGGTAATTGACCATGGGTAATTGACGCAGGCAGTTGATATAATCGGCCCCTTCGCGGGAATAGCTCAGTTGGTAGAGCGCAACCTTGCCAAGGTTGAGGTCGCGAGTTCGAGACTCGTTTCCCGCTCCAGATTCGCAAGGGGAAGGTTCCAAGCCTTCCCTTTTTTGTTGCAGGTGGCAGGGCATGGCGCGATAGCAAAGCGGTTATGCAGCGGATTGCAAATCCGTCTAGGCCGGTTCGACTCCGGCTCGCGCCTCCAACACCCAGCCCGCAGGGTATATTTTCCGGCGGGGAGGGGGCGCGATTGGATCGACCGGGTGATGCCGCCGCCGAGCTGGCGGCCGTCAGCGAGGTATTGCAGCTCATCTCCGGGTCGCCGGCCGACGTAACCGGCGTGCTGGAGTCGATCGCGGCGCATGCCGCGAAGCTCTGCGACGCCAGCGACGCGCATGTCTTCGTGGTGGACGACGACGCCATCCGGCATGCAGCCGGTTCGAGCATCGCCGACTCGCTGAAGCTCGGCGAGATCGTTCCCTTCAGCCGGCAATCCGTGATCGCGCGCGCCATCATCGACCGGGTGCCGGTGCACGTCGGCGACCTCGACGCGCTGTCGGCCCGGGAATTCGGTTTCACGCGCCAGATCCGCGAGCGCTCCGTGCGGCAATGGCGCACGCAGCTTGCCGTGCCCCTGCTGCGCGACGGCCAGGCGCGGGGCGCGCTCAGCCTGCGGCGGATCGAGCCCGTCCCGTTCGGCGAGCACGACCTCGAGCTGGTGCAGACGCTCGCCCGCCAGGCTGTCATCGCGCTCGATCGGCAGCGCCATCTGCGCGAGACGAAGGAGCTCGTCGGCCACCAGGGCGCGATCTCGGAAATCCTGCGCGCCATTTCGGGCTCGCCTACCGATGTGCGGCCGATCCTCTACGCCGTGGCGTCGAGCGCGATGCGCGCCACCAACGGCGCGTGGGCGGCCATCGTGCTTGCGCAGGGCGAGCACCTCGAGCTCGCCGCACTCACCCACGCGCGTGGCCAGGAACGCGAAGCGCAGCTTCGCGCCCTGTTTCCCATGCCGGCGGAACGGCTGCACGAGGTGATGGAAACGCTGCGGGCGACGGCCTTCCCCGGTTTCGTCGAGCCTTCGGCGCGCCTCAAGGAGGCGTTCTCCGCGAAGTACGAAGCCGCGGCGCGCGAGGGCGCCACAGCGCAGGAGCTGCAGGCGCTGGTCGACGAATATTCCATGAACAACGCGGCGCTCTGGAGCGACATGAAGCCGCCGGCGATGCGCGCGATGCACCGCGGCGGCAACCCGGTCGGCGCATTGATGGTTTTCTACGACCACCCGGGCGAGTTCTCCGCCAAGGAGAAGGCGCTGCTCACCACCTTCGCCTACCAGGCTGAAATCGCGATCGAGAACGCGAGGCTGTTTCACGAGACGCAGGAGTCGCTCAGGAACCAGACGGCGACCGCGGACATCCTGCGCGCCATCGCGGCGTCGTCGAGCGATGTGCACCCGGTTTTCGACGCCATCGCGGCCAAAGCCCTGCGCCTGGCCGACTTCCAGGCGGTCACGGTCGCCATCGGGCTGCTGCGCGACGGGAAAATCGAGCTGGCGAGCTTCGCGTCGAACTGGAGCCGCGGCGTCGGCTCGCCCTGGGCGAAGATGTACCCGCTTGCCCTCGACGGCGGCAGCGTCGCCGCGCGCGCCATTCTCGAGCGCGGCACGCAGAACATCACCGAGCGCGACGCCGGCGAGGCGCCCGAATTCGGCAAGCGCGCGGACGGTGCACCGCTCGCCCGCTCGGTGGTCGCGGTGCCGCTCATGCGGCAGGGGCAGGCGATAGGCGTGATCGTGGTGTTCCGGCAGGCGACCGCCGCGGCGGGCAAGGAAAAGCTGGCCGTGCTGGAGACCTTCGCGGACCAGGCCGTGATCGCGATGGACAACGTGCGCCTGCTGGGTGAGCTGCAGGCGCGCAACCGGGATTTGCGCGAGTCGCTCGAGCACCAGACCGCGATGAGCGACATCCTCAAGGTGGTGAGCGCCACGACCTCCGACGCGGACGCGGTTGCTCGCGCCGCCCTCGATCACGCGTGCCGGTTATGCGAGGCCGATGGCGCAAAGATGTTCGGGCCGGACGAGGCGTCGCTCGCCCAGCCATCCTCCACCGCGCCGATGCCACCGGGCGCCGCTGAAGCGGTCCGGCAGGCGGCGCGCGAACAGCGTGTGGTGCACCTCGCCGATATCGTGAGGCAGCCGGGAGCCGCGCGCCTGGTCGACGCCGAATCGTTCCGCGTGCTCGCGGTGCCCTTGCTTCGCGAGCGCACCCTGATCGGCGTCCTCGCGCTCTGGCGCAGCGGCGTCGAGCGCTTCGGCGATGCGCAGGTCGCGCTCCTCCAGTCCTTCGCCGACCAGGTCATCATCGCCGCCGAGAACGCGAGGCTCTACAACGAGGTGCAGGACAAGACGCGCCAGCTCGAGGCGGCGAACCAGCACAAGTCCGACTTCCTGGCGCACATGTCGCACGAGCTGAGGACGCCGCTCAACGCCATCATCGGCTTCTCGGAAGTCCTGAGGGAAAGGATGTTCGGCGAGCTGAACGAGCGCCAGGACGACTACCTGAAGGACATCCACGAATCCGGCAAGCACCTCCTTGCGCTGATCAACGACATCCTCGACCTGTCGAAGATCGAGGCCGGCCGGATGGAGCTCGAGCTGTCGCGCTTCCACTTGCCGAGCGCGATATCGAATGCGCTGGTCCTGGTGCGCGAGCGCGCGCTGCGCCACGGGGTGCGCCTCGAGTCCGAGGTCGATCCGCGGCTCGCCGAGTTCCAGGCCGACGAGCGCAAGGTGAAGCAGGTCCTGCTCAACCTGTTGTCAAACGCCGTCAAGTTCACTCCCGACGGCGGGCGCGTCGATGTCACGGCCCGCCTGGATACCGACTGTGTCGAAATCGCTGTCCGGGATACCGGCATCGGCATAGCGGCCGAAGACCAGGCGTCGCTCTTCGAGGAGTTCAAGCAAGTCGGCAATTCGTCACGCAAGGCGGAGGGGACGGGGCTCGGCCTCGCGCTGACCAAGCGCTTCGTGGAGCTCCATGGCGGGCGGATGCGGGTCGAGAGTGCCCCGGGGAAGGGGTCGACTTTCGCATTCACCCTGCCAATGCGGGCCTAGGCGAGACATTTTTTACAGAGCGTTTTGGGATGGCGTGGTAAATGTTCGCCCCATGCACGCGTTCTCCAGCCTGATGCTGCGCGCTTCGCAGACCTTCGGCGCCCCCGCCTACCTGGCGAGGGCCCTGGGTCAATCGCCGCGCGACGTCTACCGCTGGATCGCGGGCGTCGAGCAGCCGGCCCCCGGGGAGCGCGAGCGCTTCGAGGCGCTGCTGCGGGCGGCCCTCGCAAAGAAAGCCGCGTTACCGGCCACGCGCCGGCGCTGGGTCGATCAAGAGCAGGCCCGGGCCTAGTTAAAAACCCCTAGAGTTAGCACCGCGCCCGGGTGGCGAAACGGGTAGACGCAGCGGACTTAAAATCCGCCGGCCTTGACCGGCCGTGCCGGTTCGATTCCGGCCCCGGGCACCAACAGATGACCGCGGCATGTCGCTTGCTCATTGACCAGGCCGGCATGAACGATGACACGCACAAGTTGCAGGACGAAGACCTCGCCCGCTGGGCGAAGGAGCTCGGCGTGACCTACGAGGAACTGCTTTCGACGCTGAACTACGCCGGGCCGACGTTCAAGGACCGGGCTTTTTCCAGCGATGCAAGGCGCGCCGGGTCGACGTCCATCCCGTCGTAGAGGACGTACTCGAAGCTGCCGTCGTAGGACACCACCCGGGCGGGGTTGCCCATCACCATGGCGCGCGCCGGGACCGAGCGGTTGACTACCGAGCCCGCGCACACCACGACATCGTCTCCGATCGTCACGCGCCCGACGATGACCGAATGGGCCCCGATGAAGACGCGGTTGCCGATGGTCGGCGCGCCGCGGCCTTCGGCGCTGCCGGCGATGCCGATGGTTACGTTCTGCGCGAGGCTGCAGTTGTGGCCGATGCGGCTTTCCCCGGAGAGGATGATCGAGCCGAAATGGCCGATGTAGAGGCCGTCGCCGATCTCACACTCCGGCGGGATGCTGATGCCGGTGATGATCTCCACGAACTTCTGCGCCACCGACACGAAGGGGCGGGCGAGGCGCTCGACCCAGCCGCCGCGCTTCATGGCCGCGCGCGAAACGCGGTAGACGCAGCTCGCCCAGAAGCCCTGGGAAAGGAACAGGGTGCGAAGCGCCGGATCGCGGGTGACGCGGTAGCGACGGAAGTCGCGCGCGATGTGCTCCCACCACGGCGTGTGGTGCAGCTCGAGGCGAGCGCCGTCCCCGACCTGCAGCCAGACTTCGTTCGCTTTTTGTCTAGGTGCTTGCCGCATCGACGAGCAGGGGCGCCTCGTGAAGATAGCGCGTGCTGCGGCGGCGGCCGGCGATGTCGCGGAACACGTCGAGCACCTGCTCGGTCGTGAGCCCTATGGCCGGGGCAACGGTCTCCGCCGGCACGCCATGGTCCAGGGCATACATGCACACATCGAGCGTGCGCAGCGAGATGCCGAAGAAGAACTCCTCCTGCGTCTGCGCGAGCGAATACGTATCGGTCGTCGGCGGGCGCGTGCAGATCTCCTCCGGCACGCCGAGGTACGCGGCGAGCTGGTAGACCTGCGACTTGTACAGGTGCGCAATCGGCTTGACGTCGGCTGCGCCGTCGCCGTTCTTGACGAAGAAGCCCTGGTCGTACTCCAGCCGGTTCGGCGTGCCGGCCACCGCGTACTGCAGCCGGTCGGCGTGGAAGTACTCGAGCTGCTTGCGCGTGCGCTGCTTCATGTTGGTGGTGGCGACGATGCCGAGGTAGACCTCGGGCGGCATGCGCGCCTCCTTCTCCTCGCCGTGCGGACCGCGCACCACGAGATTGAACACGTTGTAGCCGGCGGTGCCCTTGGCCTTCTTCAGGACCACCTTGTTCTTCCACCCCGTGCCGTACTCCGGGAACACTCGGCGGATGAACTCGTCGCGGCGGCGATAGCAGCCGGCGCCGAGCAGGATCGGGCTGATGTCCTCGAGCACGGTCTCGATGCCGAGTGATTCGGCGACCTGGCGCCCCAGGCGCAGGCTGTCGGGGTCGGAGTCCTGCTCGGGCATGAAGACGCCGAGCACCTTGTCGGGGCCGAAGGCGCGCACGCAGAGCGCGGCGACGACGCTGGAATCCACGCCGCCGGAGATGCCGAGCACCGCGCCCTTTTTTCGCAGGTGCTTCAGCACCTGCGAGCGCAGAGTCGTGCAGATGCGCTCCACCTCGGTGGCGGCGTCCAGGTTCAGGGAGAGGGGGTCGAAACGGGCATTCATGCGGCGACGAGCTCCTTGCGGGCGATTTTTCCGTTCTCGCTCTTCGGCAACTGACTGCGAAACTCCACGACAGAAGGCACCATGAAATCCTCGAGGCGCTCGCGGCAATGGCGGATGATGTCGCGATCGGTTACGCCTTCGTCGGCGGCAACGATCGCCTTGAGGGCCTGGCCGAGGATGGGGTCGGGCACGCCGATGACGCAGACCTCGCGCACGCCGGCAAGCTCGTATAGGACGTTCTCGACTTCTTTGGGACTGACCTTCTCGCCGCGGGTCTTGATGATGTCGTCCTTGCGGCTGACGAAATAGAGGAAACCTTCCTCGTCCATGCGGAACAGATCGCCCGTGTAGAGGACCTTCTCCCACGGGTAGGGCCCGGTCTTGAGCGCGCGCGCGGTGGCGGCGTCGTCGCACCAGTAGCCCTTCATGACGTGCGCGCCGCGGATCACCAGCTCGCCCGTGACGCCGGGCCCGACGCGCTGGCCGAGCTCATCGACCACGTAGGCCTCGGTCCCCGGAATCGCGATGCCGACGGATTCGGGCCGGCGATCGAGCTCCTCGGGCGGCAGGTAGGTGCAGCGCTTGCACTCCGTGAGCCCGTACATGGAGAACACGCGGGCGCTGGGAAAGAGCTCGCGCAGGCGCTGGATGTGCGCCTTCGGCAAGGCGGCGGCGGTGTTGGTGATGTAGCGCAGGGTCGAGAACATGCCCGGCTCGAGCTGCTTCATCTGCAGGAGCAGCGCGGCCATCGTCGGCACCAGCGGAAAGCCGGTAACGCGCTCGGCCTTCAGCTTGTCGAGGATCACCTGCGGGAAAGCGAACGACTTCTCGAGGATCAGAGTGGCGCCGACCTTGGCGCACATCAACGCCTGGTAGAGGCCGTAATCAAAGGCGAGGGGCAGCACCGAGAGCACGATGTCGTCGGGCGAGCTCTCGAGGTAGGTGGTGATGGAAGTCGCCGCCGCGACGATGTTCGCGTGCGTCATCGTCACGCCCTTCGGGAAGCCCGTCGAGCCGGACGTATAGACGATCATCGCCACGTCGAGGTCGATGCCCGCGGCGCGCGGCGCCGGTGCATCGGGGAAAGCGAACGGCGTGGTCAGCAGCGCGGCGACGGCCGGCGCTTCGGCGCGGGCCGCTCGCGCGGTCTCGGCAAGGCGCGGCTCCGTCACCAGGGCCTTCGCCGTGCAGTTGTTGAGGATATAGGCGAGCTTGTCCGCTTTGGTGCTCGGGTTGACGACGCTGAACACGCCGCCGGCCAGCAGCGTCCCGAACACCGATATCACCGCCTCGGGCGAGTTCTGCAGGTAGATCACCACCCGGTCGCCGCGCACGACGCCCTGCCGGCGAAGCTCTGCGGCAAAACGGGTCGCGGCCGCGCCGAGCTCGGCGTAGGTCAGGCGAGTGCCGCCGGCGACGAGCGCGGTCTTGCCCGGAAAGCGCCGGGCGCTCTCCAGAAGGAACGATTCGACGCGCACCGTCGTCAGGCGACGAGCTCGACCTTCCGCGACTCGAGCTTGCGGCTTACGTAATTGCTGATGGCGCGGATCGAATCGAGGTTCTCGGGCAGCATCTCGTCGTCCTGCACTTCGATGCCGAAGGTGGTCTCGAGGAAGCAGACCAGCTCGAGCACGCCGGTGGAGTCGATGATGCCGGCGTCGAGCAGCGAGGCGTCATGCGTGATGGCATCGCCATCATCGCGGAACAGGAAGTTTTCGCCGATGAAGCGGCGTACAGCAAGACCGATGTCGTGTTTCATAGTTTCGCGGGTTTCCGGACAGCGAGACGATAACGGAGCTTCGTGACACGGCATTCGAGTTGAACGAGCCCCTTCAGATCAGTTGGGTCACAGCAACGGCTGCACGAACGTCGAATGGAGCAGCTGCGTCGACAGGATTCCGACGAACGCCATGTTGTCGCCGGTCGAGACAGGTCCGACCGGATTACGGCACTTGGCCACCAGGCGCTGCACGGCGCGCGGCTCGAAATAGCCCGCGCGGGCGATCGCGGCGGGTGAGAGGAGCTCGGCCACATAATCGGGCGCACCCTTGTGCACGAAGCTTTCGCTGTCGGGTGCGCGGTAGGGCTGTTTCGGCCGCTCGACGATCGACGACGGCAGGTGGCGGCCGAGCGTGCGGCGCAGGAGGTATTTCTCGCGCAGGCTCCTCAGCTTCATCGACGGCGCGAGCGCGGCGCCGAGCTCGACCACGCGGTGATCGAGGAACGGGAAGCGGCCTTCCACCGCATGCGCCATGGCGACGCGGTCGCCCTGCGAGGAAAGGATGTAGCCGGGAAGGAGGCACCCGGTCTCCAGGTACTGCGCGCGCGAGAGGGGGTGCCAGGAGGCGAACTCAGCCGGCAGGGTGGAGCGCAACTCCTCGAGCGGGTCGTACCCGTTGATCGACGTGCGCAGGTCCCCGGAGAAGAACTGGGCGATCCTGCGGGTCAGCGCAAAGCGCGGCAGGTGCGAGAACAGCGGATCGTCGCGCTGGTCCAGACCGGTGCGGAAGAACGCCTCGAGGTATTTCATCGGCTGCGACTGCAAACCGCCGAGGTAGGGGTACAGCCGGCGCAGGAGCAGGGGCCGCCATTTCGAATTCGGCTGCCGAGCCCAGAAGTGCCGCACCCGGGCTTCCTTGAAGATGTCGTAGCCGCCGAAGACCTCGTCGGCGCCTTCTCCGGTGAGCACCACCTTGAACCCGTGGTCGCGCACCTCGCGCGACAGGAGGTACAGCGCGGCCGGCGCCGAGCGCACGATCGGGCGCTCGGTGTGGCGGATGACCTGCGGAAAATGCTGGGCGATGTCGCCGCCTTTGCAGCGCACCGCCGAGTGGTCGGTCTTCAGCGCATCGACCAGGGTGCGCTGGTGCTCGGATTCGTCGAGCTCGGGCGATTCGAATTCGAGCGAGAAGGTGCGAAGGCCGGCGTTATGGCGCTGCGCGAGTGCGGTGGTCGCCGACGAATCGAAGCCCCCGCTCAGATAGGCGCCGACCGGTACGTCGGCGCGCATGCGGATGCGCGTGGCGTCGGCCAGCAGCGTTTCGATCTGTTCGCCGGCTTCGTCGTCCGTCATGGCTGAGCGCTCGCCGCGCTTCGGGAAACGCAGCTGCCAGTAAGGCTCGACGCGGAACGATCCGTTCTCGGCGATCAGCTGGTGCCCGGGCGGCAGCTCCGAGACGCCCTTGAAAGCGGTGCGCGGCGCGAGCGGCGACCAGAAGGTGAAGCACTGGTCGAGTCCCAGCGGATCGAGCTCCGCGCGCAGGCCCGGATACAGGAAGAGCGACTTCACTTCCGATGCGAAGACCAGCACCCCCTCGTGCACCGCGTAGTAGAGCGGGCGCACGCCCATGCGATCGCGCGCCATGACCAGGCGCTGGGCGTTGCGGTCCCAGATGGCGTAGGCGAAATCGCCGTTGAAGGACTCGACGCATTTCGCGCCGTATTCGGCGTACGCGTGCAGGATCGTCTCGGTATCGCTGCGCGTGCGGAAGTTGCGGCCGCGCGCGATGAGGTCGGTGGTCAGCTCGACGTAATTGAAGATCTCGCCGTTGAAGGTCACCCACAGGCGCTCGTCCGCGGTCGACAGCGGCTGCTTTCCGCCGGAGAGGTCGATGATCGACAGCCGCCGGTGGCCGAGGGCTGCCCGGCCGTCGTGGTAGATGCCGCCGGCATCGGGCCCGCGGTGGCGCACGGCCTCGACCATGCGCTCAAGCACCGCGCGCGGCGCGAGCGGGCGGGGGGTCAGGGCAAAATAGCCGGCGATGCCACACATGGGAGCCCCCAAACGTACGGTGCCTGCTGCGACTTTGATGCCCCGGGGCCTAGTTCCTTTGGATGCTTAACATGGCCGAGCTATGCCCCTAAAAGCATTCAACTTTTCCCGCTGGATCGACGAGCATGCGCACCTGCTGAAGCCGCCGGTGGGGAACAAGCTGGTTTTTCCCGCCGCCGAGGACCTGATCGTCCAGGTGGTCGGCGGGCCGAACCACCGCACCGACTACCACGACGACCCGTACGAGGAGTTCTTCTTCCAGCTGCGCGGCAACATCGTCCTCAACGTGGTCGAGGACGGGCGGCCGGGCGAGATCCCGGTGAAGGAGGGCGAGATCGTGCTCCTCCCCGCCCACTACCGGCACTCCCCGCAACGGCCGGAGGCGGGATCGGTGGGGCTGGTGGTCGAGAAGATCCGGCCGCGCGACGTGAACGATGCTTTCGAGTGGTATTGCCCCCGCTGCTGGACCCGGGTGCACCGCGTCGAGGTCAACGTGCAGAACATCGTCGCCGACCTGCCGCCGCTTTTCGATGCCTTCTACGCGAGTGACCGGAAGTGCCCGTCGTGCGGGCACATCCACCCCGGCAGGGGCTAGCCGGACAGCGACAGACGGATCCGGTTACGGCCGAAGAGGTAGGCGTAATCCCGGCCGGACGCGAGCTCGCGCGTAAACAGCACCCCCAGCCCGCCGATTTTTTGCAGCTCGGCGTGCGTAGAGAGCCGTGCAAAGGGGTTGAAGGGCGGTGCGGTGTCCTCGTACGTGATCAGGACGGCGCCGGGCCGCGCATCGAGCGTGACCCAGATCGGGGCCTCGCAATCGCCGCGGTAGCCGTGCTCGATGCTGTTCACGAACAGCTCCTCCAGCACAAGATTTAACCGCAGGCAGCGGGTGCGCTCGATGGCGTGCTCGCCGCAGAAGCCCTCGAGGAACGCGGTCATGTTGCGCAGGTGCTCGAGCCGCGCGGGAAACATGGCCGAACGCGCATTTTTAACTGTATCGGCCATCGGCGTGCGGGCATTATAGGACCCGCCAAAACGGGATCGGGAGACACCATGCGCGGGATACTCGCAGTCAGTCTGATGGGCTTTGTCGTCGCCGCCTTTGCAGCCGATGTCGGCGAGATCAAGGTGGTTCGCGGCGCGGCTCACATCGAGCGCGGAACCGAGCGCCTCGCGGTGCGCGCCGGCATGCCGGTGCAGCAAGCCGACAAGGTCGTCACCGGCGCCGACGGCACCGTCGGCATCACCTTCGCCGACAACAGCCTCCTCTCCATTGGTCCGGACAGCGCGCTCGCGATCGATCGCTACGTGTTCGACTCCACTACGCACGCCGGCCAGTTCGACAGCACGCTTTCCAAAGGCACCCTCGCCGTGATCTCGGGCAAGATGGTCAAGCAATCGCCCGAGGCGATGCGCGTGCGCACGCCGTCTTCGATCATGGGCGTGCGCGGCACCGAGTTCGTGGTCAAGGTCGACGACCCTAAAAAATAGTCGTGGCAGTCCTCGCGCTTGCCGCGGTCGTCGCGCTGGTGGTGCTGCTGGCGCCCGCCAAGCCGCCGAACGAGACCATCGTCGTGCTGCCCAGCGCGGATGGCCACGTCGGTACGGTCGTCGTGCAGCGCGGTGATGCCCGCCAGGTGCTGGACCGCCCGTATGCCGCGAGCCGCAGCGGCCAGGCCGAAGTGGCGCAGCTTTCCGCCGCCGACGTGAGCCAGAGCTTCGGTTCCACCTTGCAGTCGCTGCCGCCGCGGCCAGCGACCTTCCTGCTCCACTTCGTCATCGGGACCGATGAGCTCACCGACGAGTCCAAGGCCGAGCTCGACAAGGTGCTGGGCGCCCTGCGGGAACGGCCGGTGCCCGACGTGCTGGTCGTGGGGCATACGGACACGATGGGGGACCGGCCCAACAATGACCGCCTTTCCGCGCAACGTGCCGAGCGCGTGAAGGGTTTCCTCGTCGATATCGGCATCGCCGCCGATCGCATCCGCACCGCGGGGCGCGGCCAGCGCGAGCTCCTCGTCCCGACCGCGGACGGCATCGACGAGCCGCGCAACCGGCGCGTCGAGATCATCGTCCGCTAGGACGTTCCCCAGCGCACGCAGAGCAGGGTGAGATCGTCCGACTGCTCCGCGCTTGCGGCGAAGCGCCGTACATCGTCGCGCACTGCGTGCACGATCGCCTGCGGCGTATCGATCCCTTTCACCTTCTCGAGCAGCCGCACCGAGCCATACAGCTCACCGCGCTC
>DATLDY010000198.1:0-4207 GCA_035525655.1 Burkholderiales bacterium
AGGCCGACAAAATCCAGGAGCTCGCGCGCATCACTTTTGAACCGCCCGGTATCGCCGAGCAGGAGGTGCTGCCAGAACGGCGTGTCCTGGTGGATATGGAATCCCGCCATCACGTTCTCGAGGAGCGAGAGCTGCTTGAACAGGCGGATTTTCTGGAAGGTGCGCGCAATGCCGAGGCGCACTCGGGCATACGCCGGCAGCCCGCCTAATTGCTTGTCGCCGAAGGTGAGCGTCCCGGCATCCGGCTGATAAACGCCGGACAGGAGGTTGAGGAGCGTCGACTTCCCCGCGCCATTGGGCCCGATGAGCGCGAAGATCGATTTCTCCGGCACCGAGATGGAGACATTGCGCACGGCGTGCACGCCGCCGAAGCTCTTGTTGACGTTCTCCGCCCGCAGGAGGCTCATCTCCGAACCATCCGGTTCCACGCCTGCACGATGCCGCCCGGCATGAAAAGCACGACCAGCGTAAGCGCGAGGCCGTAGATCATGAGGCGCAGCTCGCCGAAGCCGCGCAGCCACTCCGGCAGGATGGTCAGCACAACGGCGCCGATGACCGGCCCGATCATCGTCCCCATGCCGCCGACGATCACCATCGCCATCATGGTGAAGGACTCGATGATGTTGAAAGCGTCGGGAACGAGCGTGCCGACGAAGCCCGGATAGAAGCACCCGGCGAGCGCGGCGATGCCGGCGCCGATGCTGAAGGCGAATGCCTTCCACAGCGCGCTCCTTACGCCGAGCGACGCCGCCGACACCTCGTCCTCGCGCACCGCGCGCAGCGTGTCGCCGATGGGCGAGCGCACGAGGTTGTCCATCAGCCAGTACACGACGAGCGCGATGCCCGCGATCAGGTAGAAAAGCCCGATCGAGCTCGCAACCGGCGGCATGATCCCGTAGATGCCGCGCACGCCTTCGGTGACCTTCTCCCAGTTGATGAGCACCTGGTAGGTGATCACGGCGAAGCCGAGGGACGCGATGGCGAGGTAATGGCCGCGAAGCCGCACCGCAAAGGCGGCGAGCACCAGTCCCACGACGCCGGCGCTCGCCACCGCGGCGACGGCCGCGAGCCAGAAATTCCAGCCGTGGCTCTTCACCAGGATCGTCGTGACGTAGGCGCCGATGGCGAAGAACGCGGACTGGCCGAGGTTGAGCTGCCCGGTATAGCCGAGCACCAGGTTGAGCCCCAGGGCGAGGAGCACGTTCATCGCGCACAGGATCAGGATGCCGCGCCAATAAGGCGTGGTGATCAGCCATGGGATCGCGGCGATGACCAGCGCGGCGCCGAGGTAGTAGAGCGCCCGCCTCATACGTTCTCTTCCTTGCGCTCGGCGATGATCCCGGTCGGCCGCACGACGAGCATGGCGAGGAGCAGCACGAACACCACCAGGTCGATGAGGCCCGAGCCGAGATACTGCACGGTGAAGGCCTCGATGACGCCGACCAGGATGCCGGCGATGATGGTGCCCTGCATGTTGCCGAAGCCGCCGATGATCACGATGGCGAACGCCTTGACGATCACCGACGCGCCGGCGAAAGGCGTCAGCACCAGCACCGGTCCGAGGAGCGCGCCGCCCATGCCGGCGAGCGCCGATGCGATCACGATCGTCAATCCGATCAGCAAGCCGGGATTGATGCCCATCAGCCCCGCGGTCTCGCGGTCCTGCGCGACGGCGCGCAGCGCCTTGCCGAGGAACGTGAACTTCATGAACGCATACAGCGCTCCGATCGAGAGCGCCGAGACCACGACCACCAGGACGCTCTGCCCGGTGAAGAAGATCCGCCCGATGCGGATCGTCTCGCGCGTGAACGGCGAATCGAACTGGAACGGAATCGGGCCGAAGAGCGCGAGCTGCGCGTTCTCGAGCAGCACCGAGACGCCGATGGTGGCGATCAGCGGCCGCAGCTCGTCGCCGCGCTCGCGCAGCGGCGCGAACACCGCCGCGTTGATCGCCAGGCCCAGGAGCGCCCCGACGCCGAGCGCCATGAAGAGCGAGAGGAGGTACGCGGCCGCGTCCGGCAGCCCGAGCACCTTGGTCCCCAGGCGCGTCGCCGCAAAGAACGCGGCAAAGGCGCCGACCGTGACGAAGTCGGCGTGCGCGAAGTTGATCTGGTTCAGCACGCCGTAGATCAGCGTGAGGCCCAGGGCCACCATGACGTACAGGCAGCCCAGGTACACGCCGTTCACCGACTGCTGAACGACGAGCGCCGCGAGGTCGCTCATCGACTGGCCCAGCTTACTGCCAGCTCATCCCCTTCCAGGAGAGGTCCTTCTGCGTCTCGACGAAGTGCACCACCGAGAGGTCCGCGTTCTGGCCCTTCTGGTCGAACGTGATCTTGCCGGTGGTCACTTCCACATCCTTCATCTTCGAGAACTGCTCGCGGATCGAGTCCGAGTCCTTCGCCCCGCGGCGCACCGCCTCGGCGACGAGCAGGATGGTGTCGTAGGCATGCGCGTTGATGTGCGTCGGCGTCTTGTCGGCGCCGTACTTCGCGTGGAACGCCTTCACGAAGTCCTGCACCATCTTGCGCTTCTCGCCCGGGTCGAACTGCACGATGCGCACGTAGCCTTCGGAAGCCTGCCCGGCCTTCTGGTCGTAGCCGAAGGGCAGCCAGATGGACCCCATCTGCACGCCCTTGCCGCCGCCGCCCTTCACGACCCTGGCCTGCGCCAGCGCCTGCGACAGGCGCACCTGCTGGCCTTCCAGGGCGAAGGTGGGCAGCACGTCCACCTGGCCGAGCGCGGCGATGCGCGTGGCGATGGCGGTGAAGTCGTTCACGTCGCGGCCGAAGTCGATCACCGCCAGCACCTTGCCGCCGGCGGCTTCGAAGGGCTTCTTGAATCCCTCGGCATTGTCGACGCCCGCGTTGGTCTTCTCGTGCAGCACGACCGCGGTCTTCGCCTTGAGCTGCTGGGTGGCAACCTTGACGAGCGGCGCGCTCTGCTGCTCGGCGTTCGGGAAGATGCGGAACACGTACTTGTAGCCCGATTCGGTGAGCTTCATCGTCACCGAGCCCGCGTTGAGCTGCACCACCTTCGCCTGCTCGAGGATCGGGGCGATGGCGAGCGAGGCGTCCGAGCACTCCTCGCCGATCACGATGTGCGGCTTGAACTGGTCGAGGATGCGCTTCACCGCGTTGGTCGCCTGCAGCGGGCTGCACGCGGAATCTTCGTACTGCACCTGCAGGCGATAGCCGTTGATCGGCTGCTTTCCGACCTGCTCGAGCGCAAGCTCGATGCCTTCCTTGCCCATCACGCCGAAATACGAGCCGGGGCCGGAGATCGGCATCAATACGCCGATGCGAACGACGCGGTCCTGGGCATAGCTTGCAAATGAAGTGAGAGCGAAGGCGCAAGCGAGCGCGAGACGCGCAGTACATCCTAGAGCGATGTTCATGGTTCCCCCTCCTTAAGGGTGAGACGAATGTACCATCTTCCGCATGGATCTCGGACTGAAAGACAAGGTGGTTCTCATCACCGGCGGCAGCAAAGGCATCGGCCTCGCCGCCGCGCGCGGCTTCATCGCCGAAGGCGCGCGCGTGGCCATCGCTTCTCGCTCGCAGGAAAACCTCGACAAGGCGCGCGCCGCGGTGCCGGTCGAAACGTTTGCCGCCGACCTGACCCAGCCGCGCGCCGCGGCCGAGCTGGTCGACGCGGTGGAGCGGCGCCTCGGCCCGATCGATGTGCTGGTGAACTGCGCGGGTGCAGCTAAACGCACCAATGCCGACGATCTCACGCCGGATGCCTGGCGCGCGGCGATGGACGCCAAGTACTTCAGCTATGTGTACGTTATCGACCCGCTCATCAAGCGGATGGCGGCCCGCGGCCACGGCGCGATCGTCAATGTCATCGGCAGCGGCGGCAAGGTCGCGGCGCCCACCCACATCGGCGGCGGCGCGGCCAATGCGGCGCTGATGCTGGCTACAGCCGGCCTTGCGAACGCCTACGCGGCGCGCGGCGTGCGGGTGATCGGCGTGAATCCCGGACCGACGAAGACCGAGCGCGTCGCCGCGGCGCTCACCGCGGACGCCAAGCGCGACGGCATCAGCGAAGACGAAGCGCTGAAGCGCACCGTGCAGCGCCTGCCGATGAAGCGCATGCCCGAGCCGGCCGAGATCGCCGACATCATCGTCTTCGCCGCCTCGGAGCGCGCGCGCTTTCTGACCGGCGCGAACCTCAGCGCGGACGCCGCGACCAATCCAACGGT
>DATLDY010000254.1:0-5742 GCA_035525655.1 Burkholderiales bacterium
GGCGCGCTTCGCGGCGACGATCCCGGCGCCGGAGGGCGACGTCGTGCGGCTGCGCACGGCGCGCGGCAGTATCGTCATCGGCACTCAAAATGCGATTTCCAACCTTTTGGGCGTCGCGCCGCCCGCGCCCGGGATCGCCGGCTATTCCCTCGCCTGCAGCGATCCGGAGGCGTTGGCCGCGCGTTGCCGCAAGGCGGGATGCAAAGTCAGCGGCAATGCCGTCACGCTGCCCCCGGCCCTCGGCGGCGTCTGGCTCCTGAAACGCTAGGGCGCTGGAACGACCTGGGCGAAGTGCTGGGCGATCTGCCCGGTGGTCGCGAACCACACGCGGTCCGAGCCCTTGCGCACGTGCTGCAGCGCGCGGCGGAAATGCCGCAGGCGAAACGGCTGGCCGACGATGAAGGCATGGATCGACACGCCGTAGACGAGCGATTGCTCGCGCGACTGCTCGAGCATCTCGTCGAAGTTGTCGACGATCATGTCGGCGAACTTTTCGGCCGTGCCATGGTGCAGCGCGACCATCGGGATGTCGTTCACCTCGTGCGGGTAGGGCACCGAGAGGATGGGACCGCTCCGCGTGCGCATCCACACGGGCTGGTCGTCAATCGGCCAGTCGAGGATGTAGCGGTAGCCGGCCTCCCGCAATAAATCGGGCGTCGCCTTGCTCGGGTTCACGCCCGGCGAGAGCCAGCCGGCGGGAGGCTTGCCCTCGTGCTTGCGGACCGCCTCGGTCACCTCCGCAATGAGCTTGCGCTCGCCGGCTTCGTTGAAGTCGTTCTGGTGCTCGGAGTTGGTGCGCCCGTGCCCCACGATCTCGTCGCCGCGCTTGCGCAGCGCCGCGACCACCTGCGGGCAATGGTCGTACACCTCGCTGTTGAGGAGGACCGACACCGGAAGGTCGATCTCATCGAACAGCTTGATCAGGCGCCAGACGCCGACGCGGTTGCCGTACTCCCGCCAGCCCCAGTTGTATGAATTGGGATGCGGCAGCCCTGGCGAATACGAGATCCCCAGGCCGGTGTTGTAGGCGAAGGCCTCGAGGTTGAGGCACAGGTGAAACGCGAGGCGCTTGCCGCCCGGCCAGGAGAACTGCGGGCGCTCGACGATCGCCGAGTAATCGAAGTACGGCTGCTTCTGCAGCGTCAGACGGCGTCTCCCTGCCGGGAGGGCTGCGTCTCCGAGAACGCCGGCAGCTTCATGCAGCGCTCGAAGATCGCCATCGTGGTCGGATAAGGCTTGAGGTCGCAGTTGAAGCGCTGCGCGTTGAACACCTGCGGTACGAGGCAGATGTCGGCCATCGTCACCTGGTCGCCGAGGAGATAGGCGCCCGAGCGTTTCTCCGACTGCAGGAAGCCCTCCAGGCCCTGGAAGCCTTCGGCAATCCAGTGCGGATACCAGTCGCCGTTCACCTTGCCGTCGTCCAGGCCGTACGCGCTCTTCAGGTACTTGAGCACTCGCACGTTGTTCAGCGGATGGATCTCGCAGCCGACGATCTGCGACGCGGCGCGCACGTACCACTTGTCCTCGGGATCCCGCGGCATGAGCGGCGGCTGCGGATAACGCTCGTCCAGCCACTCGATCATCGCCATCGACTGCGTGTACACCTTCCCCGCGTCGCTCACGAGCGCCGGCACCAGCCCCTGCGGATTCAGCGCCAGGTACGCCGGATCCTTGTGCTTCATCCCCGGCAGGCTGGTGTAGACGGGCTCGTACGGGAGCTTCTTCCAGGCGAGCGCGATGCGCAGCCGGTAGGAGGTCGACGATCGGAAGAAGGTGTAGAGCTTCACGCGCGCTGCTTCTGCGCCTTGTCGAGGATTTCCTGCGGCGTGGCCGACACGACCCTGCCGTAGGCCGGAATGAACTTGCCGCCGACCACGTGCTTGATGAACGCCGGCTTCATCTCGACGAACTGCTTGCGGATGCGCGCGTGCACCTCGATGTCGCTCCACTCGCCGATCAGCCAGAAGCGCGTCGGGTCGGCGACGTCCTGCACCAGCGCGCCGTCCTTCACCTGCGCCGCCGACTTGTGCATCGGGTTCGAGTCCGAATAGTCGAATTCGTTGAACAGCCGTATGAATTCGTCGATGTGGTCCGGATCGACCTTGAAGTCGTAGATATGCAGGAAGTTGCCGAGCTTGGCGATGGGAACCAGTGCCATGGTGTTCTCCTTCTAGTGGGTGGAAACGTGCTCTTTCTGGGATGCGTGCCACGGAATGGCCAGGCGCTCGAGCAGGGCGATCAGCCAGAAGAGCGCCACGCCCATGACCGCGAGGACGAGGATCGCCGCGAACACGCGCGCCGTGTCGAACATGCCCTGCGCGCTGAGGATCACGTAGCCCAGGCCGCGCTGCGACGACACGAACTCGCCCACGATCGCGCCGACCAGGGCGAGCCCGATCGCCACTTTCATGCCGGCGAAGAGCGAAGGCAGCGCGCACGGAAAGCGGATGCGCCACAGCGTGGCGAGGCGCCCGCCGCGCATCGAGCGCGCGAGGTCGAGGATGTCCGGCGGCACCGACTTCAAGCCGAGCACCGCGTCGATCACGATGGCGAAGACCGCGATGAGGAAGGCGATGGCGATCTTCGGCTCGGCGTCAGTGCCGAGCCAGATGACGAACAGCGGCGCCACGGCGACCTTCGGCACGCTGTTGAGGCCGACGATCAGGGCGTAGATGCTCTTTTCCAGCAGGCGCGATTCCACGATCAGCACGGCGAGCGCCACGCCCACCACGACGGCGAGGGCGAAGCCGCCGACCGTCATCAGCAGCGTGTACCACGCGTGCCGCAGGTACCAGACCGGCGCGCTGAAGAACTCGACGAATATCGCGCTCGGCGGCGGCAGCACGATGGGCTTGACGTGGAACGCCCGCACCGCCGCCTCCCACAGCAGGAACAGCGCGACCAGCACCCCGGCGGCGGTAAGGTTGCCCCTCACGCTTCCTCCTTGAGAAGGCCCATGCCCTCGAACAGCGTGCGGATGTGGCTCGCGTAGCCGTTGAAGCGCTCGGATCCCCGCACCGCGAGGCGCCGCGGCCGCGGCAGCTCGACCTGGATGACATCGGCGATACGCCCCGGACGCGGCGTGAACACCACCACGCGATCGCCCAGGAAGATCGCCTCGCTGATGCTGTGGGTCACGAAAACGACCGTCTTGTGCTCGGCGAGCCACATCTTCTGCAGCTCGACGTTCATCTGGTCGCGCGTCAGCGCATCGAGCGCGCCGAAGGGCTCGTCCATGAGGAGCAGCACCGGGTCGTCGACCAGCGCCCGGCAGATCGCCACGCGCTGGCGCATGCCGCCGGAGAGCTGCGCCGGATAGGCGTTCTCGAAACCCTTGAGGCCGGTCAGGGCGAGGAGCGCCGCAGCCCGGCTCTGCGCCGCGGCGCGATCGCCATGCCGGAAGTCGATCGGCAGCATGAGGTTGTCGGCGACGTTGCGCCAGTCGAGCAGCGCGTCGCGCTGGAACACCATGCCGAGTCTTTCCGGCGGGCCATCGACGGGCGCGCCGTTCACGGTCACCGAGCCGCTGCTCGGCACTTCCAGCCCGGCGATGCAGCGAAGGAGCGTGCTCTTGCCGCAGCCGCTCGGCCCGAGCACGCTCACGAACTCGCCCGGCGCGATCGACAGGCTCGCCTCCTCGATGGCGAGCACGCCCTGCGCGCCGAACTGCTTGCGCAGGCGGCTCACCTCGATCGACGCGGCCGGCCGGGCCTTCATTTCTGCTGGGCGATTTTTGCGATCAGCGCTCGGTCGAGCATGTCGTTGGTGTAGAAGCCGGAGGCCGGCGCGTCCTTGATCAGGCTCACCGCCGCCATGGTCTTGATGCCGGCCGCCCAGTCGGCATCGGCCATCACGCCCATCGGCAGGCCCTTCGAGTTCTGCGTCTGGAAAAAGGCCCGCAGCGAATCGATCTGCGCGCGCAGGACTTTCGCGTCGAGCTTGGCCTGCGGGCGCTGCGCGATGATGGCCTTTACCGCCTCGTCCTCGTGGCCGGCGAGGATGTACTCCCACGCGCCCGCCACGATGCTCGCGAAGCGCCGGATCGCCGGCCCGCGCTCCTTGATCTTCTCTTCGGACGAGAGCAAGCCGAAGCTCGGGAACTGCAGCCCGTAGTCGGAGAACAGGATCGCATCCGAGGGGCGGTTCGCCTCCACCAGCGGCAGCACGAAGGGCACGGTGGAGAACACGCCGTCGGCGCGCTCCGCGGCGTACGTCGGTACCTTGGCCGCGGCCTCGACGTTGAGAAGCTCGACCTGCTCGCGCTTGAGCTTGCCGGCGGCGAGGAAGCTGTCGAGGAACGGCGCTTCGAGCGATCCGGCGGTGAAGATGATTTTCTTGCCGACGAGATCCTTCGGCGTCTTCATCGTCGAGCCTCTCGGCACGAGGAGCCCGATGTCGTTCTTGCGCAGGAAGTTGGCGATTGCGCGCACCGAGAGCCCCTTGTCGCGCGCGATCATCATCGGCGCGAGGCTCGCGTTGCCGACGTCGAAGCGGCCGCTGCCCACCAGCTGCACCGTGGTGACCGAGCCGTTGCCGTCCTCGACGGTGGCGTCGATGCCGTGCTGCTTGAACCATCCCTTCTCCGCGGCGAGATGGATCGGTGCATGAATCGCCCACGGCGTCCAGTCCAGCCGCACAGAGAGCTTGTCCTGCGCCATCGCCGCGCCGGCGAATAAGCCGAGCAGTGCTACCGCTAACGTTTTCATCGTGCCTTCCCCTCTAGTTGAAGATCGCCTTGAAGCGCGACCAGAGCCATTTCCAGAACACGCCGCCGGCATCGAGCTCGGCCTTCCGGCGCGGCCCACCGGCCAGATGCCGGTCGAGGTTGGCGCCGAACTCGGCCACCATGCGGCCGACGAACTCCTTCACCAGGCCGCCGCGCGAGAATTGGGCGAGCGGACCTTGCAGGCTGTAATCGATGCTGATGGCGATGCGTGTCGCGCCATTGCCCGCATCGAAGAGCTGGTAGGCGATGTCGCCTCGCGCGCGGGAGGACGACAAGGCGTCCTGCCCGGCGCCGTGGATCACGCCGCGCTTCGCCGTTTCGTCACGCTCGAGGGTCGCGCCGCCGGCGAACGCCGCACGCATGGGACCGAACTTCGCCGTGATGCGCCCTTTGACGGCGTTGCCCGAGCTCTCGGTGATTTCAGCGCCCGGCAGGCACGCGGCGACCGCCGGCATGTCCGCGAATGCCGCCCATACCACGCCGAGCGGATGCTTGACCGTCACCTCGTCCTCGATACGAGTCCCCGACGCCACTGCAGCCGGCTGCGCGGCCTCGGCCCGCTTTGCCTCCACCGGCGTGAAGCGGATCTGCGCTTTGGGTTGTTCCTCGACGGGAACCTCATTCGAGGCGCGGCGTGCCTGCACCACGGAGGTGATGGCGCGCACGATGCCGACGTAGCCGGTACAGCGGCACAGGTTGCCGGACATCTCCTCGCGGATGCGCCGCTCATCGGCATTCGGCAGGCGCAGCACGAGGTCGCGCGCGGCGATCAGCATTCCGGGCGTGCAGAAGCCGCACTGCAGGGCGTATTCGCGCGAGAAGGCGGCGCGCAGCTCCTTCATGAGCGCGTCGTCCTCGAAGCCCTCGACCGTGCGAACCTCGGCGCCTTCGCACTGCACCGCGTAGGTGATGCACGAGCGCACCGGCTGGCCGTCGACGAGGATCGTGCACGCACCGCAAACGCCGTGCTCGCAGCCAAGGTGCGTGCCGGTGAGGCGCTGCTGGTCGCGCAGGAA
>DATLDY010000219.1:0-2969 GCA_035525655.1 Burkholderiales bacterium
GCTGATCCGCTTCGGCCGCGGCTTCGCCGCCGAGGAGCAGGTGTGGCTGATGAGCGCGCGGCCCGATCTGGCTCCCAACCAGGGCAAGAAATACCAGCTGAAGCAGATCCTCTTCCAGGCGAACCCGGAGCGCTTCCAGGCGTTCCTCGCCGGCGAGATCGACGCCGGCACGGCGCCCGGCCTCGCGGTGATCTTCGCCCGCGCGCAGGGCATGGACATGAAGATCGTGGCCAACGTGTGCCTCGAGGCGCACGGCACCGAGTACTTCACCACCACGTACATGGTGAAGGACGACGGCCCGGTGAAAAGCGTGAAGGACCTGAAGGGCGGCACCATCGGCGTGGTCGGCATCAAGACGGCCACCGACCTCTGGGCGCGCGCCGGCCTGATCAACGCCGGCCTCGTGCCCGACAAGGACACGAAGGTGGTGCCGATGTCCTTCCCGGCGATCGGCGAGGCGGTGCGCAGCGGCAAGGTCAGCGCCGGCACCTTCGTCGAGCCGTTCTACTCCGCCGAGCTCGCCAAGGGCGGCCTGCGCAAGCTCTTCACCGCGGTGGATGCGGTGGGCTACGACCACGAGCTCCTGAGCCTCTTCTTCGGCGAAAAATTCCTGAAGCAGCACCCGGAGGCGGTGCGCGCCTTCCTCTCCGACTATGTCGCGGTGACCAAGTGGTACCTCGCCAACAAGGAGCAGGGCAAGCGCGACCTCGTGAAGGCCGGCTTCGTGCGCACGCCGGTCGACATCTACGTCAAGAACTCCGACTGGAAGCGCGACCCGAACGCGCGCGTCGACGTCGAGAGCCTGAAGAAGCTCTCCACCTTCATGCTCGACAAGCTGCAGTGGCTCGAGAAGCCGGTGCGGGTCGAGGAAATGGTCGACCAGAGCTTCCTGCCGCGCTGAGCATGCACAGCCTGCTCGCGCTCTGCGTCGTGTCCCTGGCGCCGGCGCTGGCGGGCGCGCAGGGGCTAGCAGGCGCGGACGGCGAGCGCCGCGGCATCACCGCGACGACGCCGCAGGTCTTCGAAGACCCGTCGATGCCAGGCAAGGAATTTCGCCTGCAGCACACCACCTACGCTCCCAGCGGCCAGAACCCAAAGCACTACCATCCTTCGCACGTCGTCTTCTACGTGCTCGAAGGCTCCGGCGTCTGGCAGGAAGAAGGCAAGGAAGCGATTGTTCTCAAACCCGGCGACAGCCTGCACGTTGCTCCGGGCACCGTCCACGCCCATCGCAACGCGAGCGCCGCTACACCGCTCGTGTTCCTCGAGTTCGTCATCGTCGAGAAGGGACAGCGCAGCACCGTCCCGATGCGCTAGAAAAAGGCCCGCGCGAAAGCCTCGGTGCCGCGTGGCGTGATGCTGACCGCGCGCGAGCGCGGCATGCGCTGCACCCAGCCCTTCGCAAAATAGGTTTGGAGCAAGGCGGCTCCCAGAGCACCGCCGATGTGCGGCCGGCGCTGCGTGAGGTCGATGCAAGCGCGCGCAAAGACACGGCTCGAGCCGCGCGCGGCGGTGAGGTCGACCTCGAGCGCGGCGAGGCGCGCTTCGCCGGCTGGCGTCAGCCGAAAATCGCGCTCCCGCGCGACCAGCCATCCCGCTTTCTGCATCGCTTCGCACACGCGCACGGCCATCTCGCCGGCGAGGTGGTCGTAGCAGGTGCGCGAATGCAAAAACTGCGTGGGCGTTGCCTTGGGAATCGCCGGCGGGCGGGGCGCACGTGGGCGCGCTGCGATGCTCAGGGAGCCGAGCGTCTCGACTGCGTCGGCGACCTGCGGGCTCGCCAGGCGGAAGTAGCGATGCCGGCCCTGCGCCTCGAGCAGCAAGAGCCCGCCGCGCGTCAGCTTGGCCAGATGCGCGCTCGCCGACTGCGCCGAGATCTGCGCTGCGAACGCTAGCTCGCCCGCGGGGCGCATCGTGCCATCGAGCAGCGTGCGCAGGATGCGTGCACGCGCCGGGTCGGCCAACAGCCGGGCAACGCGCGAGATTTCCGGATCGTCCATAGTTCACCGCCCCGTGAAACATGCACGCTAGCGCTTGCCGACAATCGCGTCCACATGGAACGCAAAGCGCTGCGCGTCGAGCCGATCTCCACCTACCTTGAGCGGCGCCGCAAGGGACCGATCTATCCGGTCACCGTCGCGGGCGGCTTTGTCTTCGTTTCGGGGCTGCCGCCCTTCGATCCGGTGAGCGGCGAGCCCGGCGGGAAGCCTTTCGACGAGCAGGCAAACATCGTCCTCGAGCAGATGAAGCGCTGCCTGGAAGCGGCCGGCTCGTCCCTCTCGCGTGTCGTGAAGTGCAACGTCTATTGCACCGATGTATCGCGCTTCGGCGCCTTCAACGACATCTACGCGCGCTACTTCCCTAGCGAGGCGCCGGCGCGCATCTTCCTTTGCGTGCCCTGCTTCCCCGGAGCTTTCGACATCGAGATCGACTGCATAGCCGTGCTGGACTAGCTGACGCCCGCATCATTTCTCGCGCGAAGCGCGAAGCTTTGCCGTCGCGTCCTTGCCCATCGCCTTGAGCTTCTCGACCCAGTCCTTGCGGTAAGGGCGCAGCGCCGCGGCGATCGACTCGGCTACCACCAGGTTGCGATACCACTTGGCATTCGCCGGGACCACGGTCCACGGCGCGTGCTCGGCGGCGGTCTTGGAAATCGCATCCTCGTACGCTTCCGTGTACTCATCCCACCGCTCGCGCTCCTGCCAGTCGCCGGCGTTCAGCTTCCACGCCGTCTCCGGCTGCGCCTCACGCTCCAGCAGCCGGTTCTTCTGCTCCTTCTTCGTGATGTGCAGGAAGTACTTCAGCACGATGGTGTCGTGCTCGGCGAGGAGCGCCTCGAAGTCGGCGATGTGCGCGTAGCGCGCCTTCCAGCGCTTCTTCGGCAGGAGGTCGTGGACGCGCACGACCAGCACGTCCTCGTAGTGCGAGCGGTTGAATATCGCGAACTCGCCCAGGCGTGGCGTGTGGCG
>DATLDY010000237.1:0-12674 GCA_035525655.1 Burkholderiales bacterium
CTGCAGGTAGCCGCCGCCGAAGCCGTGCACGATGTCGTCGTAGTACGTCAGCCCCGCCTGCTCCACGACTCTTCGACCGACCAAAAGCTCGCGCACATGCACGCCCGGCTTGATGGCCCGGAAGATCGCGTCATAGGCCGCGTCGGCCGCGTCGTGCAGCTTGCGGTAGAGCGGCGTCAGCGCCTCGCCGATTGAAAAAGTGCGCAGCACCTGCCCCCAGTGCTCCCAGAAGCTGGCGGTGATCTCGGTGAACACGACGTCGCCCTTGGCGATCTTGCGCGTGAGGGTGTGCTGGCGCGGCACGAAGAGGTCCGGCGAGTGCATGGACGTGGTGCCGAGGAAATGGATGATGTTCTGCGCCCGCCACGGCGTGTAGCTCGCCTCGATGATCGCGGCAAGGTCGCGCTCGTCCATGCCGGGACGCATCTCGCGCGCCAGCGCCTCGATCGGCAGGTCCGAAAGGCGCGCGGCGATGCGGTACCACTCGATCTCTTCCGGCGACTTCACCATCCGCAGTCCGCCGTAGGCGCGATTGAGGTCCGCGACTTCGCCGAACTTGCCGCCGAGCGCCTTGTAGAACGCCACCGGAAGTCCGCCGACGAAGCCGAGGCGATTCGCCTTCACGCCGCGCGCTTCCAATTCAGCGATCACCGTCGGCGCGGTCATCGGCCCGCCCCAGCGCACGTCCGCGTCGCCAGACATCAGCGCCTCGGCCTGCGGCATGTGGTTGTAGAACTGGATGAAGAGCGTGTCCCTGCGCTGCGGCGTAAAGACCAGCACCGCCTCGAAGGTCGGCATCCAGTCCGAAAGCCAATGCACCGGCCCGCCGCGGAAGAAGCCGCCGTAGGCGACGAGGTGATCGACGCCCGCCTGCGCCATCGCCTTCGCCATCAACCCGCGCCGGCGCTCGAGCTCGCCGCGGCTGAAGCGAGGGTAATCGGCGTCGACGATCGCCTGCAGGCGCGCCGGCAGGTTGAGGGCGAGCTTCACTACTCGCGTTGCGCGATCTTCCAGCTTGCGGCGAATTCCTTCGCGCGTGAGCGCTCTTTCAGCCAGAGCTTGAATTCCTCGTCGGGCGTGCGCGTCTCGCCGTAGACATGACCATCGGAGTTCGGCGTGCGAACCGTGAACTCCAGGCGGATATCGTCCGGATCGAAGAGGTAAATGGATTTGATGAAATCGTGGTCCAGCGGGCCGACGCTGGGGAAGCCCTCCTCCTCCAGCCGTTTCTTGATCGCCACCAGCGCGTCGTAGCTTTCCACTTCCAGCGCGATGTGGTTGATCCAGCGCCCGGTGTTCGGCGAAGGCGCGGCGGCCTCGTTGTCGCCGAGGTCGAAGAACGCCATGTAGCTGCCATCGGCCATGCGGAAGAACATGTGGAAGTAGTGCACCGGCTCGCCGCCGGTCGTGGGAACGTGCGTCGCACGCACGATGTGGTCGAGCGGCATGCCGAGGACATCCTCGTAGAAGTGCCGCGTGGCCACCGGGTCCTTGCACTTGTAGGCATGGTGATGCATGCCGCGCACGGTGAAATTTGTTGGGTTCATGGGATCTCCTGTCTCAATCTACGCGCGCACCGCTCGCCTTTACGACCGCGGCCCACTTGACCGACTCCTCGCGCATGAGGGCGTCGAATGCCTCGGGCGTCGAGGGCGCCGGGTCGAAACCCTGGTCGGAGAGGCGCTTGGAAACGTCGGGGCTGTTCAATGCCGAAACGATCTCGCTATTCAGCCGCCGGATGATGGCATCGGGCGTCTTCGCGTGCGCGACCATGCCGAACCACACGACCATCTGCACGTCCGGAAAGCCGGCCTCGGCCATCGTCGGTACTTCCGGCGTCCGCGGCGAGCGCTTGGCATCGCCGACGGCGAGGATCTTCGCCTTGCCGCCGCGCGCCTGGGGCACCGCCGCCCCCATCGCGTCGAAAAGAAGGTCGACCTGCCCGGCGATGAGATCCTGCATCGCCGGCCCGCCGCCTTTGTACGGCACATGGATCAACGTCGCGCCGCTCGCTTTCTGGAACATCTCGCCCAGGAGATGCCCGCCGGTCCCAATGCCCTGCGATGCGTAGGAAAGCCGGCCGTTGCGTTTCGCGAGGTCCAATAGCTCGGCGACCGAGTTGGCGGAGCTTTTCGCCGGCACGATGAGCACCATTGGCGCAGTCATGACGTTGGTGACCGCGCGAAAATCGCGCTGCGGATCGTAGGACAGGTTCTGGTAGAGGCTCTTGTTGATCGCGAGCGCGCCGATGTCGCCTATGAGGATCGTGTAGCCATCGGCGGGCGACTGCAGGAGCGCGGTCGCCGCGATCTGCGCACCGCCACCGGGACGGTTGTCGACGACGATCGGCTGCCCGAGCGTCTCGCCAAGCTTCTGGCTCAGGAGGCGCGACACCTGGTCGGTCGGCCCGCCGGGCGGAAACGGCACCACAAGACGCAGCGGGCGGTTCGGGAAAGCCTGGCCGAAGGCCTGCGATGCGACGAGAACGAGCCCCAGTAAAAGTGCGCGCGAGATCATGTCCCTCCCCCAAGAAAGTCGAGAACGACGCGGTTGAACTCCTCCGGCCGCTCGAGCGACGGGATGTGCGAGCAGTCCGGGATGATGACGAACTTCGCGCCGGGAATGAGGCGCTGGTATTGGCGGCCGGTGTCCAGCGAGGCCGTCGGGTCGTGGTCGGTCCACACGACGAGCGTCGGCGCACGGATGGAGCCGAGCTCCTCGGGCCGCAGCAGATTGCGCTCGCGCGTTTGCATGTCCTGCAGGATGTTGATGTGTTTCAGCGCGGCGCGATAGTCCGGGCGCGAATAAATGTTCCAGCGCGACTGCACCAGCTCCTCGGTGACGTCCGCCGGATCGTGGATCACGAACTTGAGCCGCTCGCGCACGCCTTCTGGCCCGGGCATCGAGGCGGCCTTCTCACCCAGGGACTTCAGCTTGGCCATGACGGCGGGGTCGGCGGTAAGGCCCGCGGTGCTGACGAGGACCAGCTTTTCCACGCGCCCGGGATGCAGGGCCGCCGCGCGCGCCGATACCCATCCGCCGAGCGAGCTTCCAATCCAGGTCGCACGCTTGATCCCCAGCGCATCCAGCGTCGCAAGCGCGTGCGCGATGTAGTCGCTGATCTCGTAAGGCCGATTGGGACGCGCGGTAAAGCCGTGTCCCAGCATGTCCATCGCGACGACGCGATGCTGCGCAGCGAGGGCGGCGATGTTCTTCAGCCAGACTTCGAGGTGGCCCTGGACACCGTGCAGGAGGAGCACCGCACGCTCGCCGCGGCCGGCTTCGACGATGCGCGTGCGCACGCCGCCGGCGTCGATCCAGCGCTGGGCAAATTCAGTTCCCTGCAGGTCCGTCCAGAAGCTCAATCTCTAGGACTTTACGTCGATCTCCGTGCGTTTCAGCAGGTAATCGAGGCCGCCGACGCGGTACCAGCGGTATCCATACGGCTCGAGCAGCACGTGATGCCGATTGCGGCCGTCGGCGTGGCTGTGCTCCTCGGTGAGCAGGTTCACCAGCCGGCGGCCCTGCTCCGGCGGCAGTCCGACGCCGAACGAGACCTCGCGCGGCTTGGAGTCGAGGTTGTGGAGGAAGAACACGGAGTTGTTGCGCCAGTCGTAGCGTATGGCGAGCACCGAGCTCGTGCCGGTGTTGAGCACTTCGAAATCGCCCCAGCCGACCTCCGGGACTTCCTTGCGCATGCGGATGATGCGCTCGGTCCAGTTGAGCATCGAGTTCGGGTCGCGCCGCTGCTCCGCCGCGTTGACGTGCTCGTAGCCAAACGGCCCCTTGTCGATCACCGGCAGCAAAGGCTTGTTGCTTTTCGTGAAGCCGGCCTGCGGCTCGGTGGACCATTGCATCGGCGTGCGCGCGCAGTTGCGCTCGGGAAGCTCGAGGTTGTCGCCCATGGCAAGCTCGTCGCCGTAACGGATGACCGGCGTGCCCGGCAGGGTGAACATGAGGCTGTAGGCGAGCTCGATCTGGCGCCGGTCGCCCTTCAGCATCGGCGCGAGGCGCCGGCGGATGCCGCGATCATAGAGCTGCATGCTCTTGTCGGGCCCGAAGGCCTTGAACACCGTCTGGCGCTGCTCGTCGGTGAGGCGGCCGAGGTCGAGCTCGTCGTGGTTGCGAAGGAACAGGCCCCATTGCGCGGTGTGCGGCCTCGGCTTGGTCTTCTCCATCGCGCGCACGAGCGGACGCGAATCGCCCGAGGCGAGCGCGTAGAAGAGGTTCTGGTTGACCTGGAAGTTGAACATCATCTGCATGCGCTCGCCCGCGTCGCCGAAATAATCGAGGTCGGTCTTGGGCAGCACGTTCGCCTCGGCGAGGATGATCGAGTCGCCCAGGCGCCATTGCAGGAACTCGCGCAGGTCGCGCAGCATGTCGAACTGCTCGACCGGCTTCTTCACCTCGGCGCCCTTGGTGCCGATGACGAACGGCACCGCATCCATGCGGAAGCCCGACACGCCGAGCTGGATCCAGAACCCCATGATCTTGAGGATCTCGGCGCGCACGTGCGGGTTCGAGGTGTCGAGATCGGGCTGGAAGTCGTAGAAGCGATGGAAGTAATAGAGGCGCGCTTCCTTGTCCCAGGTCCAGGTAGTCTTCTGCACGCCCGGGAACACCATGCCGGTGTTGGCGTTGCGGGGCTTTTTCTTCGACCAGACGTACCAGTCGCGGTATTTCGATTGCGGATCGCGCCGCGCCTCCTGGAACCACGGATGCTCGTTGGAGGTGTGGTTGACCACCAGGTCGATGAGCACGCGCATGCCGCGCTGCTTCGCGCCATGCGTGAACTCGACGAAGTCGCCGAGCGTGCCGTAGCGCGGGTCGACCGTGTAGTAATCGGACACGTCGTAGCCGTCGTCCTTGCAAGGCGATTTCTGGAAAGGCATCAGCCACACCGCGGTAACGCCCAGGCCGTGCAGGTAGTCCAGGCGCCGCATCAGCCCCTGGAAGTCGCCGATGCCGTCGGCGTTGGAGTCCATGTACGTGCCGACGTTGAGGCAGTAGATGACGGCGTTCTTGTACCAGAGGTCGTTGATCATCGGCCGGTCGAGGGATTGGCGAGCTTTCAAATAGCACGCCACAATCGTTGATGTCGACCATGGCCTATCTCTGGTGGCAGCGCGGGATCGTGTACCAGGTCTACCCGCGCTCCTTCATGGATTCCGACGGCGACGGCGTCGGCGACCTGCCCGGCGTGCTGTCCCGCCTCGACTACCTGCGCTGGCTCGGCGTGGATGCGCTGTGGCTATCGCCGATCTACCCGTCGCCGATGAAGGACTTCGGCTACGACGTCTCGGACTACACCGCGATCCACCCGCTCTTCGGCAGCCTCGACGATTTCGATCGCCTGATGAAGGCCGCGCACGAGCGCGCGCTGAAGGTGATCCTGGACTTCGTGCCGAACCACAGCTCCGACCAGCATCCGTGGTTCGTCGAGTCGCGCAGCTCGCGCGCGAGCCGCAGGCGTGACTGGTACATCTGGCGCGACCCCGCTCCCGGCGGCGGCCCGCCGAACAACTGGCTGTCGTGCTTCGGCGGTTCCGCCTGGGAGCTCGATCGCGAGACCGGCCAGTACTACTACCACGCCTTCCTGCCCGAGCAGCCCGATCTCAATTGGCGCAATCCGGAGGTGGTGGAAGCGATGCTGGGCGTGCTGCGCTTCTGGCTCGACCGCGGGGTCGACGGCTTTCGCGTGGACGTGCTCTGGCACCTCATCAAGGACGACAGCTTCGCCGACAACCCGCCGAATCCGGCGTGGCGCGAGGGGATGGATCCGTATCAGGCCGTGGTGCCGCTGCGCACCACCGATCGGCCCGAGGTGCACGACATCGTGCTGCGCCTGCGGCGCCTGCTCGACGAGTACCGCGAGCGCGTGCTGATCGGCGAGATCTACCTGCCGATCGAGCGGCTGGTGAAATACTACGGCCCGGACCTGCAGGGCGCGCACCTGCCGTTCAACTTCCAGCTCGTCCACGCGCCGTGGGACGCGCCGAGCATCGCGCGCCTGATCGCGCAGTACGAGCAGGCGCTGCCGCAAGGCGGCTGGCCGAACTGGGTGCTCGGCAACCACGACCAGCATCGCATCGCGTCGCGCCTCGGGCCGGCGCAGGCGCGCGTCGCCGCGCTGTTGCTCCTCACGCTGCGCGGCACGCCGACGCTCTATTACGGCGACGAGATCGGCATGCGCGACGTCGCCATCGCGCCGGACCGGGTGCACGATCCCCTGGAGCGCAACGTTCCGGGCCTGGGCCTGGGCCGCGACCCCGAACGCACGCCGATGCAGTGGAGTGCGGCCGAGAGCGCCGGCTTCACGACCGGCGAGCCCTGGCTGCCGATCGCGCCCGATTACCGGGAAGTCAACGTCGCCGCGCAACGCGACGCGCCGACGTCCGTGCTGCGCCTCTACCGCGAAGCGATCGCGCTGCGCCGCGGCGAGCCCGCCTTGCAGGTCGGGCGTTTCGAGCCCGTGGTGACTGATTCAGACGTGCTGGCCTATGTTCGCCGCGCGCAGGAGGGAAGCGATTTCCTGGTTGCGCTGAACCTCGGGCCCCGTCCGCAGGTCCTGCGCGCGCCATTCACCGGTGCGATCGCGCTTTCCACCCACCTCGACCGCTCCGCCGAGCCTGTGTCGGGGCAACTCGAGCTGCGCCCGGACGAAGGCGTCATCGTCCGCCTCGCCGCGGGTTGAGCGGCGCTTTTAGAATAGCGCCATGAGCGAACTCAAACTGAAGTTCCTGTCGCACGGCACGCTCGAGTCCCGCGACCTCGAGAAGACCCGCCAGTTCTACGAGGAATGCCTCGGCCTCGCCGTGGTCCGGACCAGCCCGCGCTCGATGATGATCCGCCTCGGCGGCGACAACACCATCGCGGTGGTCGAGAGCCCGCGCAAGCAGGCGATGCCGATGCTGAACCACAACGGCCTCGACGTCGCGACGCGCGAAGAGGTGGAGGAGTGCCACCGCATCCTCGAGGCGGGAAAGGACAAATGGGGGGTGAAGAAAATCACCCGTCCCGCGGACCAGCACGGCACCTATTCCTTCTACTTCTCCGATCTGGACGACAACTGGTGGGAGATCCTCGCCAACCCGAACGGCGGGTACAGCTGGATGTTCACACAGGGCCGCGACCTCGCCGCCTGGGGCGGCGGCAAGGGCGACGAGGTGAACCCGAACGAGTTCAAGCCGCGCGGCAAGGACAAGCAGCTCTGAACGGCGCTAGACCGGCCAGCTATGCCAGGCCAGCACGCCCAGGATGACGGCGGTCAGCGACGCGAGAAACACTATCCGGCGTTTGCCGCGCATTTCATAAGCCAGGTAGGCGTTGTAGACCGCAAGCAGGCCAAACGCGGCGGCCTTGAGGTAGGCGGCAAGGAGCTCGGCCGTCATCCTCCTAAGCCTTGATCAGCCCGTGCCGGATGGCGAAGCGCACGAGCGAGGCGAGCTCCTCGATCTCGAGCTTGGCCATGATGCGGCTGCGATAGGTGTCGACGCTCGCGGGCTTCACGCCCATGGCGCGCGCGATTTCCTTGCTGGTGCGGCCCTGGACCACGAGGATGAGCACCTGGCGTTCCCGCTCGCTCAGGCGGCGTAGTGCTGCCTGTTCCGCTTTTTCATCCGCCAAGGTCCCCCTCCCGAGCGGGCATTCTGCGCGTGCCCCAGCATTCGTAAAAATGAATTCGAGCTATACAATCCATTCCAAATGGGAATAGCGCTCGATGCACGCCGGCTGCGCATGTTCGTCGAGGTGGTGCGCCAGCGCGGCTTCTCGCGCGCGGCGCATGCCCTGCATGCGACGCAGCCCACGGTGAGCAAGGCGGTGAACCTGCTCGAGGCCGAGCTCGGCGTGCGGCTCCTGAACCGCGTGGGGCGCCGCATCGACCTGACCGCCGCGGGCGAGCTCGTCTACCGGCGCGCGGTCCCGCTGCTGGCGCAAAGCGACGATCTCGTCGCCGAGCTCGCCGAGCTGCGCGGCCTGAAGATGGGCGTACTGCGCATCGGGTTTCCGCGGCTGGGGGCGAGCGCCCTTTTCGCGCGCATGTTTGCCCTCTTTCGGCGCCGCTATCCCGGCGTCGAAGTCAGCGTGGCGGTCCACTCGGGGCAGAAGATGCGCGAGCTCCTGCGCGCCGGCGACATCGACGTCGGCGTGCTCGGCTACCCCATAGAGGGCGATTTCGACCACCAGGACCCGCGCATCGAGCCATTCATGGTTCTCCTGCCGCAGGATCACCCCTGCAGCGCGCGCCGCTCCGTCCCGCTGGCCCGGTTCTCCGGGACCCCCGTCATCTTTCCGGACGAGGACTCGGTGCTGAACCAGACGCTCATGTCGGCTTATCACCGCGCCGGCATCCACCCCAAGGTCGCCACGCGGTGCCACCAGTCCGAGCTCATGTTCGAGCTCGTGGCGGCCGGCGTCGGCATCGCGTTCCTGCCGCGCGTCCTCGCCCAGCAGCAACGCCACCGGGGGGTACGCTGCGTAACGCTGAAGGAGCCCGGCTGCGAGTGGCGCATCGCGTTCAGCTGGCGGCGTGGCGCACACCTCAGCGCGGCGGCGCAGGCCTGGCTCGCGCATGCGCTAGAGCACGCAAAGGCTGGCTAGAAAAGAAAAGGCCCCGCTCAAAGGGGAGGTGCGGGGCCATGCCGCGCTTTCAGGGGTACGCGACGACCGAACATTAGCCGCCGCGCACTAGCCTGTCTGTAGTGAAATCTGTACTGGCCGCCGGAAGGCCTGGAGACCAAATGCTGGATACTTCCGCGATGAAGATCGCACGAATACTCCGCGCGCTTGCGCTGCTCGCCTCCGCTGCCGCCTTCGCGCAACCCTATCCGGCGAAGCCGGTGCGCATGATCGTGCCCTTCCCGCCCGGCGGCACCGCCGACGTGCTCGCGCGCCATCTGGGCAACAAGCTTTCGGCAGAGCTTGGCCAGCCGATCGTGGTCGACAACCGTCCGGGCGCGGCGGGCAACATGGCGAGCGAGATGGCGGCCAAGGCGCCCGCCGACGGCTATACCCTGTTCTTCGGCACCATCGGCACGCACGGCGGCATCAATGCGGCGCTGTATCCGAAGATCGGCTTCGACGCCTTCGCCGACTTCGAGCCGATCGCGCTGGCGCACCTGCTGCCGAACATCGTCATCGTGCACCCTGACTTCGCCAGGACGCTGCCCGAGCTCCTCGCCGCGCTGAAGAAGGAGCCCGACAAGTACACCTTTGCCTCCTCCGGCAACGGCGGCATCTCGCATCTCAGCGGCGAGCTCCTGAAGCAGATGACCGGCATCCAGATGGTGCACGTGCCGTACAAGGGCGGCGCCGCCGCCACGGCCGACATCATCGGCGGCCGCGTCACGCTGATGATCGAGACCGCGCCGAACGCCCTCGCCCACCATCGCGCCGGCCGCCTGCGCGCGCTCGCCACCTCCGGCGCCAAGCGCAGCATCGCCGCGCCCGAGCTGCCGACGATCTCGGAGGCCGGCAAGGCCTTCGGCCTCGACGGCTATGAGGTGACCACCTGGACCGCGCTCTACGTACCGGCGAGGACACCCCAGGACATCGTTCAGCGCCTCGCCTCGGAGATGGCGAAGACCGCGAAATCGAAGGACTACATCGACAAGCTCGCCGCCATCGCCACCGATGTGCCCGAGTCCTCGCCCGAGCACCTGCGCTCGTTCATGAAGAGCGAGTTCGCTAAATGGGCGAAGGTCGTGAAGGAGTCAGGCGCCAAAGTCGACTGAATACGCGTCAGTTCGGTAGCGAACAGAACGGGGGGCGACGGGTTGTTAGCCTGCGGGCGGTACCGTACCCATGTTTATCCCCGCGACCCAAAACCTGCTCCTGGCGGCGCTGCCCGTGCGCGACCTTGGACGCCTGTCCGCTCATCTCGAGCTGGTAAAGGTGCCTCTGGGGCATTCGCTGTACGAGTCGGGTACACAGCTGCAGTACGTCTACTTCCCGGTCGAGGGGATCGTGTCGCTGCTCTACGTCACCACGGCGGGACATTCCGCCGAGCTCGCGGTGGTGGGCCGCGAAGGCATGATCGGTGTGTCGCTCTTCATGGGCGGCGACACCACGCTGAACCGCGCCGTCGTGCAGAGCACCTGCAGGGCCTATCGCCTGCCGGCGAGCTTGCTCAAGCAGCACTTTGCCGAGGGCGGCGCGATGCAGCGGATCCTGCTGAAATACACGCAGGCACTGATCACCCAGATATCCCAGACGGCAGTCTGCAACCTGCATCACTCGGTGGACCAGCAGCTATGCCGCTGGCTGCTCCTGAGCCTCGACAGGTTGGCGGGCAATCAGCTGCAGATGACGCAGGAGCTGATCGCCAACATGCTCGGCGTGCGCCGCCAGGGCGTGACCGCATCCGCAGGCAAGCTCGAGCGCGACGGGTTGATTTCGTACAGGCGGGGCCTGATCACGGTGCTCGATCGCCCGGGCCTGGAGAAGCGGTGCTGCGAGTGCTATGTCGTGGTGGAGAGCGAGACCGAGCGCCTGCTCCCCAGGCTCAGCGCACGGACCCGTTCATAAGCGACCTTCGAGGAGGTCGACCGGATCCCCGTAGCGCTGCGCCGCCTGTATCACTTGCGGATCCTTCAGCGCGGTGAGGAAGCCTTTGTCGATGAGCGGAACCTGGTCGGCGCTGACGGTGGCATCGAAGGCGATCAAGTCGACGTGCACCGGCGGTTCTTCCCATTGCGGCATCACGCGGCGGATGTAATCCGCGGGCTGGGCGAGGTCGATGCCGAAGTGCAATGCACCCGGCGCATTCGAGCCGGCGGGATACACATTGCGCCGTGGCGCCTTGGGATTGAAGCCGCAGCCGAGCTCGATGAGCCGGCCGCCGATCAGCATGTCGCGCAGTATGTTGGCTTCGTCTGAATTGCCGCGCACCTCGACGACCGTGTCGCCTTCGAAGGTGCACGCGATGCGCTCGCGGAACGGCGCCGCGAAGCCGACGGCCCACTCCGGGTACACCGTCCCCTTCATGGAGACCGGCGCATCATTGTCGTTGCCGTGCGCAGTGCGATCCCAAAGGTTCGGGCCATGCGTCGGCAGGTAATGCACATAGGCGCCCGGCTCGTCGGCGAACATCTTGCCGCGCCAGCGGTTGCCGGCGAGGAGGCTCTTGCGCATGCCTGCATCGAACTTGATGCGAAGGTCGGTGCCGCGCTCGTCCGCGAACTGCAGGTCGAAGCCGGACTCCGGCATCCGGCGTGCGGTGGCGCGGATCAGGTCCCCGACCAGCTCCGCCGGGAACCGGGCCTGCGGCGTGTAGAGAAGATCCAGGTCACGGAAGTAAGTGATCTTCACCCAGCGCTGGCCCTTGGCGCGCAGGGCGATGCAGAACGGCGAGATGATCGAGCAGAACCACGTCGACACGACGAAATCGGCCTCGGCGAGGAGTGCCTTCGCCGCATCGGGCACTTCGGTGACCTGCGAGGTCGGCTCCATGTATTGGCGCACTTCGGCGCCGCGCGCCCGCGCAAGGCCGGTGACCGCGTCGACCACGCGAGTATCGAGCAGCGGATCGGTGAGCATCAGGACCTTCTCGCCCGGCCGGATGGCGAACACGCGCGTGAAATTCTCGAGCGCCTGGAAGAAGTCCTTCGTGCGCGTGATGGCGGGATTGAGCGGGGGCGGCAGGCCGATGTAGTCCATTCGATGTCCTAGGAGGCGAGCAGGCGTGGCAGCGAAAGGGCCAGCGCCGGGAATACGGCGAGCAAGGCAAGCAGCACGAGGTCGGCGACGATGAACGGGGTCACGCCACGGTAGATCGTGCGCATCGGGATGTCGCGCGCGAGCCCGTGCAGCAGGAACACGATGACGCCGATCGGCGGGATGATCATGCCGAGCTCGATCACCACCACGTTGAGGATCCCCCACCACACCGGGTCGTAGCCGAGCTTGACGATGACGGGCAGCACGAAGGGCAGCGTGATCAGCATGGCCGAGATCTCGTCGAACACCGCACCCAGCACCAGGTAGCCCGCGAGCAGGACAAAAACTATCGCGAGCGGCGCAAGCGGCAGGCCCTCGATGCCCTGCACCAGGGCCTCGGGGATGCGCGCAACGGTGATGAAGTAGGAGAAGACAAAGGCGCCGATCAGGATCACGTAGAGCATCGCCGTCGCGCTCGCCGACTCGCGCAGGCCGTCGACCAGGTTGTTCCACGTCAACCGTCCGCGCGCGAGCGCGAAGAGGAACGATAGCACCGCCGCCACCGAGGCCGCCTCGTTCACGGTGAACACGCCGCTATAGAGCCCGCCGAAGACGCCGGCGATCAGGATCAGCACCGGCGCGGCTTTGCGCAGCGCCTGCCGCTTTACGCTCCACGGCACGCGCGGCAGGACAGGCGCGGCTTCGGGCCGCAGGCGCACGATCAGCGCGATGGCGAGCAGGTTGAGCACGATCGCGAGCAATGCGGGGACGACGGCGGCGAGGAACAGGTCGAAGATGAAGGTCTTCGCCACGATGCAGTACAGGATCATCACGATCGACGGCGGGATCAGCGACTTGAGCGTGCCCCCGGCGGCGATGGTGCCGGTGGCGAACGCCGGCGAATAGCCGCGCTTCAGCATCTCGGGGAGCGCGACCCGTCCGAACGTGGCGGCAGTCGCGGTCGACGAGCCGCACACCACGCCGAAGGCTGCGCAACCGCCGATCGTGGCGTACGC
>DATLDY010000265.1:0-3153 GCA_035525655.1 Burkholderiales bacterium
CCGCCTTCGAGGTGGAAGTTGGTGCGCGAGCCGGAGGTTGTCCACAGGCCGCGGCCCTTCCATCCCGCATCCGGATCGTCGATGCGGCCGTCCACGTTCTTCGGAAACAGGCCCGACGGATACGGCAGGCGCAGCGTCACGAACTTGCCGTCGACGAACGGCATGATCGAATCGGAGCCGTTGCCCATCGTGATCGGCACGTTCGCGCCCAGGCCGAGGATGTTGTGGTGGTCGACCCACACGTAATACGGGATCTCGGCGCTGCCTTCGTCCTGCACGTCGCGAAGCTGCGGGCCGGGAAGCTTGTGCAGCGTCCAGCCTTCGGGGCAATGCTTGCCGGTGGCCTCGGGTCCCTTGGTGACCTTGCACTTCCTCCGGTCGAACTGGCCGAGGTGGCCGCTGGAGAGCGCGACCCAGTACACGCCGTTCAGATCGATGTCCCCGCCGCGCGGCCCGTAGCCCGGCAGCGGCGGCTCGTACACCTCGGTGAGGGCGGTATTGACCGGATCGGCTCCCGGCACCAGGCGGATGATGGATCCCGGATAGCCGATCACCGTGCCCCACACCGCGCCATCGCTCGGCGCGACCGCGATCGCGTAGGGGTTGAGCATCACCTGCTTGTCCTTCTCCGGATCGAGCGGCTTGTCGTGCGCGACGTACTCGCCGCGCTTGCCATCGCCGTTGGTATCGAGGATCAGCGGCGTCCAGCCCTGCGACCGGCTCTCGCTGCGCGTCGCCTCAAAGGTGTTCAGGTTCAGCCAGCCGATCACGCCCGGCCCGACCACGCCGGCGCTCGTCCACAGCACGCGGTCCCTGGAGAAGTTCAGGTGGTGCGTCGGGAAGCAGGTGCGGATCAGCGTCCACTCCTGCGTGAACGGATCGAAGTACGAGAGGTGGCGGTTCGCGCCGCCTTTCAGCGGATACGCCTTCGCCGCCGCGTACAGGTCGGAGGAGCACCAGTCCGGATTCGGGTCGGGGCTGATGCGCGAGGTGAACCAGGTGCGGCCCTTCTCGTCCATCATCGGGTTGTGGTTGAGCGTGCGGCCTTCCCAGTAAGGCTTGTCGCCCCAGTGCGCCGACACGCCATAAGGCAGGGATTTCACCGAAGGCGTCTTCTCGTCGCGCACCGGATGCGGCACGTCGATCGCCTGGTGCGTGCGCGGATCGAGCGCCGGGACCAGGTCGGTCGAATCCTCCGGCGAGGCGTACACCACGCCGTTGGGGTTCACGCGCGGGTTGCGGCGATCGGTTGAGACGACGTCGTGCACGTAGAACTGCGGGCTCGAGTAGTCCCACATCGTGATGACGAGGTTGCGCTCCATGCCCTGCGGGCGCGCCGGCCGGTCGAACGGCAGCTCGCCCTTGGCGATGCGGTCGGTCCAGTCGGCGAAGTTGGCGATCGCCTTCTCGCCATCCAGCCGGCTGATATCGCGCGCCATGAGGTTCTGCGCACTGCCGGCGCGCAAGCGGTGGCGCCAGGCCTCGTGCGAGCTGCCCTTGCCCATCTGCGTGAAGAGGTCCGGCACCTTGCGCATGCCCGGCGTGCCGAGCGCGTGGCACGACTGGCACGCGCCGCTCTTGATGGTGTTCAGCCACTGCTGCTGGCTCGCCACCGGCCCGAGCGGAAACTCCTGCGCCTGCGGCACGCGCAGCATCGAGAACCAGTACATCGCCGGATATTTCTCGGCGTCTTCCTTCTCGGAGGCTTCGCGCCCCGCGCGCAGCTCGAGCCTGTCGCCGAGCTTGCCTTCATAGCGCGGCGAGTCGACCAGGCCGTAGCCGCGGACCCAGAGCTCGTAATTCGCCTTGGGAAGATCGGGCACCGCGAAACGCCCCTGGTCGTCCGTCACGACGACCTTTGCATATTTTGTCGGCAGGTCCTTCGCCTCCGCGATCACCCACACGCCGGCCTCGGGGCCTCTTTCGCCGACGACCACGCCGGTGATGTCGTCGCCTTCGGTGGTCGGCGAAGAAGCGATCCCGCTGCCGCCCAGGCGCGGAAGGTTCGGAAGGTTTGGCATCTGCTGGCAGCCGGCGGCCGCCAGCGCCATGACGGCGGCTGAGGTGAGCAACGTGCGTTTGAAATTCATGGCGCCATCGTACTGAATTTCGCGTTGGTAATCGCGTATCGTGTCGCCATGACACTTTCCACGCCGACCGGCACACCAACAGCCGAGGAGCTCGAAGCCGAGCGCGTGCGCCTGATGGCCGATTTTTCCATCACCTTCAACGGCCGCCATTACCAGTACGGCCGCTACCGCTATCGTTTGCTCACCGACGCGGTGACGCACGCGCAACGCGAGCGGGCGCGCATCTCCGGAGCAGAGGTGCCGCCGCTCCCCGTCGCGCCGGCGCCGAACCATGCCGAGTACCGCCTGATGACCTCGCGCGGCGTGACTTACGAGGACGGCTTTTATCGGCTGGGCGACTTCCGCTACGGCCGCCTCGCCGACGCGCTCGAGTACGCCGGCATCGCCACCGGACACGCTTGAGGGCGCGCATCCTCGCCGCGATGGAGTGGCTCGGCGCGCTGTTTCGCCGCGCTCACTCGAAGGGCGAGCCCAGCCAGACCGCCAGCCTCGCAAGGCTCAACACCGGAAGATGGAGCCGCGAGCTCCTGCAGCACCTCGAGTGGCAGCGCCTGGAAGAGCTTTGCGCCGCCTACTTCAACGAGCTCGGCTACCGCACCGAAGTCACGCACGAGCACGCCGACGGCCGCGCCGAGCTGTGCCTCTACTCGGGCGACGCCCAGCAGGCTTCCATCCTTGCGCACTGCAAGCCGTGGGATCCGTACCCGCTCGGCGTGAAGACGCTGCGCGAGGTGCGCGCCGCGATGACCGCGTCGATCGTCAACGAAGGCGCCATGGTCACCACCGGCCGCTTCACGCCCGAGGCCGTCGCCTACGCGAAGAAGGAAAAGATCGACCTGGTGGACGGCGCCGCGCTGCTGGCCAAGCTCGCGGCGCTGCCGCCGGAGAAATCGGCCGCGCTCCTCAAGCTCGCGACCAAGGGCGACTTCCTCACCCCCACCTGCCCGCGCTGCTTCATCAAGATGACCGGCCGCAAGAGCACCCGCCAGGGGCGCCTCTTCTGGGGCTGCCGCAACTACCCGCAGTGCAAGATCACCTTCTCCAGCACCGCCATCTCGCCCGC
>DATLDY010000264.1:0-2728 GCA_035525655.1 Burkholderiales bacterium
AGCGAGGCGAGGTATTCCTGCTTGTCGGTGATGTACCAGGTGAGGCGCACGATGTGCTGCGGCGTGCCGCCCGCCTGCGCGACGACATCGATCACGTTCTTCAGCGCCTGGCGGAACTGGCCCGCGAAGTCGCGCGCTTCCCATTTGCCTTCGCCGGTCCAGCCGATCTGGCCGGCGACGAAGACCAGCGTGCCGGTCGCCGCGATGCCGTTGGCGAAGCCCTTCGGTTTTGCCCAGCCGGGGGGTTGCAGGATCTGCATTATGTTTTCCTCAGCTTGAAGCGCTGCACCTTGCCCGTCTCGGTACGCGGCAGCGTGTCGATGAATTCGATGGCGCGGGGATATTTGTACGGCGCGATTGCCTGCTTCACGTGCTCCTGGAGCGCGCGCTTCGTCTGCTCGGATTTCTCCTGGTCGGGCTTCAGCACGACGAACGCCTTGACGATGGTGCCGCGCTCCTCGTCGGGCCAGCCGATGACGCCGCATTCCGCCACCGCGGGATGCGCGAGGAGCGCGGTCTCCACCTCGGGGCCGGCGATGTTGTAGCCGGCCGAGATGATCATGTCGTCGGTGCGCGCCTGGTAGAAGAAGTAGCCGTGCTCGTCGCGCAGGTAGGCGTCGCCGGTCACGTTCCATCCGTTCTGCACGTAATTGCGCTGGCGCTCATCGGCGAGATAGCGGCAGCCGGTCGCGCCCTTCACCGCCAGGCGGCCGACCACGCCGGCTTTGCACTCGTTGCCCTCGTCGTCGAGGATCGTCGCCTTGTAGCCCGGGATCGCGTAGCCGGTGGCGCCGCGGCGCACGCGATCGGGCGTGTGCGAGATGAAGATATGCATCATCTCGGTCGAGCCGATGCCGTCCACGATCTCGATGCCGGTGGCGTCCTTGAATAGCTGGCGCGTGGGGTCGGGCAGGGCTTCGCCGGCGGATACGCATGTCTTGAGGCTTTTGAGGTCGAACTGCCCAGCGAGCGCAGCCATCTGCCGATACATGATCGGCGTGGTGAATACCGTGTTCGCCCTGAAGCGCTGGATCGTCTCGAGGAGCGTCTCCGGCGTGTGCTTCTCGACCAGCACCGTCGAAGCGCCATAGCGCAGCGGGAAGCAGAGCATCCCGCCGAGGCCGAAGGTGAACGCGATGGGCGGCGTGCCGCAGACGATGTCGTCCTTGTGCATTTTCATGATCGACCGCGGGAAGCAGTCGCACATGGCGACCACGTCGCGATGGAAGTGCATCGTGCCCTTCGGCTTGCCGGTGGTGCCGGAGGTGAAGGCGATGACCGCGACGTCGTCGGCCGAGGTCGGCACGTTGCCGAAGGTGAGCGGCTGGCGCATCGACAGGTTGTCGAGCGAGTCGGGGGCGTCGTCGTACCAGTACTTGATGCTGGTTAGGGTGGGGCAGCCCGGCAGCGCGGCGACGAGCTCCTCTTCCAGCCGCTTGTCGCACATCGCGTGCGTGATCTCGGCCTTGTTGATGACCTCGGTGAGCTCCTTCGCGCGCAGGAGCGGCATCGTCGCGACGCAGACCCCGCCGGCCTTCATCACCGCGAACCACGCGGCGGCCATCATCGCGTTGTTCGGCCCGCGCAGGAGCACGCGGTTGCCGGGCTTCAGTCCCATCTCGCGCACCAGCACGTTGGCGAGGCGATTCGCCTGCGTGAAAAGCTGCGTGTACGTGCATTCGCCATCGGGGGAGCGCAGCGCGATGCGGTGCCCGTGGCCGCGGGTCACCGGCTTGTCGAGGAGCTCGGCGGCGCAATTCATGCGCGCGGGGTACTTCAGCTCCGGCAGCTCGAAGACGAACTCCGGCCACTGGTCTCGCGGCGGCAGGTTGTCGCGCGCAAAGGTGTCGACGTGCGCGGTATAGCTCATCGGGAAGCTTTCATGGAAATTACGTACCGGGTACGGAATTCGGTCATTGCTTCAGGAGGTCGCGGGCGATGATGATTTTCTGGACTTCGGTGGCGCCTTCGTAGATGCGCAGGGCGCGCACTTCGCGGTAGAGGCGCTCGACCGGATGGCCGCGCATGACGCCGAGGCCGCCGCAGATCTGCACGGCATCGTCGATCACCTGCTGCGCGGTTTCCGTGGCGAACATCTTGGCCATCGCGGCTTCGCGGGTCACGCGGGCTTTCTTCACGTCGCGAGTCCAGGCCGAGCGATAGGTGAGCAGGGCGCCGGCGTCGACCGAAGTAGCCATGTCGGCGAGCTTGGCCTGCGTCATCTGGAAGTCGGCGAGCTTCTGGTTGAACATCCTGCGATCGCGCGCGCGGCCGATGGCCTCGTCGAGCGCGCGGCGCGCGAATCCAAGGGCGGCGGCGCCGACCGTGGTGCGGAAGATGTCGAGGTTGCGCATGGCCAGCTTGAAGCCGGCGCCCGCCTCTCCCAATAGTTCTGCTTTTGAGCTCCGGAACCTCACGGTGGCCATGGGATGCGGGGCGATGATGTCGATGCGCTCCGAAGCGTCGACTTCCTTCGCCTCGACGATGAAGGCGCTGATGCCTTCCTCCGCCTTGGCGAAGGTCACGTAGAAGTGCGCGATGCCGCCGTTCGAGATCCAGGTCTTGGTGCCGTCGATCGTCCACGCACCGCCCTTGCGCTGCGCCCGCGTGCTGATCGCCTGCACGTCCGAGCCGGCATCCGGCTCGGAGAGCGCAAAGGCGGCGATGGCATCGCCGCGAGCGGCCGCGGGGAGATATTTTTTCTTCTGGGCATCGGTACCGGCCAGCA
>DATLDY010000282.1:0-7450 GCA_035525655.1 Burkholderiales bacterium
CCGGATACCGAGGATTCCATCCGCAGCCAGACCGGCTTCGAGTTCGAGGCCGACCATCCGGTAGCGACTCCGGAGCCCACGCCTGAGGACCTGGCCCTGCTGCGCGGTACGGTCGCAGCGCGCATCGCGCCAGACTATCCCGAGTTCGCCGTGCGGGTGTGGGGATAAACTAGGGGCATGAACGCCCCCGAGAAAGTACGGCAGTACGACCGCGCCGCGCAGACGGTCGGCAACATCGTCCACCTCGAGCATTTCAACTGCTGCATCGACGACCAGCGCCTGGCGGTGCTGTTCTACGTCGTCGGTCTCGGCGCGACGCGCGACCCCTACCTCTTTCCCGGGCTCGAGAACATCTGGCTTAATTTCGGCCGCACGCAGGTGCACATGCCAAGCCGCGCGGTTCCGCCGAAGGCCGAGCGGTTGCGCGGCACGGCCGGCCTCGTGGTGCCAAGCCTCGAAGACCTCGCCAAGCGCCTGGACTACGCCGGCAAGGAGATGAAGCGGGTGGTGGGCGATGCGCGGCAGTTTTCCTACACGGTGAAGAAGGACTGCATCGAGGCGACCGACCCGTGGGGCACTCGTGTGCGCTGCCATGCGCCGTCGGCTGAGCACGGACCGCTCGAGCTCGGCATCGTTTACGTCGACTTCGACGTGCCACCGGGCACGGCGGAGGGCATCGCGCGCTTCTATACGGAGGTGATGCGCGCGCCGGCGACGGCGAAGAACGGCCGCGCCACGGTCTCTATCGGCCGCAACCAGAAGCTCTTCTTCACCGAGACGAAGAGCGAGCTGCCGGCGTACGACGGCCATCACATCCAGGTCTACATCGCCGACTTCTCCACGCCCTACGAGTGGCTGAAGACACGCGACCTGATCACCATGGAGACCGACGCCAACGAATGGCGCTTCCAGTGGCTGGTCGATCCGCGCGACGGGAAGAAGCTGTTCCAGATCGAGCACGAGGTGCGCAGCATGAAGCACCACCTTTTCAACCGGCCGCTCGTGAACCGCAACCACGGCATCACCAACATGACCTACCAGTTCGGCACCGACGCGTTCCGGGGAATGGTCTGAACCAGCCGCTCGGCGCAAAGTTGTGGAACGAGTACGCAGGTCCCCATGGCGACCTGCGCGAGGCGCTCGAGCGCTTCGAAGGCGCGGGCGAGCTCCTGCGCATCAAAGGCGCGGACTGGAACCTCGAGATGGGCACCCTGGCCGAGATCGTGTACCGGCAGGACAATCCGCCGGCGATCCTGTTCGAGGACATTCCGGGCTACCCCAAGGGCTTCCGCGCCATGTCGGGCGCGACGAATTCGGCGAAGCGGCTCGCGATCGTGCTCGGCTTCGCGCCGCCTTCGCATCCGCTCGACGTGGTGCGCGCGTATCGCGACCGCATGAAGACGCACAAGCCGATTCCGCCGCGCGTGGTGAAGGACGGCCCGGTGCTCGAGAACGTGATCAAGACGGGCATCGACGTCCTTAAGTTCCCCGCCCCTTTGCTGCACGAGCACGACGGCGGACGGTATCTCGGCACCGACGACCTAGTCATCATGCGCGACCCGGAAGAGGGCTGGGTGAACTGCGGCACCTACCGCTCGATGGTGCAGGGACCCGATCGGCTCGGCCTGTGGATCTCCCCCGGCAAGCATGGCCGCCAGATCCGCGAGAAATACTGGAAGCGGGGCTTGCCCTGCCCGGTGCTGATTTCGTGCGGGCACGATCCGTTGCTGTTCCTCGCCGGCGGCAACGAGATCCGCTTCGGTCTTTCCGAGTACGACTATGCCGCCGGCCACCGCGGCGCGCCTTACGACGTGATCGAGAGCGAGCTCTACGGCCTGCCGATGCCGGCGCACGCCGAGATCGTCATCGAAGGCGTCATGCATCCGGACGAGACGCTGCCGGAAGGCCCCTTCGGCGAATTCACCGGCTACTACGCCGGCGGGCGCTCGCAGCAGCCGGTGGTGCGCGTCGAGCGCATCTATCACCGCAACGACCCGATCCTCGGCCTCGCCTGCCCGATGGTGCCGCCGTCGGATTTCTCCTATTCGAAGTGCGTGATGAAGGCCGGCATGATCTGGGACGAGGTCGAGCGCGCCGGCCTCTCCGGCGTCAAAGGCGTGTGGGTGCACGAAGCCGGTTGCGCGCGCATGTTCAACGTGATTGCCATCAAGCAGGCATTCGCCGGCCATGCGAAGCAGGCCGCGCTCCTCGCGGCGAGCTGCCAGTCGGGCTCGTACCTCGGTCGCTTCGTCGTGGTGGTCGATGACGACGTCGATCCGGCGAACCTGGACGAAGTCATCTGGGCGATGTGCACGCGCTGCGATCCGGCGGAGGACATCGACATCGTGCGGCGCACGTGGAGCGGCCCGCTCGACCCGCGGCTGCCGAAAGGCACCACGTGGAACTCGCGCGGCCTGATCGACGCCTGCCGGCCTTACGAGATGCTCAAGGACTTCCCGCCCGTCGTTAAGGCCTCGAGCGAGCTGCGCGAGAAGGTGGCGCAGAAATTCAAGAATCAACTGAAAAAAGGGGGAGCAACGCCATGACTGCCATCACCCAGCCGGAGATCGACCAGCAGGTCTACAACCTGTACGACGAGTACTGCCACGGCCGCATCGACCGGCGCGAGTTCCTCAGACGCGCCGGCGCCATCGGCGCGCTCAGCTTTGCGCTGTCGCTGCTGCCGGATTACGCGCGCGCACAAACCATTTCGTTCACCGACACGCGCATCAAGGCCCAGTACGTGACCTATGCGTCGCCCGGCGGCAATGCCGACAAGATGCGCGGTTATCTCGTGCAGCCCGCCGGCAACGGTCCATTCCCGACGGTGCTCGTGATCCACGAGAACCGCGGTCTCAATCCTTACATCGAGGACGTCGCGCGGCGCGCGGCGGTGGAAGGCTTCCTGGCGCTCGCGCCCGACGGCCTTGCGCCGCTCGGCGGCTATCCCGGCAATGACGACGACGGCCGCGACATGCAGGCGAAGCTCGACCAGGCCAAGCTGCGCACCGACATGCTCAATGGCGCGAAATTCCTCAAGGCGCACAAGCTCTCCACCGGCAAGCTCGGCGTGACCGGTTTCTGCTGGGGCGGCGGCACGACCAACTGGCTGGCGACCGCGCTCGGCACCGACATGCATGCCGGAGCGCCGTACTACGGCGTTGCTGCAGCCACGGGCGAGGTGCCGAAGATCAAGGCGCCGCTGCTCGTGCACCTCGCGGAAAACGACCCGCGCGTGAACGAGACCTACGCGACCTACGAGCAGGAGCTTAAGAAGGCCGGCGCGCGCTACGAGATCCAGATGTATCCGGGGACCCAGCACGGCTTCCACAACAACTCCACGCCGCGCTACAGCGAGGCCGCTGCCAAGCTGTCGTGGGAGCGCACCGTCGCCTTCTTCAAGAAGAACCTCGCGTGAAGCTGCTGGCACTGCTGTTTGTCGCCGCGCCGGTTTTTGCGCAGGTGGCGAACATGCCGGCGCATGTGCAGCAGCGCCTGGCCGAGGTCGGCCCCGGCTGGGGCAAGGACATCGGCGGCAACATCGAGAAGACGCTCGAGGTCTACACGCCGCTCCTCGCCGTCGCGCCGAAGCAGGGCGTCACCGTCCAGCGCGACCTCGCGTATGGGTCCGACGCGCGGCACAGGGCCGACGTGTTTCGTGCGGAAGGCCTGAAGAATGCACCCGTCGTCGTATTCCTCCACGGCGGCGCGTACGTGCGCGGCGAGCGCGACCTGAATGCCGAGGTGTATGGCAACGTGCCGATGTACTTCGCGCGCCAGGGCATGCTCGGCGTGAACGCCACCTACCGGCTCGCGCCGAGCGCGCAATGGCCCGCGGCGGCGCAGGATGTGGCCACGCTGGTCGCGTGGCTAAAGGGCAACGCCGCTCGCTTCGGCGGCGATCCGAACCGCATCTACCTCGTCGGCCATTCTGCCGGCGCCACGCACGTGGCGACCTATGTCTATCTGAAGGAGCTGCAGCCGCCGCAAGGCCATGGGGTTGCGGGCGTCGTGCTGATGAGCGGCCGCTACCATTTCGATCCGCACCCGTCGGACCCGAACCTGAAGAACTTCCAGGCCTACTTCGGCAGCGACCGCGCGCAATACCCACGCCGCTCGCCGCTCTCGCACGTGAAGGGCGCGGCGCCGCTGCCGACCTTCATCGTCATTTCCGAGTACGAGAACCCGGATCTCGACACGCAGGGCGCCATGCTCCTCGCCGCGCTCTGCGAGCGTGACCGTGCCTGCCCGCGCTTCACGCGCCTGGAGAAGCACAACCACCTCTCCGAGGTCTACCAGTTCAACACGGCCGATGACGCGCTGGGCCGCGAAGTGCTGGAATTTATCCGCCGGGGCCGCTAGTCGCCCAGCCGCGCGTGCGGCTGACCGCTTCTCTCCACCGCGCCAGCTTCGCTTCGGCAACCTTGCGGTCCATGTTTGGCTCGAAGCGCCGGTCGAGCTTCCAGTGCGCCGCGAGCTCGTCGCGCGACTTCCACAGGTCGACGGTGAGCCCGGCGAGATAGGCCGCACCGAGCGCGGTGGTCTCCAGCACCTTCGGTCGCAGCACGGGCACGCCGAGGAGATCCGCCTGGAACTGCATCAAGAGATCGTTCGCCGCCGCGCCGCCATCGACGCGCAGCTCGCTCAGCGGCTGGCCCGCGTCCTTCTGCATCGCATCCAGCACCTCGGCGCTTTGGTAGGCGATCGATTCCAGCGCGGCACGCGCGATATGCGCGCGTGAGGTGCCGCGGGTGATGCCGAGCAGCGCGCCGCGCGCGTGCGGATCCCAGTAGGGCGCGCCCAGCCCAGTGAACGCCGGCACCAGGTACACGTCGCCCGAGTCGAGGCAGCTGGCGGCGAGCTTCTCTATTTCAGATGACGATGAAAAAAACTGCAGCTCGTCGCGCAGCCACTGCACCACCGCGCCGCCGATGAAGACGCTGCCCTCGAGCGCATACTCGCTTGCGCGTACCTGCGCGAGGGAGGTGGAAACGAGCCCGTGCTTGGAATCGACGACGCGATCGCCGGTGTGCAGCAGCATGAAGCAGCCGGTGCCGTACGTGTTCTTCGCGGTGCCGGGCCGGTGGCAGATCTGCCCGAACATCGCTGCCTGCTGATCACCGGCGATGCCGCCGATGACCAGCGGCTCGCCCAGGAAGCCGGCCGGGAGCATGCCGAAGGCGTGCGCCGAGGGATGGACATCCGGCAGGATCGCCCGCGGCACGCGCAGGAGCTCGAGCAGCTCCGGGTCCCAGTCGTTCATGTGGATGTTGAAGAGCAGCGTGCGCGAGGCATTCGACGGGTCGGTCACGTGCGTGCGATTGCCGGTCAGGTGCCACACGAGCCAGGTGTCGATCGTGCCGAAGGCGAGCTCGCCGCGCTCGGCGCGCCTGCGCGCCCCGGGGATGTTGTCGAGGAGCCAGGCGAGCTTCGTACCGCTGAAATACGGATCGATGACCAATCCGGTGCGCTCGCGCACCAGGCTTTCCGCCCCGACTTCCTTCAGCTCGGCGCACATCTGCGCTGTGCGGCGGTCCTGCCACACGATCGCGTTATGCAGCGGCTCGCCGGTCTGGCGGTCCCACAGCAGCGTCGTCTCGCGCTGGTTGGTGATGCCGACCGCCATGATGTCGTTCACCGTCGCGCGCGACTGGCGCACCGCTTCGTGCGCCGTATCGCGCTGCGTGCGCAGGATCTCCTTCGGATCGTGCTCGACCCACCCCGGCTGCGGAAAAATCTGCCGGAACTCGCGCTGCGCTATCGACACGGGCAGGCCTTCCTCGTTGAAAAGGATGGCGCGGGAGCTGGTGGTGCCTTGGTCGAGGGCGAGGACGTAGCGCAAGGGAAAAGTCTAGCAAGGTGCGATGCTAGAATCCGCGCCCATGCCCCTCCCGGTTTCCGAGGTCGAGCGCGAGCTCACCCACACACGGCGCGTGCGCTATGAAGGCTACAAACGCGCCGACGGGCTCTGGGACATCGAAGCGCATCTGCTCGACACGAAAAACCACGACTACCAGCTGAAGACCGGCGTGCGCCGAGCCGGCCAGCCGATCCACGACATGTGGATCCGCGTGACGATCGATCGCAACTTCACCGTCGTCGATGCGCTCGCCGCCATGGACGCCATCCCGTATCCGAACGGGTGCGAAAAAATCCCGCCCGCGTACCGCAAGCTGATCGGCCTCAACCTCACCCGGGGGTTTCGGAAAAAGACCTGGGAGCTCCTCGGCAACGTGAGGGGATGCACGCACCTCACCGAAATGCTGGCCGGGCTGCCCACCGCGGCGATCCAGACGTTCGCCGGCGAGCGCAAGGAAGAAGAGGACGACGGCCAGAAGCCTTTCCAGCTCGACCAGTGCCATGCGCTGGAGACCACCACCGAGACCGTAAGGCTCTTTTATCCGAAGTGGCACCGGGAGAAAGCAGCGTGAAGATCCACGAATACCAGGGCAAGCAGATCTTCCGCGAGTACGGCATGCCCACGCCGCGCGGCTTTGCCGCGATGAGCGTGGACGAGGCGGTGCAGGCCGCCGAGAAGCTCGGCGGCAAGGTGTGGGTGGTGAAGGCGCAGATCCACGCCGGCGGCCGCGGCAAGGGCGGCGGCGTCAAGGTGGCCAAGTCGCTCGCCGAAGTGAAAAAGCTTTCCTCGGCCATCCTGGGCATGCAGCTCAAGACCCACCAGACCGGCCCCGAAGGCCAGAAGGTGCGGCGCCTTCTCATCGAGGAAGGCGCCGACATCAAGAAGGAGATGTACGTCGGCATGGTGGTCGATCGCGGCACGCAGAAAGTCGTGCTGATGGCTTCCTCCGAAGGCGGCATGGACATCGAGGAAGTCGCGGCGAAGACGCCCGAGAAGATCCAGAAGGTGTTCATCGACCCGGCGCAGGGCCTGTCCGACGCCGACGCGGACGAGATCGCCCTCGGCATCGGCATCCCGGAGTCGGCCGTGGCGCAGGGCCGCGCCATCTTCAAGGCGCTATACAAGTGTTTCGAGGCGACCGACGCGTCGCTAGCCGAGATCAATCCGCTCATCCTGACCGGCGACGGCCGCGTGGTGGTGCTGGATGCGAAGCTCAATTTCGACGACAACGCGCTCTTTCGCCATCCCGAGATCGTGGCGATGCGCGACCTCGACGAAGAGGATCCGCTCGAGATCGAGGCCTCGAAGTACGAGCTGAACTACATCTCGCTCGACGGCGAGATCGCCTGCATGGTGAACGGCGCCGGGCTCGCCATGGCGACCATGGACACCATCAAGCTCTACGGCGGCTCGCCGGCCAACTTCCTCGACGTCGGCGGCGGCGCCACGGCCGAGCGCGTGACCGCGGCGTTCAAGATCATGCTGTCGAACAAGAAGGTGAAAGCCATCCTGGTGAACATCTTCGGCGGCATCATGAAGTGCGACACCATCGCCACCGGCATCGTCGCCGCCGCGCGCGAGGTGAAGCTC
>DATLDY010000286.1:0-20493 GCA_035525655.1 Burkholderiales bacterium
CTCGACGCCAACGGCGCCCAGGTCACGAAGAAATTCGTCTTCCACCGCGGCTCGTACCTGATCGATGTGGCCTACGAGGTCGCCAACCGTTCCGCGCAGCCGATCTCACCCACGGCGTACTTCCAGTTCATGCGCGACCCGAACGCCCCCAGCGAGGAAGCGGCGCAAACGAGCGCATTCGCCGGCGTCACCACGTTCACCGGCCCCGCGGTGTACACCGCGGAGTCCAAATTCCTCAAGGTGGGGTTCGACGACATCGCGAAAGGCAAGGCCACGCATCCGAAGCAGGCGAAGGACGGATGGCTCGCGATGGTCCAGCACTACTTCGTTTCGGCCTGGCTGCCCCAGGATGGCGTGGCACGGGAGTACTACACCAGCAAGGTCGCGGACAATCGCTTCACCGCCGGGGTGAAGGTCCCCGTCGGCACCGTGGCGCCCGGCGCGGCGGCGACGGTGACCGTGCCGCTGTACGTCGGCCCCCAGGAGACCGACACCCTGGAGAAGGTCGCGCCCGGCCTGAACCTCGTCGTCGACTACGGCTGGCTCTATGTGCTCGCGGCGCCGCTCTTCTGGATCCTCAAGTGGATCCATGGCCTCGTCGGCAACTGGGGCTGGTCGATCATCCTGCTCACGGTCCTCATCAAGCTGGTGTTCTATCCGCTGAACGCGAAGGCCGGCCGCTCGATGGCGCAGATGAAGGTGCTCGGTCCCAAGATGGAGAAATTGAAGCAGCTCTACGGGGAAGATCGCCAGAAGATGAACCAGGCGATGATGGAGCTCTACCGCACCGAGAAGATCAACCCGCTCGGCGGCTGCCTGCCGATCGTGGTGCAGATCCCGGTGTTCATCGCGCTCTACTGGGTCCTGCTCGCTTCCATCGAGCTGCGGCACGCGCCGTGGCTGGGCTGGATCCAGGACCTTTCGGCGCCGGACCCGTACTTCATCCTGCCCGTGATCTACGCGGTGTCGATGTTCGTGCAGACGAAGCTCAACCCGCAGCCCGCCGACCCGGTGCAGGCCAAGGTGATGCTGATGATGCCCATCGTCTTCAGCGTGTTCTTCCTGTTCTTCCCTTCGGGGCTGGTTCTCTACTGGGTCGTGCAGAACCTGCTTTCGATCGTGCAGCAGTGGCACATCAACCGCACCCTGGAAAAAGAGGCGAAGGCGAAAGCCGCGCGCCGCTAGGCGGCGGCGAGACCATCGCCGCGGTCGCCACGCCTCCCGGGCGCGGGGGGATCGGGGTGGTTCGCGTGTCCGGCAGCGGCGTGCGCGCCCTCGCCGAGCGGATGATCGGCGCCGTGCCGCCGCCCCGACGGGCGCACCTCGTGGATTTCACCGATGCCACGGGGGCGGCCATCGATCGCGGCCTCGCGCTCTTCTTTCCCGCGCCCGGGTCGTACACCGGCGAGGACGTCCTCGAGCTTCAGGGTCATGGTGGGCCACTGGTGATGCAGATGCTGTTGCGCCGCTGCGTGGAGCTGGGTGCGCGCATCGCGCAGCCCGGGGAGTTCACCCGGCGCGCCTTCCTCAACGAGCGGCTCGATCTCGCGCAGGCGGAAAGCGTCGCGGACTTGATCGACGCCTCCAGCGTAGAGGCGGCACGCAGCGCGGCCCGGTCGCTCGCGGGTGAGTTTTCGCGTCGCATCCACGCGCTGGTCGCAGGCCTCATGGAACTGCGAGTCCACGTCGAGGCGTGCATCGACTTCCCCGAGGAAGAGATCGACCCGGACGACATCGCCGCGCAGGCGCGCAAGCTCGCGTCGCTGCAAAGGACCCTCGACGGGATCATCTCCAGCGCTGCCCAGGGAGTCGTGCTGCGGGAAGGGCTCACGGTCGTGATCATCGGCCGCCCCAACGTCGGCAAATCCAGCCTCCTCAACCGCATGGCGGGCGAGGAGATCGCGATCGTGACCGCGATCGCGGGGACCACGCGCGACTATGTTCGCGCCACCATCAGCCTCGAGGGTGTGCCGATCCACCTGGTCGACACCGCCGGGCTCAGGGAGGCCACGGACGAGGTGGAGCGCCTGGGGGTCGAACGGTCGTGGCGTGCGGTGGATTCCGCGGGAGCCGTGCTGTTCGTGAGCGACTCCGAGGACGGTGCGCGCAGCGACGCGGAGTTGATCGCTCGCGTGCCGGCGGAGATGCCCATCGCTCGTGTGATCAACAAGGCCGACTTGACCGGCCACACGCCAGGACGAAGCGCGGCCGCCGGTTGCCCCGTTTTCGCAACGTCGGCGCTTACCGGGGCCGGTGTCGATGCGTTGGAAAGTTGGTTGCTGGAAGCGGCCGGGTGGAAGCCCCATGGCGAGGGCCTATTCATGGCTCGGGAGCGCCACCTGACAGCTCTGCGCGCGGCGCAGGCGGCGTTAGCGCTTGCTTCGACCACTCAAGCCTTTGAATTGAAAGCCGAAGAACTGCGCCTAGCCCAAGCTGCCTTGGGCAGCATCACCGGGGAAGTCAGCGCGGACGACCTCCTCGGCGCGATCTTTTCGAGCTTCTGCATCGGGAAGTGACTGCGCGGGGTTCCACGTGGAACATCAATAGCGGCATGCGACACCGGATGTTCCACGTGGAACGGGGTAGGGCAGAAGCGCCGTTTCCCGTAGAATTCGCTTTTCGCCTCGCGGCACGGCCGCGGGGCGTTTTCCATCCCGAGCCATGAATTTTCCCGAGCGCTTCGAAGTCATCGTCGTCGGCGGCGGTCACGCCGGCACCGAGGCGGCGTTGGCCGCCGCGCGCACCGGCGCGCGCACGTTGCTGCTCACGCACGCCATCGAAACGCTCGGGCAGATGTCCTGCAACCCCTCCATCGGCGGAATCGGCAAGGGTCACCTGGTCCGGGAAGTGGACGCCCTGGGCGGGGCGATGGCGATTGCCACCGACGAAGCCGGGATCCAGTTCCGTACCCTCAACGCCAGCAAGGGCCCGGCAGTGCGCGCGACCCGCGCCCAGGCCGACCGGGTGCGTTACCGCGCCGCCATTCGCCGCCGCCTGGAGGCCCAGGCGAACCTGTGGCTGTTCCAGCAATCGGTGGACGATTTGATCCTCGACGGCGATAGGGTCGCCGGAGCCGTGACCGCCATGGGGGCACGCTTCCACGCGGACGCCGTGGTGCTCACCGCGGGCACCTTCCTGGGGGGCCTCATTCATGTGGGCCTCAACCACTACGGCGCCGGCCGCGCCGGCGATCCGCCTTCCATTTCGCTGGCGGCACGGCTGCGCGAGCTCAACCTGCCGGTGGGCCGCCTCAAGACCGGGACGCCACCCCGAATCGACGGGCGCAGCATCGATTTCTCACGCCTCGAGGAGCAGCCCGGCGACCGCCCCGAGCCGGTGTTCTCGTTCCTCGGCACGCGCGCCATGCACCCGCGCCAGGTGAGCTGCTGGATCACCCATACCAACGAGCGCACCCACGACGTGATCCGCGGCGGACTCGACCGCTCGCCGATGTTCACCGGGGTGATCGAGGGCGTGGGTCCGCGCTATTGCCCGTCCATCGAGGACAAGATCCACCGCTTCGCGGGGAAGTCCTCGCACCAGATCTTCCTCGAGCCCGAGGGCCTCGATACCCACGAGTTCTATCCCAACGGGATTTCCACCAGCCTTCCCTTCGACGTGCAGCTCGACCTGGTGCACTCGATTCCGGGTCTCGAGCGCGCCCACGTCCTGCGGCCCGGGTACGCGATCGAGTACGACTACTTCGACCCGCGCGCGCTCAAGTCCACGCTCGAGACCAAGTCCATCGCGGGCCTGTTCTTCGCGGGGCAAATCAACGGGACCACTGGATACGAAGAAGCCGCTGCCCAGGGTTTGCTGGCGGGGCTCAACGCGGCGTTGCTGGTGCGGGGCGAAGCCGGCTGGTGCCCGCGCCGTGACGAGGCCTACCTGGGGGTGCTGGTGGACGACCTGGTGACCCGAGGGGTCTCGGAGCCTTACCGGATGTTCACCAGCCGCGCCGAATATCGCTTGCAACTGCGCGAAGACAACGCGGACCTGCGCCTCACCGAAGCGGGTCGCAAGCTCGGCCTCGTCGATGACGCGCGCTGGACCCGCTTTTGCGAGAAACGCGACGCGATCGAGGCGGACAGCGCCCGGCTGCGCGCCACCTTCGCCCAGCCATCAAAAATTTCCGAGGCAAATCAAATACTTATACTTGGACAAAGACTGGATCGCGAGCATTCGCTCTTCGATCTACTGCGCCGCCCCAATGTCTCGTATGAAGCCCTTCGCCCGTGGATGCCTGAAGTCGCGCCCGCGGACCCAGCGGTGCGTGAGCAGGTGGAAATCGCGGCCAAGTACGCCGGGTATATAGAACGCCAGAACGAGGAAGTGACGCGCCAACTCGCCCAGGAACAGTTGGCCATCCCGCGGGATATGGACTACGGCGCGGTGCGAGGCCTTTCCAAGGAGGTGCAGCAGAAGCTCTCGCAGCAGCGGCCTGAAACTCTCGGGCAGGCTTCACGCATCCAGGGAGTCACGCCCGCCGCGATCTCGCTGCTGCTGGTGCACCTGAAGCGCCGCGCGTCGAGCGTAGCGGCCGTGGAGCGCAGCGCATGAGCGTGGCGGAACGCATCCTCGCCGGCGCATCGACGCTGGGCTTACATCTCTCACCCGCTGCGGGCGAGAGAATGGCGAGCCACCTCAGCCTCATCGAGAAGTGGAACCGCGTTCACAACCTCACCGCCGTTCGCGAGCCCGAGCAGATGGTGACGCTGCACGTGCTCGACAGCCTGTCGCTCCTGCCGCACCTGGCTGCCGCACGAAGCGTGGTGGACGTCGGCACCGGCCCCGGTTTCCCCGGCATACCGATCGCGATCGCGCGCCCGGACATGCACGTCACGTTGCTGGATTCGAGCCACAAGAAATGCGCCTTCCTCGAGCAGGCACGCACGGAGCTTGGACTCGCGAACGTGGAAGTGGTGTGCGAGCGCGTGGAGCAGTGGAAACCCGCGCAGCGTTTCGACGCCGTGGTATCGCGAGCCTTCGCCGAGCTCAACGATTTCGTTGCCCAGGCGACGCACCTCGCGGCGCCCACGGGCCGTTTCCTCGCCATGAAGGGCGTCTATCCCTATGACGAGATCGCACGGGTGCCGGCTTCCCACAGGGTTTCGCAAGTGGTCGAACTGAAGGTGCCGTCCCTCGACGCCAAGCGCCACCTCGTCCTGATCGAGGCCGCGTGATGGCGCGCATCTTCGTGATCGCCAACCAGAAGGGCGGCGTGGGCAAGACTTCGGTTGCGGTGAACCTGTCGGCGAGCATGGCGCACTACGGCCGCAGCGTGCTGCTGGTGGACCTGGATCCCCAGGGGAACGCGACCACCGGCAGCGGCATCGACAAATCCGCCTGTGAACGGACCGTGTACGACATGCTGCTCGGCCAGTGCACGCTCGAACAGGCAGCAGTGAATTGCGAAGGCCACTACGACATCGTGCCGTCGAACCGCGACCTCGCGGGCGCCGAGGTGGAGCTGATCGACATCGAGCGGCGCGAATACCGGCTGCACGATGCGATCGTCGAGGGCGCCAAGCGCTACGACTTCGTGGTGATCGATTGCCCGCCGGCCCTCAACATGCTCACGGTCAATGGCTTCGCCGCGGCCGATGCGGTGATCATCCCGATGCAATGCGAGTACTACGCGCTGGAAGGCCTGTCCGACCTGGTGGGGACGCTTCGCAAAGTGAAGCAGAACCTGAACCCGCGCATCGAGATCGAGGCGCTGGTGCGCACGATGTACGACCCGCGCAGCACGCTCACGGTGCAGGTGTCGGACGAGCTGAAGCGCCATTACGGCGACAAGGTCTTCAATACGGTGATCCCCCGCAACATCCGCATCGCCGAGGCGCCGTCCTTCGGCAAGCCGGTGCTGCTGCACGACCCCGCTTCCAAGGGCGCGCTGGCGCACCTGGAGTTCGCGCGCGAGCTCCTCGGGCGCAATGGATTCAAAGTGAAGGAGGCGGCGTAGGCATGACGCGTCAAAAGGGCCTGGGCCGCGGGTTGGACGCGCTCCTGGGCGGCAACACCAAGCCACGCCAGGACGAGGAGCTCGCGCAGTTGCCGGTCGGCGCGCTGCGTCCCGGTAAGTACCAGCCGCGAACGCGCATGGACGAGAAGTCCCTCGCCGAGCTTGCGGACTCGATCCGCGTCCGCGGCGTGATCCAGCCGATCGTGGTGCGGCCCGTCGGTCCGTCGCAGTACGAGATTCTCGCAGGCGAGCGCCGCTGGCGCGCCGCGCGCATCGCCGGCCTGGAGCGCGTGCCCGCGGTGATCCGCGAAGTGCCCGACGAAGCCGCGCTCGGCATCGGCCTCATCGAGAACATCCAACGGGAGGACCTGAATCCACTCGAGGAGGCGCGCGGCCTCAAACGCCTCATCGACGAATTCAAGCTTACCCACGAGGAAGTGGCCGGCGCCATCGGACGCTCACGGGCCGGCGTCACCAACCTGCTGCGCCTCCTCGAGCTTGCTTCCGCCGTGCAGGAGATGGTGCAGGACGGCCGTATCGACATGGGGCACGCGCGCGCGTTGCTTTCCTTGTCGCGGGCGCGGCAGGTCGAAGTCGCTGAGCAGGTGGCGGCCCGCGGGCTTTCGGTGCGCGAGACCGAGCGCCTGGTGCAGCAGGCGAGCGTTGCGCCCGCGGCCCGCGCGGCGGCAAATCCCCTCGATCCGGATAGCCGGCGCCTGCAGGACGAGCTCGCGGAATCGCTCGGCGCGACGGTGCACCTCAAGCCCCGGCGCGAAGGGCGCGGCTCCGTGGTGATCGAGTATTCGAGCCTGGACGAGCTGCAGGGCCTGGTGAAACGCTTCAAGCGGGGATAGGCGCTGTAGCTGGATGCTGCGCTGCGGCAATCTTTGACCCGGCCCCGCGCCAAACGCTATAATCGAATGGTTTCGCTTCGCGGGCCCGAGATGGAATTCAGTCCCCAGCTTCGGCCCATCCGCACCGTGCTCAAGTGGCAGCTCATCGCCACGGCGGCGCTCACGATGGTGGCAATGCTCCTCTGGGGCAAGGAGGGCGCGGTTTCAGCCGCCCTCGGGGGAGCCATCAACGTCGCGGCCGGGTGGGTCTACGGCTGGCGGGTATCGCAGGGCGAGGCGCGTACCGCGGGAGAAGCGCTGCGCACGTTGTTCCGGGCCTGGGGCATGAAGGTCCTCACCATCGTGGCGCTGCTGATTGCGGTATTGGCGAACTACAAGGACATCGTGCACGCGGCCTTCCTCGCGTCGTTCGTGGTCACGGTGGCAGTATTCGCGGCGGCGATAGCGGTCCGCGACGGCAGGTAGCACGAACGACCCGCGCAGCGGGCACAGCAACGAATCCGGATCCAGCATGGCCGCCTCGTACCAGAACCCCTCCGAATACATCGGTCACCACCTCACGTTCTTCGCGAAGCCCCTCGGAAGCGAGGGCGGCTTCTGGACGCTCCACGTCGACACCCTGATCGTGTCGGTGCTGCTGGGGCTGCTCGGCATCGGCTTCATCTGGTGGGTGGCGCGCGGCGCGACCTCGGGCGTGCCCACCAGGCGGCAGGCCTTCGTCGAGCTGCTGTTCGACTTCATCGACGACCAGGTGAAGGGCATCTTCCACGGCGACCGCAACAAGTTCGTGGCACCGCTCGCGCTCACGGTGTTCGTCTGGGTGGTCCTGATGAACTCCATGGACTTCCTGCCCGTGGACATCATCGCCTGGTTCACCAGCAAGCTGCCGCACGCGGAGCACGGTTTCCGCATCGTGCCCACCGCGGACGTGAACACCACTTTCGCACTGGCGCTCACGGTGTGGGCGCTCATGATCGGATTCGCGGTCAAGGTGAAGGGCGTGGGCGGTTTCATCCACGAGCTCTTCTGCGCGCCGTTCGGGTCGAACCCGCTGCTCTGGCCGCTCAATTTCCTCTTCAATATCGTCGAGTACGTGTCCAAGCCGCTGTCGCACTCGCTGCGGCTCTTCGGGAACATGTACGCCGGCGAGATCATCTTCCTGCTGCTGTGGCTCATGGCCGCCGTAGGCCTGGTCGGCACCGCCGCGGCCGTGGTCCTCGGCCTCGGATGGGCGATCTTCCACATCCTCATCGTGCTGCTGCAGGCCTACATCTTCATGATGCTCACCATCGTCTACATCCAGATGGCGCACGAGGGCCACTAGGCCCGCACCACCTCACTCATCACCCAAAGTTCACCGAAAGGAAAACGAGAATGGACAAGCTTCAAATGATCGCCATGATCCAGGCGTACACCGGCGTCGGCATCGGCCTCATCATCGGCCTGGGCGCCCTTGGCGCCTGCGTGGGCGTCGGCATCATGTGCAGCCGCTTCCTCGAAGGCGCGGCGCGCCAGCCCGAGCTCATGCCCCAGCTGCAGGCGAAGGTCTTCCTGCTGCTCGGCCTGATCGACGCGTCGTTCATCATCGGCGTCGGCCTCGCGATGTTCTTCGCGTTCGCCAACCCCCTGATCACGCGCTTCATCTAAGGTACGCGACCGCTCGACAGGGAAGCCTCATGAATCTCAACTTCACGTTGTTCGCCCAGGCCGCGGCGTTCATCCTCCTCATCGTCTTCACCATGAGGGTGGTGTGGCCGCCGCTGCTGCGCGCGATCGAAGCCCGCCGCAAGACCATCGCCGACGGCCTCGCCGAAGCAGAGCGCGGCCGCTCCGCCCTCGCCGACGCCGAGAAGCAGAAGGACTCGATCCTTCGCGAGGCGCGTGCGCGTGCGCAGGAGATCGTGGTCGCCGCCGAGAAGTCCGCCACCCAGCGCGTCGAGGAATCGAAGTCCCAGGCCCGCAGCGAAGGCGAGCGCTTGCTTGCCGCCGCCAACGCGCAGATCCAGCAGGAAGTGCAGTCTGCCAAGCAGCAACTGCGCGAGCAGGTTGCCGCCCTCGCGGTCTCGGGCGCCGAGAAGATCCTGCGCCGCGAGGTCGACGCCCGCGCCCACGCCGACATGCTGAACCAGCTGAAGGCGCAGCTCTGAGCCATGGCTGAGATCGCCACCGTCGCCCGTCCCTATGCCGAGGCGCTCTTCCGGGCCTCGCTGCAGAAAGGCAACCTGGCCGATGTCGCCGAAGGCGTGGCCCTCCTTGCCGCTGCCGCGCGGGACGAGGGCATGCATTCGGTGCTCGGCAACCCCAAGGTGAGCCCGCAGCAGAAGAAGGACCTGTTCGCGGCGATCGCCGGCGACACGCTGGTCGACGAGCTGAAGCAGCTGGTGGCGATCCTCATCGACAACCACCGCGACGCCCTCGTGGGCTCGATCGCCGAGCAGTTCGAGGAGCTCAAGCACGAGCACGAGAAGGTGCTGCGCGCGCGCATCACCAGCGCGCTGCCGCTCACCGAGGAGCAGCGTTCCGAGATCGTGGTGGCGTTGGAAAAGCGCTACGGCAAGAAGATCGAGGCCGAGCTGGACGTGGACCCGCAGCTGCTGGGCGGGGCGCGCGTGCAGGTCGGCGACCAGGTCATCCATGCATCCGTCCGAGACGCCCTGGCCCAGATGGCCGCGGCGCTGACACGTTAATCCGCCGCGTCGAGCGACCGGCCCAGGAGTCAAGAAATGCAGATCAACCCTTCCGAAATCAGCGAGCTGATCAAGTCCAAGATCCAGAACCTCCAGGTTGCCGCCGAGAAGCGCAACGAGGGCACGGTGATCTCGGTGACCGACGGCATTTGCCGCATCCACGGCCTCGCCGACGTGATGCAGGGCGAGATGCTGGAATTCCCCGGCAACGTGTTCGGCCTGGCGCTCAACCTCGAGCGTGACTCGGTGGGTGCGGTGGTGCTGGGCGCCTACGAGCACATCTCCGAGGGCGATACGGTCAAGTCCACCGGCCGCATCCTGGAGGTGCCGGTCGGCCCCGAGCTGATCGGGCGGGTGGTGAATTCCCTCGGCCAGCCGATCGACGGCAAGGGCCCGGTGAACGCCAAGATGACCGAGCCGATCGAGAAGGTCGCTCCGGGGGTGATCGCGAGGAAGTCGGTGTCGCAGCCGGTGCAGACCGGCCTCAAGGCCATCGACGCGATGGTGCCGGTGGGCCGCGGCCAGCGCGAGCTGATCATCGGCGACCGCCAGACGGGCAAGACCGCGGTGGCGGTAGACACCATCATCAACCAGAAGGGCAAGGACCTCTTCTGCGTCTCCGTCGCCATCGGCCAGAAGGCCTCGACCATCGCCAACGTGGTGCGCAAGCTCGAGGAGCACGGCGCGATGGCCTACACCATCATCGTCGCAGCTTCCGCTTCCGAATCGGCGGCGATGCAATACATCGCGCCGTATTCCGGATGCACCATGGGCGAATACTTCCGCGATCGCGGCCAGGACGCGCTCATCATTTACGACGACCTGACCAAGCAGGCATGGGCCTATCGGCAGGTGTCATTGCTGCTGCGCCGGCCTCCGGGTCGCGAAGCGTATCCGGGCGATGTCTTCTACCTGCATTCGCGGCTGCTCGAGCGCGCCGCGCGTGTGAACCCCGATTACGTCGAGAAGTTCACCAAGGGTCAGGTCAAGGGCAAGACCGGCTCGCTCACCGCCCTGCCGGTGATCGAGACGCAGGCCGGCGACGTGTTCTATCTGCACTCGCGCCTGCTCGAGCGCGCCGCGCGGGTGAATCCCGATTACGTCGAGAAATTCACTAAGGGCGCGGTGAAGGGTAAAACGGGCTCCCTGACCGCGCTGCCGGTCATCGAGACGCAGGCCGGCGACGTTACCGCGTTCGTGCCGACCAACGTGATCTCCATCACCGACGGCCAGATCTTCCTGGAGACCGATCTGTTCAACGCCGGCATCCGGCCCGCCATCAACGCCGGCGTCTCGGTATCTCGAGTCGGCGGCGCGGCGCAGACCAAGATCATGAAGCGGCGCGACACGGGCGGCGGTGTGCGCCTCGCCCTCGCCCAATATCGCGAGCTTGCCGCATTCGCCCAGTTCGCCAGCGACCTCGATGAAGCGACCCGCAAGCAGCTCGAGCGCGGCCGCATGGTCACCGAGCTGATGAAGCAGCCGCAGTACTCGCCGCTCCAGGTGTGGGAAATGGCGCTGACGTTGTTTGCGGTAAACAACGGCTACTTCGATGCGATCGACGTCAAGAAGGCGCTGAGCGCCGAGAAGTCGATGCGCGACCACATGAAGAGCAAGTACGCCTCCCTCGTCAAGTCGATGGAGGATAAGAAGGATCTCTCCGCCGAGGACGAGAAGGCGCTGAAGAGCGCGATCGAGGACTGGAAGAAGAACGGCTCTTTCTAATGCCGGGTACCAAAGAAATCAGGATGAAGATCCGGAGTGTGCAGAACACCCGGAAGATCACCAAGGCAATGGAGATGGTCGCCGCGTCCAAGATGCGCAAGGCGCAGGAGCGCATGCGCCACGCGCGCCCATACGGCGAGAAGATCCGCAACGTGGCGGCGCACATCTCGCACGCCAATCCCGAGTATCGCCATCCGTTCCTGGTCGACCGGGATTCCGTGAAGCGCGTGGGCATCATCGTCATCACGACCGACAAGGGCCTTTGCGGGGCGCTCAATACCAACCTGCTGCGGCTGGTGCTCGCGCAGTACAAGGAATGGCAGACGCAGGGCGAAGAGATCGAGGTCTGCGCCATCGGCAACAAGGGCTTCGGCTTCATGCAGCGCCTGGGCGCGAAGATCGCCTCGCACGTCGTCCAGCTCGGCGACCGGCCCCAGATGGACAAGCTGATCGGCGCCGTGAAGGTCATGCTGGACGGCTATACCACCGACCGCTTCGACCGCCTGATGCTCGGCTACACGCGCTTCATCAACACCATGAAGCAGGAGCCGGTGATCGAGCAGGTGCTGCCACTTTCCGGGGAGCGCCTGGGCGCGCCCGAGACGGTGTGGGACTACCTCTACGAGCCGGAGGCGCGCGCCGTGCTCGACCAGGTGATGACCCGGTACATCGAGGCGATCATCTATCAGGCGGTGTCGGAAAACATGGCTTCGGAACAATCCGCCCGCATGGTGGCGATGAAGTCCGCCTCCGACAATGCCGCCACTCTGATCGACGAGCTGACGCTGATCTACAACAAGAACCGGCAGGCGGCGATCACCAAAGAGCTATCGGAAATCGTCGGCGGCGCAGCCGCGGTCTAAACGAAAAGACTAGAGGCAGGACACACATGGCACAAGCACAAGATACGAAGACTCAGGGCACCATCGTCCAGTGCATCGGCGCGGTCACGGACATCCAGTTCGACCGCAACAGCATGCCGGGCATCTACGACGCGCTCCTCCTCGTCGAGGATCCGAACAACCCGCTGGTCGAGAGGGAGCTAACCTTCGAAGTCGAGCAGCAGCTGGGCGACGGCGTGGTGCGCTGCATCGCCCTCGGCTCGTCCGACGGCCTGCGCCGCGGCATGAAGGTGACCTCGACCGGCGGCCCGATCTCGGTGCCGGTTGGCAAGGGAACGCTCGGCCGCATCATGAACGTGCTGGGGCGCCCGATCGACGACGTCGGCCCGATCAAGTCGACCAAGAAGCGCTCCATCCACCAGATCGCACCGAAATTCGACGAGCTCTCGCCATCGGTGGAGCTCCTCGAGACCGGTATCAAGGTCATCGACCTCATCTGCCCTTTCGCCAAGGGCGGCAAGATCGGCTTGTTCGGCGGCGCCGGGGTCGGCAAGACGGTGAACATGCTGGAGCTGATCAACAACATCGCTACGCAGCACTCGGGCCTCTCGGTGTTCGCCGGGGTCGGCGAGCGCACCCGCGAAGGCAACGACTTCTACCACGAGATGACCGAGGCCGGCGTGGTCAAGCTCGACAACCTCGAGGAGTCCAAGGTCGCGATGGTGTTCGGCCAGATGAACGAGCCGCCGGGCAACCGCCTGCGCGTCGCGCTCACCGGGTTGACGATGGCCGAAGACTTCCGCGACGAGGGCCGCGACATTCTGTTCTTCGTCGACAACATCTACCGCTTCACGCTCGCCGGGACTGAAGTGTCGGCGCTCCTCGGTCGCATGCCGTCGGCGGTGGGCTACCAGCCCACGCTCGCAGAAGAAATGGGACGGCTGCAGGAACGCATCACCTCGACCAAGACTGGATCGATCACTTCCATCCAGGCCGTGTACGTGCCGGCCGACGATCTGACCGACCCCTCGCCTGCGACGACGTTCGGCCACCTGGATGCCACGGTTGTTCTCTCGCGCGATATCGCCTCGCTCGGCATCTATCCTGCGGTGGATCCGCTCGACTCCACCTCGCGGCAGGTCGATCCGAACACGATCGGCGAGGAGCACTACAACACGACGCGCTCGGTCCAGGCGACGCTGCAACGCTATAAGGAACTGCGCGACATCATCGCCATTCTCGGCATGGACGAGCTTTCGCCGGAAGACAAGCTGGCGGTGGCTCGCGCGCGCAAGATCCAGCGCTTCCTGTCGCAGCCGTTCACGGTCGCGCAGAACTTCACCGGCACGCCGGGCAAGTACGTTTCGCTCAAGGACACGATCAAGGGCTTCAACATGATCGTCAACGGCGAGTGCGACGCCCTGCCGGAGCAGGCGTTCTACATGGTCGGCGCGATCGAGGAGGCCTTCGAGAAGGCTAAGACGCTCAAGTAATGGCCAACGCCACTATCCACGTCGACGTTGTGAGCGCCGAGGAGGCGATCTACTCCGGCGAGGCGGAATTCGTCGTCCTGCCCGGCGAGGCCGGCGAGCTCGGCATTTATCCGCGCCATACGCCGCTCATCACGCGCATCAAGCCTGGCGCGGTACGCATCACACCGGCCGGTGGCGGCGAGGAGCAGCTCATTTTCGTGGCCGGGGGCATCCTGGAAGTGCAGCCCCAAGTGATCACCGTGCTCGCCGATACGGCGATCCGCGGCGCCGACCTCGACGAAGCCAAAGCCACCGAAGCACTGCAGCGCGCCGAGGAAGCGCGCCGCACGGCGAAGGACAAGCAGGAAATCGCGACCGTTGAAGGCGAGCTGGCGATGCTCGCCGCGCAGTTGGCGGCGATTCGCAAGCTTCGAAAAAAGTAAGCGCAGCAGTCGCTTAGCGCGACGTCGTCGCGGTCTCACGACGCCTGTCGTGATCGAGCTTTCCGGCTCCGGGCCCCAATAGTCCGCCAAGACCACAACCGCTCTGCAATGTCTCGGGCCGGCCTTTGGAAGAATGACGAAGCCCAAGCAGGAGACCGCATGAAACATATCCTTGATTCCGACTTCCGCTACCGCCCGAGCTTCGATACGGACGTAAAAAAGACGTTTGAAAAGATCCGCCGTCAGCACCAGCAGGCAAAGGAACAGCAGGCGAAGGACCGCCAGGCCAAGGTGCATGCCGAGGTGAAGGTGGTCAAGCTCGATCAGTTGAAGAAGGTCAGCAGCAACACATAGCGTCACCCCATCCGCGGCGCGCTAGCCCCATAGCATTGAGTGCTATTCGGCTATAGTGCGCCGCGGTGATTTACGACCTCCTCGTCATCGGCGGCGGCATCAATGGCGCCGGCATAGCGCGCGACGCAGCGGGGCGAGGGCTGTCTACCGTCCTCGTGGAACGCGGCGATCTCGCCGGCGCGACGTCGTCGGCCTCGTCAAAGCTGATCCACGGCGGCCTGCGCTACCTCGAGCAGTATGAGTTCCGCCTCGTCGCCGAGGCTCTCGCCGAGCGCGAGATCCTGCTGAGGGTGGCGGGCCACCTCGCGTGGCCGGTGCGCTTCGTGATGCCGCATGTGGCAGAGCTCAGGCCGCGTTGGATGATCCGCACCGGCCTCTTCCTATACGACCATCTCGCCCGCCGTTCGGTGCTGCCGGCGTCCCAGGCCGTGCGGCTCGACGCTCCCCCGTACTCCTCCGGCCTGCAATCGCGGCTCAAGCATGGCTTCGTCTATTCCGACTGCCGCGTCGACGATTCGCGCCTGGTGGTCCTCAATGCCGTTGATGCGAGCCGCCGAGGCACGCGCATCCTGGTGCGTACCGAATGCCGCTCTGCCGAGCGCCGCGACGGTGTCTGGCGCGCTGCACTTTCCAACGGCGAAGAGGTTGCGGCGCGCGCGGTGGTCAATGCCGCGGGGCCGTGGGTGAAGGAAGTGCTGGACCAGCGCCTGCACCAGCCAAGCCGCGACTCCGTGCGCCTGGTGAAAGGCAGCCATGTCGTGCTGCCCAAGCTGTATGAGGGCGACCACGCCTTTATCCTGCAAAACGACGATCGCCGCGTGGTGTTCATGATTCCGTTCGAGGAAGAGTTCACGCTGGTCGGTACCACCGACGTGCCGGTCACCGAAGCGCAGGGCCTGCAGCCGAGCGATGAGGAGGTACGCTACCTCTGCGCGGCGGCGAGCCGCTATCTCGCGCAGCCGGTGGACGCCGGCAACGTGCGCTGGCGATACGCTGGCGTGCGGCCGCTCCACGATGATGGCGAGGAGAATCCCTCCGCAGTGACGCGCGACTACAGCTTGCTCGTCCATGACGAAGCCGGCGCCGCTCCGGTGCTCTCCGTCTTCGGCGGCAAGATCACCACTTACCGCCGGCTTGCCGAGCAAGCGGTGGACAAGCTGCGCACGTACTTCCCTGCCATGAGGGCGGCGTGGACAGAGGGCACTGCCCTTCCGGGAAGCGACTTTGCGAGCCGCGCGGCGGCTCGCCACGCCGTTTTCGAGAAGTATCGCGCGCTTCCTGAGCAGGTAGTGCGCGGCGCGTTCCGGCGCCATGGCACCGAAGCACCGCAGGTGCTCGGCGATGGCAACCTGGGCGAGGATTTCGGCGCGGGCCTCACCGAGCGCGAGGTGCGCCACTTTCTCGAGCGCGAGTGGGCGAGCACGGCGGAAGACGTGCTTTGGCGGCGCACGAAGTGCGGCCTGCACATGACCGAGCAGCAGCGCCAGCGCGTTGCGCAGGTCGTCGGGCGGTGAAGCCGATCGGCGATCTGGATGCGGGGCCGATACGCGCGGTGCTGTTCGACATCGACGAGACGCTCACCACCAGCGGCAAGCTGACGGCCGAGGCCTACGGCGCCCTCGAGGCGCTGAAGAAATCGGGTAAGCGCACCGTGGCGGTCACCGGCCGGCCCGCGGGGTGGTGTGACCACATCGCGCGCATGTGGCCGGTTGATGCCGTGATCGGCGAAAACGGCGCGTTCTATTTCGCCTTTACCGACCACCGCCTGCAAAAGCGCTACCGCGAAACAGCCGAAGTGCGCGAGCGCAACCGGCGGCGGCTGGCAGAGGTCGGCCAAGCCGTCCTCGTTGCCGTTCCGGGCTGCGCGTTGGCATCCGACCAGTCCTATCGCGAAACGGATCTGGCCATCGACTACTGCGAGGATGTGCGGCCCCTGCCGCTCGAAGCCGCCGAGCGGATTGCGCAGCAAATGCGCAGCGCCGGCTTGCACGCCAAGCTGAGCTCGATCCATGTAAACGGCTGGTTCGGCGACTACGACAAGCTGGCGACGGCGCACCAGCTATTCCGCGAGCTTTTTGACGTCGAGTTGCACGCTGCGCGCGCCGAAGTCGCGTATATCGGCGACTCCCCGAATGACGCGCCGATGTTCGAATTCTTTCCGCACTCGATCGGTGTGGCGAACGTGCAGCGTTTTGCCGGCCGCCTGCCGGCCGCGCCGAAGTACCTTGCTGGCGCCAGCTCCGGCGCCGGCTTCGCCGAAATCGCCGCGCATCTCCTGCAAGCATGAGCGAATGGCTCGCCTATCTGGCGATCGGCGCCGTTGTGGGCTTCGCAGCCGGGCTGCTCGGCGTCGGCGGCGGTATCTTTCTGGTACCGCTGCTCGTGTGGGTGTTCACCGCGCATGCCCTGCCCGCCGAGCACGTGCTTCATCTCGCGATTGGCACCGCGCTCGCGGCGATGGTTTTCACCTCGATAGCGAGCATGCGTGCCCATCACGGGCACGGCGCGGTCGACTGGAAGATCGCGCGCGCAATGTCACCGGGCATGCTGGCCGGGTCGTTCGTCGCCGCGCTCATCGCAGGGCTGATCCCCACGCGGCCGCTCGCTGTCGGCTTTACCCTGCTGGTGTTCTACGCGGCGACGCAGATCCTGCTCGATCTGAAACCGCCCGGGAGCCGCGAACTGCCCGGCGCGGCGGGACTGTTCGGCGCGGGGGTGGTGATCGGCGCGGTCTCGAGCCTGCTCGCCGCCGGCGGCGCTTTCATGACGATTCCATTCCTCGCATGGTGCAAGGTGCCGCTGCGGCGGGCCATCGGCACGGCGGCGGCGAACGGCCTGCCGATCGCCATCGCGGGCACGGCGGGATACTTGCTGAACGGCCTGCGCACGCCGGATCTGCCTGCGCTGAGCGTGGGCTACATCTACCTGCCGGCGCTCGTATTCGTAGTGACGACCAGCATGCTCGCCGCGCCGCTCGGCGCGCGGCTCGCCCATCGACTGCCGGTGAAGCGCTTGCGCACCATCTTCGCGTGCCTGCTGTACGTATTCGCCGTTCGCATGGTGGTCAGCGTCTGGTGACCTAGATTTCGTAGTCCGCGATCCAATGCTCGGCGATGAGCGGATCCACCAGGGCCCGCGTCTCCATGTGCGCGGCATGCCGGTGATACGCGGCCAGCGCGTCGCGACTGTCGAAATCGCAGGTCAGCGCGAAATCGACTGCGCGGCGGCCGCTGTTGAAGCTGCGCCCGACTTCGACGCGCAGCAGGCCGGGAATGCGCCCGACCTGGGCGGACAGCGCGGTGCGGATTGCGTCGAAGTCTGCGTCGGGTGAGCTGAATCGCCACAGCACGATATGCCGGATCATCACGTTAAACTGCGGCCTTTTCTTCAGGAACGCAACCCGTGGCCGGTCCTCTTTCGCACATTCGTGTCCTCGATCTGTCGCGGGTGCTCGCCGGCCCGTGGTCGAGCCAGAACATGGCCGACCTCGGCGCCGAGGTCATCAAGGTCGAGCGCCCGGGCGTCGGCGACGATTCCCGCGCCTTCGGCCCCCCCTGGGTAAAGGACGCGCAGGGGCGCGACACGAAGGATTCCGCTTACTTCACCTCGGCGAATCGCGGCAAGAAATCCATCACGCTCAACATCGCGGCGCCTGAAGGACAGGCCATCGCGCGCGAGCTGGCTGCCCGCAGCGATGTCCTGATCGAGAATTACAAGTACGGCGATCTGGCACGCTACGGGCTGGGCTACGAGGATCTGCGCGCCGTCAATCCTCGCCTCGTCTATTGCTCCGTCACCGGCTTCGGCCACACCGGCCCGTATCGCGAGCGGCCCGGCTACGACTTCATGATCCAGGGCATGGGCGGGATGATGAGCGTGACCGGCGAGCCGGACACCGCTCCGGGCGGTGGCCCCCAGCGGGCGGGCGTGCCGATCGCCGACATCATCACGGGAATGTACGCGTCCATAGCCATCTGTGCGGCGCTCGCTCATCGGGCGGAGTCGGGCGTGGGCCAGCACCTCGACCTCGCGCTCCTCGATTCGCAGATTGCGCTTCTCGCCTACCAGAACACCAACTACTTCTCGACCGGCACGCCGCCCAGGCGCATCGGCAACCTGCACCCCAACATCGTTCCCTATCAGCCGTTCAAGACGAAAGATGGGGCCGTCATCCTCGCCTGCGGCAACGACAACCTGTTCCGCAAGTTCTGCGAAGCGGCGGGGCAAGCGGCGCTCGCCGCCGACGCGCGTTTCGTGAGTAACGGCAAGCGCGTGGAGAATCGGGCGGAGATGACGCGGCTGCTCGGCGATGTGTTCAAGCAGCGCACCACCGCCGAATGGGTGGACCTTCTCGAGAAGGCGGGCGTACCGAATGGGCCGATCAACGATATTGCTCAGGTGTTCGCCGAGCCGCAGGTCAAGGCGCGCGGCATCCGCGTCGAGCTCGACCATCCAATGGCGGGAAAGCTGCCGATGGTGGCAAGCCCGATGCGCTTCTCCGCGACGCCGGTGGAATACCGCCGCGCGCCGCCGCTACTGGGTCAGCACACCGAAGAAGTACTGCGCGAGGTCCTGCAGAAGACGGACGCGGAGCTCGCCGAGCTGCGCGCCGCGAAGGTGATCTGACCTAGTTGTCGACTTTGGCGCCGGAGTCCTTGACGACTTTCGCCCACTTGGCGATCTCGGAATGGATTAGCTTGGCGAATTCCGCTGGCGCCTCGCCGCCCGCGGTCGCGCCCTGGCCTTCCCAGACCACCTTCAGCTCGGGTGACTGCAATGCCTTCACCGTTTCCGAGTACATGCGGTCCAGCACTTCTTTCGGCGTGCCCTGAGGCGCCCAGAGGGCATACCAGGTCGTGACAACGTAGTTCGGCAACCCGGCTTCCTGCATGGTAGGCACCTGCGGCGCCACGAACGAGCGCTGGGTCGTCGTGACGGCCAGCGGCTTCAACCTGCCCGACTTGATCATGGGGGCCGAAGTGCTCATGCCGTCGAACGCCATGTCGACTTGGCCGGCGATCAGGTCCGTCATCATCGGCCCGGCTCCCTTGTAAGGGATGTGGGTGATGTCCACGCCCGTCATGGTCTTGAACAGCTCGCCCGCCAGATGGTGCGTGGTTCCGTTGCCGGCGGAGCCGTAGTTGAGCTTGCCCGGATTAGCCTTCGCATAGGCGATGAGCTCGCGGATCGAATTCAGGTTGGCGTGCTTGGGATGCATCACTACGACGTTCGGCACGTACGCAAGCACCGTGATCGGCGTGAAGTCCTTTTCCAGCGAATAGGGCAGCTTCGTGTACAGGCTTTCGGCAATCGTGTGGTGCACGGCACCGATGAAAAAGTTGTAGCCGTCGGCTGGACGTCGCGCGGCGTTCGCGGCACCCACCGTACCACCGGCTCCGGCCATGTTTTCCACGATGAATTGGTGGTTCAGCGTTTTGCTCAGGTAAGCGGCGAGCGGACGGCCAAAGGCGTCGACGCCGCCCCCTGGGGCGAAGGGGTTGATCATGGTGACCGGCTTGGTCGGCCAGCTCTGCGCCCACAGCGTGCTGGCCGCAATCGCCAGGGCCGTTCCCAGCAGAGCGCGTGCGGCGGCTTTAATCGGCTTCATTATCTGCGTGCTCCTTATTCGATCCGGATGTTCGCGTCTTTGACGAGCTTCGCGTATTTGGCGACCTCGGCCTTCATGAAGGCTTCGAACTGCGCCGGACTTTGCTCGTTCAGCTGCGTGCCGACCGCTTCCAGGCGAGCCCGCACTTCCGGCATCTGCATCGCCTTGTTGATGTCGCCATTCAGCTTGGCGACGATGTCGCGCGGGGTGCCGGCCGGCGCCATGACGCCGTACCAGTTGGTGACGTCGAAGCCGCGGATGCCCTCTTCCTCGAAGGTGGGCACGTCGGGGAGCTGCGGCACGCGCTTGGGCGTGGAAATGGCGAGGCCCCGCAACTTGCCGGCCTGGATGTGCGGCAGCACCGGCGGCATGGTGTCGAAGTTCATGGCCACTACGCCGCCGAGCAGATCCTTGATGGCGTCGCCGCTGCCTTTGTAGGGCACGTGCACGATGTCGGTTCCGGTGAGCTGCTTGAACATTTCGCCGGCGAGATGCTGCGTGCTGCCGTTTCCGGAGGACGCGTAGTTCATCGCGCCGGGCTTC
>DATLDY010000005.1:0-3552 GCA_035525655.1 Burkholderiales bacterium
GGTGCTCGCCGCCGGCATCGTGCCGTGGCTTGCACCGCTTGGCCGCGCCGCCTATGCGGCGATCAGGGCGAGAACCGACGCCGAGCTCCTGCTCTGGATCTGGGCGCTCGTGGTGCTCGTCTTTTTCTCCGCTTCGGGCTCAAAGCTGCCGCCCTACATCCTGCCGATCTTCCCCGCGCTCGCCGTGCTCACCGCGCGCGCGCTCAGTGCCGGCAGTATCAAGCTCCAGGCGCTCGTCCTGATACCGATCGCGCTCGGCGTTGGCCTCGCGATCGAGCACCTCGCCAGCCGCGGGCCTTATGCGGCCTATGCGTCCTGGCTCCTCATCGCGGCGCTGATCATGGCGGCCGGCTCGGCCGCCGCGCTTTATTTCATCCGCCGTGAAAACGTCGGGGCGGCCGCGCTCGCGATCGCGCTCGGCGGTCTGGTGTCGGCGCAGGTCGGCCTCGGCGGCCATCGCACGCTCTCCGACCGGTTCAGCGCCGCTTCCACCGTTCGCGCGCTCCCGGTGCCCATCCCGCGGGAAACGACGGTGTTCAGCGTCGATACGTACGATCACACGATTCCATGGAGCCTGCGGCGCACTGTCACCCTGGTGCGACATCGCGATGAGCTCGCGGTGGCGATTGCCTGGGAGCCGGATAAGTTCATCGCGGACTTTCAAAGTTTCGCCGCGGCATGGAACGCGGCGCCCGACGCGTGGGCCTTCGTCTCTTCGACGACGGACATCGAGCGCCTGTCGGCCGAGCTCGGCGTGCCGATGCGGGAGATGGCCCGCGGCCCGACCTTCGCGATCGTGAAAAAGCCGTGAGATCATCGGCCATGGCTGCGTTCCTGCCGTTCACCCGCCCCGAAATCGACGAAGCCACGATCACCGGCGTCGGCGAGGTGCTGCGCTCCGGATGGATCACGTCGGGTCCGCAGGTCAAGGCGCTCGAGGCGGCGCTATCGAAGCTGTGCGGCGGGCGGCCGGTGCGCTGCTTCAATTCGGGGACCGCGACGCTGGAGATCGCGCTGCGGCTCGCCGGCGTCGGCGAGGGCGATGAAGTCATCACCACGCCGCTTTCGTGGGTCGCCACCGCGAACGTGGTGCTGGAAGTCGGCGCTCGGCCGATCTTTGTGGATGTCGATCCGCGCACGCGGAACATCGATCTCGCGGCGGCCGAGAAAGCCGTGACGCCCGCAACGCGGGCCATTATCCCGGTCGACCTCGCGGGCCTGCCCGTCGATCGCGACGCGCTCTACGCGCTCGCCAAGCGCAAGCACCTGCGCGTGATCGAAGACGCCGCCCAGGCCTTCGGCGCCAACTGGCGCGGGAAAATCATCGGCAGCTTCGGCGACCTGGTCTCCTTCAGCTTCCACGCCAACAAGAACATCACCACCTCCGAAGGCGGTGCGCTGGTGCTGCCCGATGAGGCGCTGGTGCCGCTTTGCGAGCAGCTGCGCCTGCAGGGCGTCGTGCGCTCCGGCGAGGACGCGATGGAAGTCGAGGTGCTCGGCGGCAAGTTCAACTTGACGGACGTCGCCGCGCGCATCGGCCTTGGGCAGCTGCCCCATCTCGCGCGCTTCACCGAGCGCCGCCGCGCCCTCGCCCGCCGCTATTTCCAGCGCTGGGACCGCGCCCTGGATTGCGAGCTGCCGGTCGAGGACTTCGAGCAATCGAACTGGCACATGTTCCAGGTCGTGCTGCCGGAGGGCATCGAGCGCGGCCAGTTCATCGCCGGCATGCGCGACCACGGCATCGGCGTTGGCGTGCACTATCCCGCGATGCACCTCTTCAAGCTCTACCGGCGGCTGGGCTGGCGCGAAGGCCAGTTCCCGCACGCCGAGCGCATCGGCCGCGGCATCGCCACCCTGCCCCTTTTCCCGGCCATGGCAGACTCCGATGTGGATCGGGTCTGCGAGGCTGCCCAGAAAGTGCTTTCGAGATGAACCTGTCGGTCGTCATCCCTGTTTACAACGAAGAGGCCGGCCTCGCCGCGCTGTTCGCGCGCCTCTATCCGGCGCTCGACAAGCTCGGGCTCACCTACGAGATCATTTTCGTCAACGACGGCAGCCGCGATCGCTCGGCGGCGGTGCTGCGCGAGCAGTTCGCGCGCCGGCCGGATGTCACGCGAGTGGTGCTGCTGAATGGCAATTTCGGCCAGCACATGGCGATCATGGCGGGCTTCGAGCGCTGCCGCGGCGAGCGCATCGTGACGCTCGACGCGGACCTGCAGAATCCGCCGGAAGAGATCCAGCGCCTGCTGGAAGCGATGGATGCCGGGCACGACTATGTCGGCGGGGTGCGGGTGCAGCGCCAGGATCCCTGGCTGCGCCGCGTGCTGTCGCGGGCGATGAACCGCGTGCGCGAGCGCATCACGCGCATCCACATGACCGACCAGGGCTGCATGCTGCGCGCGTACAGCAAAGACATCGTGCAGGCGATCGGCGAGTGCCGCGAGGTGAACACCTTCATCCCGGCACTGGCGTACACCTTTGCCAACAGCCCGGCGGAGGTGGAAGTGGCCCACGAGGAGCGCGCCGCTGGCGAGTCGAAGTATTCCTACTACCGCCTGCTGCGCCTCAACTTCGATCTCATCACCGGCTTCTCGGTCGTGCCGCTGCAGCTTTTCTCGCTGTTCGGCATCGGCGTCGCCGTATTCTCGGTGTTCTTCTACTTCCTGGTGATGATCCGGCGCGTCCTCGCCGGCGCGCCGGTCGATACGCTGGCCACGTTCTGGGATCGCGACATCCTGCAGTTCTTCCTGACCGGCCTGGTGCTCTTCGGCCTCGGCCTCGTCGGCGAGTACGTCGGGCGCATCTACCAGCAGGTGCGCCACCGCCCGCGCTACCTCGTCCAGGCCGTCCTCGAGAAATCCGACAAGGCAGATTCGTGGCAGGCGCGCGAGCAGTCGTCTTCGGCTACGGCGACATAGGCGTCCGCGGCCTTGGCACGCTTCTCGAGTCGGGCCTCGAGGTGCCGCTCGTCGTCACGCACCTCGACGACCCGAACGAGACGCGCTGGTATGCGAGCCTCTTCGACTTCTCCGGCGAGCGGCGACTGCGGGTGGTTGCCGATCCGCAGCCCGCGGCGCTCGAGGACGCGCTCGGGCAGATCCGCCCCGACCTCATCTTCTCCTTCTACTACCGCAGCATGCTGCCGATGGCGCTGCTGCGCCACGCGCGCCTCGGCGCCTTCAACATGCACGGCTCGCTCCTGCCCAAGTACCGCGGCCGCGCGCCGCTCAACTGGGCCATCGTCAAGGGCGAGCGCGAGACCGGCGTGACGCTGCACGAGATGGTCGAGAAGCCCGACGCCGGGCGCATCGTCGACCAGGAGAGCGTGCCGATCGGGCCGCAGGACACTGCGGTCGAGGTGTTCCACCGCATGACGGCCGCCGCCGAGTCGGTCCTGAAGCGCAGCCTTCCAGCGCTCGTCAAAGGCGAGGTGCGGTTCAAGCCGAACGACATTTCGCGCGGCAGCTATTACGGCCGCCGCCGTCCGGAGGACGGCCGCATCGACTGGTCGAAGAGCGCCCAGGAGATCCACAACCTCGTGCGCGCGGTGGC
>DATLDY010000008.1:0-8856 GCA_035525655.1 Burkholderiales bacterium
CAGGTCCGGTGGCTCAACATCGGGCTGCAATCCACGTCGGGAAAGCAGCTCTTCAACGCCATTGCGCCCTTCGGCAGCCCGCTGCCTCCCCAGGTGGACGAAGACTCGCTGCAGCGTGCCCTGGAAAGCGGCAAGCCGCAGATCGGCAACATAGCCGTGGGGCCGGCCATCGAGCGGCCGGCGACCCGGCTGCGGGTCCCGGTCGCCACCGACGGGAAGCTGCAGTACGTGATTTCCGTTCCCCTTAAGCCGCAGCTGTTCGAGGAGCTGCTGCGCAGGCAGCCGCTGCCCGAGCAATGGTCGATCTCGCTCCTCGATGGAAAACGGCGCCTGGTGGCGAGCGTGCCCCCGCAGCCGCCGGGTATCGTCGGCGAGCAGGCCAGCCCCGAGGGACGGCGCAAGCCCGCAACAGAGGCGCTGGAGGGTTTTGTCCCGTTCCTGCGGCCCGACGGCACGGAGATCTATGCGGGCTACGTCACCTCGCCGATGAGCGGCTGGACCGTGACGGTGTCGCTCTCCAAGGAGATCCTGGAGACGGCCGCGTGGGAGGGGGCGCGCCCGATCGTGATCGGACTGGTGAGCGCTCTTTCCTTCTTCGCCTTGATATTGGTTCTGCTGCGCCGGCTGCTGGTCGCCTGAGCGCGCCGTTGCCTATTCCGGCTTGATATTGGCCGCGCGGATCACGCGCGCCCACTTGTCGACCTCGCGCTTCATGTGCTCGCCGAACTCGCCCGGCGTGCCGCCGACCGGCGGGCTCGCGAGCGCGAGCAGCCGCTCGCGCACGTCGGGCATCGCCAGGCTCTTCTGCCCAGCGGCGTTGAGCGCGTTGATCACCGCCGGCGGCGTGCCGGCGGGCGCGACGAGGCCCAGGAAGCCGCCGGCCTCGAAGCCCGGCACGCCGGACTCGGCGATGGTCGGGACCTCGGGCAGGCCTTCGAAGCGCTTGAGCGAGCCGATGCCGAGCGCCTTCAGCTTCCCGGACTTGATGTGCGAGAGCATCGCTGCGACGTCGGCGAAGACGATGTTCACCTGTCCGCCGAGGAGATCGTTCACCGCGGGCGCGGCGCCCTTGTACGGGATGTGCAGCAGGTCGACGCCGGCCATCAGCTTGAACAGCTCCGCGCTAAGGTGCGCCGAGCTGCCGGAGCCGTAGGAGCCGTACGTGACGGATCCCGGCTTCGCGCGGGCGAGCGCGAGTAGCTCCTTCACGTTGTTTGCCGGTACCGAGGGATGCGCGGCGAGGAGATGGTTGTTCACCACCATCAGCACCACCGGCGCGAAGTCACGCGCGAGATCCCAGGAAAGATTGGGCACCAGCGTGGTGTTGATCGCGCTCGACGCGCTCGCCACGAGCAGCGTGTAGCCGTCGGCGGACGATTTCGCCACCAGCTCCGTGCCGATGTTGCCGCCGGCGCCCGCGCGGTTCTCGATGACGAACGGCTGCCCGAGCATCTCGGCCATCTTCGGCGTCACGGTGCGCGCGACGATGTCGGTGCCGCCGCCCGGCGGGAACGGCACCACGACGCGGATCGGCTTGGTCGGGAAGGTCTGTGCCAGCGCGCTCGTAGAGACGATGAGCGCGAACGCGGCGATAAGACGTTGCATCTACGTTCTCCTGTGGAACTTGCGTGCCTGCTCCAGCACGTCCTGCGGCGGCTGCGCGTGCGTATAGCCGCGGCGCGTGACCGAGATACCGAGCTTCTTGAAGTCCGCCATCACCTCGGCCATCTTCACCACCGCCGCGAGCCCGTCGACGATCGGCACCTCGTCGATGCGCGTCACGCCGGCGCGCACGATCGCCTCGCTGAGATAGAGCTGCCCTGGGATGATGGCCTCGGCGCCCAGAGCGATGGCTTTTCGCGCCGTGTGCCGGAAGGCCTCTACGATGGCAGTGGCGTCCTGCAGGCCCTTTTCCACGTCGCCGAAGGTGGTGCGCTCCATCTGCAGGGTGGGCAGCGCGCGCTCGGAAAGGCCTAGCTGCTTCACGCGCAGGTCGAGCATCTGGTCGAAGCGCTCGCCGAAGACGATGATGACGAAGCGGCTGCCGAGCAGGCAGGCGAAGTGCATCGCCGCCTCGCCGTAGCCGACCACCGGGATGTCGAGGAGCGCGCGCGCCTCCTCCAGTGCCGGGTCCTGCACCGAGCTGAGCGCGAACACGTCGTAGCCCTCGGCCTGGGCGCGCAATGCATTGTCGAGAATGATCTGCGCATGCAAGGAGGCGACGTAGGGATAGATCACGCACTCGGCCGGCGTACGCCCGCCATACACGCCCTCCGGCATGCTGTGCAGGTGCACCTCCGTGCCCGGACGCGCGATTCCCGGGATCCTCTTGCGCACGCCATCGAAGTACGCCGGAACGCGGCCCGCGTCGAAGAGGCTCTGGTACCAGATCTTCATTCCGGTGATGATATAGGCATGGCAAAGATCCAGATTCGCAATATCGACCACCTGGTTCTGCGAGTCCGGGACATCGACGTCATGCGCGCCTTTTATTGCGATGTGCTGGGCGCCGAGCACATCGCGTACCGGCCCGACTTCGCCATGTCGCATCTTCGCGTCGGCGAGTGCATGCTCGACCTGGTCGAGGCGCACAAGCGAGGCTTGGCCTCGCCGGAGGACGGGCGCCTCAACCTCGACCACTTCTGCTTTCGTGTCGAGCCGTTCGACAAGGACGCGATCGTCGCGCACCTCAGGCAGCACAACGTTCCCATCGGGCCGATCCGCGATCGCTACGGCGCCGAAGGCAACGGCGTCTCGATCTACCTCACCGACCCCGAAGGCAACACCGTCGAGCTGAAAGGGCCGTCCGACGGCAAGCCGCCGCCGCCGCCGCCCGGCTGATCACTTCTTCTCGACGGTTTCTTCCTCGATCTTGTAGAACTCATCGAGTCCGACGAGCGTCTCGATCTCGTGGCGCGCCGCCACGCACTCTTCATTGCTGAGGCCGGTGTACCCGCCGGTGCGCCGGATCTCCTGGTAGGCGCGCTTGGTGAAGTGGAAGCTGGCGAGGAGATAGGTGAGCGCGTCGATCGCCGCCTTGTAGCCCATGTCCGCGAGCTGTGCGGCGCTCGGCAGCGGCCGGCCGTCGCGATTGCCGCGGCTGATGACGTAGACGAGCGGGATGCGCGCCTGCTTCGGCGCCTTCTTCATCTCCTCGGCGTTGCGCGGGAAGATGAGCCCCAGGTCGGCGCCGGCGTCGGCGGCGATGTTGATTCGCGCCACCGCCTCCTTCAGGCCCTCGGAGCGGCAGGTGTCGGTGCGAGCGATGACGACGAAGTCGGGGTCCGAGCGGTCGCGCTGCCGGCAGGCGAAGGCGATCTTCGCTGCGAACTCCTTGCGCGGCACCGCGTGCGCTACGTACTTGTGGTAGTGCGCGCGCTTGGGATAGAGCTGGTCCTCGATGTGCGCGCCGGCGATTCCCGCGCGGATGCACTCGCGCACCGTGCGCATGGTGTGGAGCGGCTCGCCGAAGCCGGCGCCGCCGTCGACGATGAGCGGAATGTCGATCGCCGCGGCCACGTCGCCGGCGACCCGCAGCTGCTCGTCCATGGTGAGCAGCGGCTCCGAGGTGCAGCGCGAAGCGCCGGTGACGAAGCCGCCGGTGTACACGCAGTCGAAGCCGAGGCTCTGCAGCAGGCGGCCGCCGAGCGGGTCGTAGGCGACCGGCATGTAGACGAAGGGCTTCTTCTTCAAGAGGCGCCGCAGCGCGGTAGTCTTTTTGGAATTCGGGGACGGAGCCCGAACTCCAGCGACGCGAAGCTTACGGAGTTCGCGCGGGTTATTAATGCGCGTCCCCGAATTCCTATTCGTCATCGACGATGGCGATCGCATCGATCTCGACGTCGAACTTCTTCGGCCATGAGCCGACGACGCAGAACACCCGCGCCGGCTGGTTGCGTCTGAAGTACCGGCGATAGACGTCGTTCACCTCGTCGAAGTACGCGCTGTTAGTGATGTAGACGGTGCACTTCACGACGTTGTCGAGCGACGATCCCGCCGCCTCGAGGCAGACCTTCATGTTCTCGAGCACCATCTTCGCCTGCTTGTCGACCGTGACGAGCGGGATCTTGCCGGTGCGCCGGTCCATCGGCGTCAGGCCCGAGACGAAGACGAAGTTGCCCGCGCGGATCACCGGGTTGAGCGGGATGCCTTCCTTCTTCAGGTGCCGGCTGACCCCTGGCACGTCGATGACTTCCTTTTTTATTTTCTTCATATCGATTTCTCCTTCCGGGAACGACGAGCAGGTTCCTAATATTTGAAGAACATCTCCTGGATTGCCCCGCGCTCGCGCGTAACGGTAAGTGCGAGCGAGAGGAGGATGCGCGCTTTCTGCGGCATGAGGTCGTCGCAGACGACGAAGCCCTGCGACTCCAGCTTCGGCGTAATCACGACGCGCCCGTTCCACGAGCGGGTGGCGAGCACCACCGCGATGCCCGCCTGCACCGCGCGCCTGCCCGCCTCGAGGAACGCGCTCGGGTAAGAGCCGCCGCCGAAGCCGACGAGCACCATGCCCTCAGGTCGCGATTCAGGCCGGCGTTCCGTCAGCGCGTCGACCAGCACGCCGTCGGCGCCGGCGTAGGCGTAGACCATGTCGACGCGCGGCAGGTCCTTCCGGCCCCGCACGTCGAACGGCGTCGCCGTGGTGTGGGGGCGCGTGACGGCGCGGTAGAAGAGCACGCGCGCGTCGGAGTCGACATAGCCGAGCACGCCGAAATCGCGGCTGTCGAATGTGTCGACGCGAAAGGCGTTCGACTTCGTCACGTCGCGCGCGCTCTGGATTTCGTTGTTGAGGATCGTCACGACGCCGCGACCCGCGGCTTCAGGCGTGGCGGCGAGGCGGATGGCGTCGAGGAGGTTGAGATCGGCGTCGGTGCCGACCGCGCTCGGCGGGCGCATCGCGCCGGTGAGGACGACCGGCCGCTCGGACTTCACCGCGAGGTGCAGGAAATACGCGGTCTCCTCGAGCGTCGCGGTGCCGTGGGTAATGACGACGCCGTCCACGGCCAGGGTGTGGATGCGATCCGCGAGCTGCAGCCATTCCTTCGGCCCGATGGAAGGACTGCCGACCTGCAGCACGTCCTCGCCGGTCAGCTCCGCGAGCTCGCGCGCCTCGGGAATGCGCTCGAGCATTTGCTCGACCGTGAGCTTCTTGCCGAGCTCCGGATAGAGCGTGTAGTCGAGGCGATGCGGGCCGATGCCGGAGATGCTGCCGCCCGTGCCGAGAACATGCACCCGCGGTCGCATCACGGAACCAGGACCACCTTGCCGAAGAAGTCGCGCGAGTCGACGACACGGTGCGCTTCCGCGGCCTGCGCGAGCGGGAACGCCTTGTGGATGACCGGCTTCAGCTTGCCATCGGCGACGAGGCCCATGACTTTGCGCAGCTCGAGCACCGGGGCGTTCTTGGAGCCGGCGAGGCGCAGCTCCTTGCGGAAGAACGGGATGATGTCAAACTCCACCACCTCGCCGGCGTGCGCGCCGACCGTGACGATGATGCCGCCGCGCGCGAGGCACTGCAGGCTCCTCGTGAAGACCTCGCCGCCGATGTGCTCCATGACGACGTCGACACCGCGGCCGCCGGTGATCGCCAACACCTTCTCGGCGAAATTCTCCTTGCTGTAATTGATGAGGTGGGTCGCGCCGAGCGCTTTGGCGTGCTCGAGCTTCTTCTCGCTGCTGGCGGTGGTGATGATCGCGCCCGCGCCGGCGAGCCTGGCCACCTGCACCGCGGCGCTGCCGATGCCCGAGCCCGCGGCCTGGATCAGCACCGTCTGTCCGGCCTGCAGGAAGCCGCGCGTGATGAGCACGTGCCAGGCGGTGCCGAAAGCGATCTGCGCGGCCGCCGCGTTCTCGAAGCTGACGTGGGCGGGAAGGGCGTTCAGGTTCGCGATCGGCACGCAGACGTACTCGGCGTAGCCGCCGGGAATGTCGAGCCCGAAGTAGCCTTCCTGCAGGCAGAGATTGTCGCGACCCGCGAGGCACAGCTCGCACTTGCGGCACGGGATGCGGCAGGTGATCCAGACGCGGTCGCCCTCCTTGAATTCGCTGGATCCATTCAAACCCGCCACCTCGCCCGCGAACTCCCGCCCAAGGATGTGCGGGAACTTGACCGGGATGCGCGAGGTGCCGGCGCGGTGGTCGACGTCGACGTGGTTGATGCCGGTCGCGCGCACGCGCACCAGCGCCTCGCCGGGCTTCGGCGCCGGCTTGGGCGCCTCCTCGTAGACCAGGACCTCGGGGCCGCCAAACTTATGGAAGCACGCGACCTTCATCGGCTCTCCTTCTGTTAAATAAATTAGGGACAGACCCTATTTTTAAAATAATTAGGGTCTGTCCCTATTTAAATTGCCGCGCGCGGACGGTGTCCGGGATCTTGCGCTTCAGGTACTGGCCGTCCTTCAGGTCGCCGTGGAACTTGCCGTCGGCGACCATCACCTTGCCGCGCAGCACCGTCACCGAAGGCCACGCGCCGACTTCCTTGCCTTCCCACGGCGTGTAGTCGGTCTCGTGGAGTTCTTCCGCGCGCACGATGCGGCGCTTGCTCGTGTCGAGCACGACGATGTCGGCATCGCTGCCGACCGCGATCGCGCCTTTGCGCGGGTACAGGCCGAGGATGCGCGCCGCGTTGGTCGATACCACGTCGACGAACTTCTCCAGCGGATAGCCGCGCTTCTCCACCGTCTCGGTGTACATCACCGCCACGCGCGGCTCGACGCCGGAGTTGCCGCCGGTGGTGTCGTCGATGCGGTTGCCGCGCACCTTGACTGAAAGGTTGCAGCACACCTCGTCGGTGCCGACGCAGTGCAGGTGGCCGTGCTGCAGGCCGTCCCACAGCCCCTGCTGGTCGCGCTTGGACTTGAGCGAGGGATAGGTGTGGTAGATCTGGCCGTTCGGCTTCTTGTAGTCCTCTTCGCTGTAGAGCAGGTACTGGTGCAGCGTCTCGCCGTAGATCGGATAGCCGCGCGCGCGGCTTTCGGCGATCGCCTCCACGCCGCTGGCGGCGCTCACGTGCATCATGTAGAGCGCCATGCCCTCGATGTTCTCGGCCAGGCGAATGATGCGGCGAAACGAAAGATCCTCGGAGAGCGCGTTGTGCACCTCGGCCATGTGCTCGAAGCCGGTGCGGTTCTCGCGGAACAGTTTCTCGTACATGTAGCGCACGATGTCGTCGTCCTCGGCGTGGATGACGGCGAGCCCGCCTTCGCGCGCGAGCACCTTGAAGATCTCCCAGATCTCGCCGAAGCGCACCATGCGCCCTGCGCGGCTGGGCGTGATGTCGGTGGTGAAGATCTTCACCGTGGCGTAGCCGGCCTGCACCGCTTCTTTCACCTCGGCGATCGTGGCGGGCGGCACCTTGCCGCGCAGCATCACGTGATACGCGTAGTCGCAATAGCACTTGCCCGCCCAGTCCTTGTCGCGCACCTCGATCGCGTCGCGCACGCTCTGGGTGGACGACTCGTCGCCCGCGCGGTCCGGCTTGCACGCCGCGAAGTCGATCAGCGTGGTCGTGCCGCCCCACAGCGCCGCGCGGCTCACCTGCTCCGGCGGTCCGCTCGTGCCCGGCGGATCGCCGGGGCGGTGCGGCGGGATGTACCAGGCGCAATGCACGTGCGGGTCGATGCCGCCGGGCATGACGATGCCGCGCCCCGCGTCGATGACGCGCGCCGCCTGCGACGTGAGCGTGCCGGGCGCGCCGAGCGCCGCGATCACGCCATCTTTCACGCCGATTTCCCGCGCGCCCACGCCGTCCGGAGTCACGACGCGCTCGCCGCGGATCAGGAGATCGAACATGCGCTCACCTCTTCATCCAGGAGTTCCAATAGATCCTGCAGCCATCGCGCCTCGAGCCCCTGCGAGATGACGACGATCCGCGTGCTGCGATCTTCGTCTGGCCAGGCGTCGAGCCACGCCGGCGGATGAAAGACGTGCTGCACGCCGTGGATGACGGCCGGGCGGCCGGGACTTTCCACCACGTCGACCAGGCCCTTCAGCCGCAGCAGCCTCGCACCGCAATGCTCCGCCACCACCTGGAGGAAAAGGCTGAGCGTCACCGCATGCAGCGGCTTTTTGCGGCGCAGGCAGAACGTGGCGATGCCGTCGCCATGGTGATTTCGTAATTGGTGACTGTCACCATTTTGCGCGGGGTTGGATCTTGGGACCTGGAAAAGCAGCCTGGCGTCGACCACACCGTGCACGGCAGTAAGCTTGGGCGCAGCCGGATTGAGCGCCTCGAGACGCGCAGCGAGGCCGTTCGCCGCCGGGTCGGCGAGGTCGCTCTTGGTGACCACGATGCAGTCGGCGAGCGCCGCCTGTTTCACCGATTGCGGATGGGCATCGAGCGTAGCCCCGCCGGCTGCCGCGTCGACGGTGGCAATCACCGATTCAAGGCGCAGCGCCTCGGCGATGCCGCGGTCCGTCATCAGGGCATGCACGACCGGTGCCGGGTCGGCGAGGCCGGTGGTCTCGATGACGATGCGCTCGAACGCCGTGACCGTACCCGCGGCGCGGCGCGCGAGGAGATCGCCCGCGGTGCGCACCAGGTCGCCGCGCACGGTGCAGCACACGCAGCCGCCTTCGAGCATCAGGATCTGCTCGTCGCTCGACTCGACCAGCAGGTGGTCGAGCCCGACCGCGCCGAACTCGTTGATGATCACCGCGGTGCGCTCGAACGCCGGGTCGCGCAGCAGGTGCGAGAGCAGGGTGGTTTTCCCGCTACCGAGGAAACCGGTGATCACCGAGACGGGTAGCGCGCTCATTGGGCGCCGATGATCAGCCGCCCGCGCTGCGCGTGCGGCGCGAGCTCCTCGCGCAGCTGCCGCAGCAACCCCGGCACGCCGGCATGCACGCCGACGGTCT
>DATLDY010000023.1:0-4556 GCA_035525655.1 Burkholderiales bacterium
ACCTCGACGGGCGCCTGATCGACGTCAACCACCGGCTGTGCGACATGCTCGGCTACACCGAAGCCGAGCTCCTCGGCCGCACGGTGAAGAGCATCTCGCACCCCGACGATCGGGACAGCACCGACGCCGAGCGCGCCCGCATGCGCGAAGGCGAGGTCGCGTCCGTGCAGTGCGAGAAGCGCTACCTCACGAAAGATGGCGCCGTGGTCTGGGTGAACCTGACGGTGGCGCTGGTGCGCAACACGGACGGCGCGCCGCTCTACGAGATCGCGGTGATGGAGGACATCACCGAGCGCAAGGAACGCGAAGGCGCGCTGCAGCGCTTTCGCACGGCGCTCGATTCTTCCGCCGACATGGTGTTCCTGTTCGACCTTTCCGCCGGCAAGCTCCTCGACTTCAACCATACCGCCTGCAACCTGCTTGGCTACACGCGCGAGGAGCTGTTGACGCTGCGCGCGCGGGACATCCGCCCGGCGGCGACCAGCGGCTCGCTGCAGGCCGAGACTGCGGAGCTGCTCACGGCCGCCGGCCGCACGAACACCGTCATGACCGAGTATCGGCGCAAGGACGGCACGACGTTTCCGGTGGAAAGCCGGCGCAGCCTGCTCGACACGCCGCAGGGCCGCGTGCTGGTCGTCAATTCACGCGACCTCACCGAGCGCACGAGCTCCGAGAAGCGCAGGGCGACCCAGGCGCGCTACCAGAAGAAGATCTCCAAGCTCGGCCAGGCCGCGCTTTCCAAGCGCGACTCGAACGAGCTCGTGGCGAAGGCCGTGCAGAGCGTGCTGGAAGGCCTCGGGGGCGGAGCCGTGGCTTATCTCGAGCGCAGCGGCGCCGAGGGCGAGCTGGTCCTGCGCCGTGTCGCCGGGCTCGCATCCACGCCTACCGATTCTGCCGTGGTGAGAGTCGGCGCCGGGAGCGCGCTCGCGCCCGTGCTGGACCAGTCGCAACCCGTCGTGCTGAACGGCCCTTGGAGCCAGTCGTTGCCGCTGCCGTTCGAATGGCTGCGCCGCTATGGGTCGATGGCCGCGGTCGGCGTGCCCGCCGATGGCGGGCCGCGCGGGGTGGTGTGCGCATTTGCGGAAGCCCCGGGCGCCTTCGGCCCGGAGGAGACGCGCTTTCTCGGCGCGGCCGCGAGCATGGTGTCCGCCGCTTTGCATCGTTTGGACAGCGAGGCGCGCCTCGCGTACCTCGCGCAGTTCGATCCGCTCACCGGGCTGCCGAACCGCACGCTCCTCGCCGACCGCTTCTCGCTGATGATCGTGCAGGCGAGGCGCCGCGGCGTATCGCTGGGCGTGCTGTTCATCGACCTCGACGACTTCAAGATCGTCAACGACACGGCGGGCCATGCGGCCGGCGACGAGCTGCTGAAGGAAATGGCGAGCCGGCTGCAATCGTCGCTGCGCGACGGCGACACCGTCGCGCGCATCAGCGGCGACGAGTTCGCCGTGATCCTCGGCGACCTCGCGCGGCCGGACGACGCGGCGCTCGTCGCGCAAAAGATCCTCGAGCGCGTCGCCGCCCCGGTCGCGGTGCACGGCCAGGAGGTCGTGGTGACCGCGAGCGTGGGCATCGCCACTTTCCCGGCGGACGGCGACAACGCTGAAACCCTGCTCGGCGCCGCCGATGCCGCGATGTACCGCGCCAAGCAGTCCGGCCGCAACGCGTTCCAGTTCTTCACCGCCGACATCAACACGCGCACGCGGGCGCGCGCGCAGATGGGCATCGAGCTGCGCCGTGCGCTCGAGCGGCGCGAGTTCAGCCTCGCCTACCAGCCGAAGATCGACCTGACGAGCGGCAATCCTTGCGGCGCCGAGGCGCTGCTGCGCTGGACGCATCCCGAGCGCGGCAGTATCCCGCCGATCGAGTTCATCCCGGTTCTCGAGGAGACCGGCCTCATCGTGCCGGTGGGCGAGTGGGTCCTGAAGCGCGCCTGCGAGGATCTGAAGGAGTGGCTGGGGAACGGTGCGCCGGCCATGCCGGTGGCCGTGAACCTCTCGGCGCGCCAGTTCCGGCAGCACGACCTCGAGGAGCGCATCCGCTCGATCGTCGCGACCGCGGGCGTCGATCCTTCGCTCATCGAGCTCGAGATCACCGAGAGCCAGCTGATGCACGATCCCGACCACGCGATCCGCGTGCTGCGCGCGCTCGGCGACGCGGGCGTGCGCATCGCCATCGACGACTTCGGCACCGGCTACTCGAGCCTCGCGTACCTGACCCGCTTCCCGCTCGCCTCGCTCAAGATCGACCGCTCCTTCGTCGCCGACGTCCTGGACGACGAGGCCGACGCGACCATCGTTCGCACCATCGTCGACATGGCCCACACCCTGGGCTTTACGGTCATCGCCGAAGGCGTGGAGCTCGACTCGCAGGCCGCGTTCCTGCGCGCCCTGGGCTGCGAGCAGGCGCAGGGCTTCCTCTTCGCCCACCCGATGCCCGCGGCCGAATTCAGCGCGCTCATCGTGCGGCGCCTCGGCACGACCGCCGTCACAGGCCGCCGCCCGGTTCGCCGCCGCCGTAAATCGGGGTCAGGGCAGTAATCCGTAATTCGGGGACGGAGCCCGATCTCCGATGCGATTAGGCGCCAGAGAACTGCAGAAAGCCCTGCGTCATCTCGAAGCAGGCGATTGGCACGCCGCGCACGAAATCGTGCAGCGCGACGAGGAGTCGCTCCTCGCCTGCTGGGCGCACGGCATCGTGCACATCATGGAAGGCGACCTGCCGAATGCGCGGTATTGGTATGCGCAGGCGCAAATCGCATTCCCGCCTGAAGTCGACGTCCAAACGGAGATTCGCCGGCTGAGCGCGCAAGCGCTCGACACGAAATAATTCGGGCTCCGTCCCCGAATTACTCCCGCATTACTCCCGAAGGGCGCGTGCTTCCTTCGCCTTCGGGCGCTCGATGCTCGCCGCCAGCCACTTCTGCAAGTTCGGATATTTGCCGAGGTCGTACTTCATGGGGACCAACGAGTAGCACACGCTTGCCACCATGAAGTCCGCCATGTCCCACTTGTCGCCGCCGAAGAACTTGCTCTTTGCCAGGTGCTCGTCCAGGACCTTGAGCTTCGGCTGCAGCCGGGCGTCGGCGTCGTCGGCGAGCGCGGCATTGCGCTTCTCGGGCGGGAACATGACGCGATGCTGCATGACGGTGATCATGTTCGGCTCGACATCGTTGGCGACGAAGAACGTCCACTGCAGCATGCGGCCTTTGCCTTTCACGTCGGCCGGCCAGAGCGGACTGCGATATTTCTCGGCGAGATAAAGGTTGATGGCCGCCGACTCCCACAGCACGAAGCCGTCGTCGTCGATGGTCGGGACGCGCGCATTGGGATTGAGCTTCACGTAGTCCGCGTTCTTGGCCGTCGCACCCTCGGTGTTGACGGTGACGTTGACGTGCTCGTAAGGGATGTTCGACTCCTTGCAGAGCCATGCCACGCGGAAGGCGCGCGAGCGCCACTGGCCATAAAGCTTCAGCATCTTCTCTCCTCTGGGGTTAATCGACCTTGGCGCCGGAAGCCTGCACCAGCCGGCGCATCTTGTCCGATTCCGCGGCGACGAAGCGCGCGAACTCGTCGGGCTGGTCGGCCACGATGGCGAGCCCGAGCGCCTGCAGCCGCTCGGCGACCGCGGGGTTGTGCAATGCCGAGGCGATCTCGGCATTGAGCTTCTGCACGATGGGCTTGGGCGTCGCGGCGTGCACCGCGAAGCCGTACCAGACGTTCACCTCGAATCCCGGCAGGCCGGATTCATCGGCGGTCGGCACATCGGGCGCCTGGGGATGGCGCTTCAGCGCCGTGAGCGCGATGGCGCGCAGCTTCCCGTTCCTCACGTGCGTGATGACGTTCGAGAAGTTGTCGCACATGAGCTGCACCCGGCCGCCCAGCAGATCCTGCACCGCCGGCGCCGGCCCCTTGTAGGGAACGTGGACCATGTCGATGCCCGCCGTGGTCTTGAGGAGCTCGCCGCACAGATGACTCGTCGTACCACCGCCGCCGGAGGCAAAGGCGAGCGAGCCCGGTTTCGCTTTGGCGAGCGCGATCACGTCCCGGATGGTCTTTACCGGCAGGTCGGGATGGGCGACCCACAGGTTGGGCGTCGTCGCGGCGTTGATCACCGGCGCGAAGTCCTTCTGCGGCTCGTAGCCGATCTCCTTGTAGAGCCACTGGTTGGTCGCGAGGATGGCCGACGGCGCCATGAGGAGCGTATGTCCGGTCGCTTCGCCCTTCGCGACCGCCGCCGCACCGACGTTGCCGCCGGCGCCGGTACGGTTCTCGACCACGACGGGAACGCCCATCGATTGCGACATCAGCGGGGCAACCGCACGCGGCAAGAGGTCGGAGGTGCTGCCGGGCGAGTAGGGCACGACGATCGTTATCTGCCGTGCGGGGAACGTCTGCGCGCTCACCACTTCCGAAACGAGAACGAGCAAGGCGGCTAGGCGCATTCGTATTTCCTGAGGCTGGCGATCATGGAGATCCTGAGCATGTAGTCGCGCTCGGCGGTGCGATCGGAGGCGGCGCGCTCGAGCTCCGCGCGCCACAGGCGCTGCTCTTCGG
>DATLDY010000031.1:0-10712 GCA_035525655.1 Burkholderiales bacterium
CGGCACCATGATCAATTCCGCGCGCCTGGAGATGGGGCGCGAGCCGATCGTCTGGTGGTCGCTCGCCGCGGCGTTCTTCTTCATGTTCGTCCTGGTGCTCGCCGCCAACCTCTTCGCCGATGCGGTGCGCGACGGCTTCGATCCGCGCGTTCGCATGGGCGGCCTGGTGCGCGCATGATGCCGATTCTCTGCCGCCCCCCTGTCAAGGGGGGCATGAGCCGGCGGCGAATGGGGGGTTGGTTTTTCGACAGGGGGGCGGCGCAAGCCCGCGCATGAGCCTGGCTGTCGAAAATCTGAAGACGGTGCTGGACACCCCGGCCGGTGCCGTCCGCGCGGTCGATGGCGTGAGCTTCGAGCTGCGCGAAGGGGAGTGCTTTGCGCTCGTCGGAGAGTCCGGCTGCGGGAAATCCATGGCCGCGCTTTCGCTCATGCGCCTTCTTCCGGAGGCCGGACGCATCGCTGGCGGACGAGTGGGCCTTGGGGACGTGGATATCCTGGGACTGCCGGAGGTCGCCATGCGCGCCGTGCGGGGTCGTCGCGTGGCGATGATCTTCCAGGAGCCCTCGACCGCGCTGAATCCCGTGCTGACGGTCGGCCGGCAGATCATCGAGGTGATCGAGCGCCACGGCGCCGCGCCGGATCCGAGACAGAAAGCGTTGGACCTGCTGCACGCCGTCGGCATTCCGGAGCCCGAGACCCGCATCGACCAGTATCCCTTCCAGCTATCCGGCGGCCAAAGGCAGCGCGTCATGATTGCCGCCGCGCTCGCCGCCGAGCCGGAGATCCTCATCGCGGACGAGCCGACCACGGCGCTCGATGTAACGATCCAGGCGCAGATTTTGGATCTGCTGAAGCGACTGCAGCGCGAGCGGCGCATGGCGCTCCTTCTCATCACGCACGATCTGGGCATCGTTTCGCAGATGGCCGATCGGGTTGCGGTGATGTACGCCGGCGAGATCGTCGAGCTCGCGGAGCGCGATTCCTTCTTCCGCGCCCCGCAGCATCCGTACTCCGAGAAGCTGTTCGCCGCCTTGCCCACGCCGCAGCGGCGCACGGGCGAGCTCGCCGTGATCCGCGGCCAGGTGCCGCCGCTCACCCAGGCCTTCGGGTACTGCCGCTTTGCCGAGCGGTGCGACTACGTCTTCGACCGTTGCCGCATCGAGGCGCCGGCGCTTCTCGAGCCGCTGCCGCGCCACCGGGCTCGCTGCCATCTGCGGGAGGCGGGGCCAGCGGCCCCACGCGCTCGCGCCACGGGCGCTGAAGCGCCTTTGCGCGCAAGCATGCAGCCGTCGCCCGCGCTCCTCGAGGTGAAGGACTTGAAGGTCCACTTTCCGATCCGTCGCGGGCTTTTCCGCCGCACGGTCGGCTATGTCAAAGCAGTAGACGGCGTGTCGTTCGAGCTGCGCGAAGGGCGCACGCTGGCGCTCGTCGGCGAGTCGGGCTGCGGCAAGACGACGACCGGAAAGGCCATCCTGCGGCTCATCGACAATGCCGGCGGCGGCATCCGGTTCAAGGGCAGGGCGCTCGAAAACCTGAGCCGGGCCGCGATGCGGCCCTATCGCGGGGCGATGCAGATCGTGTTTCAGGACCCTTATGCGTCGCTCAATCCGCGGCTGCGGGTGGCCGAAATATTGCTCGAGGGGATGCGCGCCCTCGCGGTGCTGGCGAGCGACGAAGAGCGCCTTGCGCGCCTGGCGTCCCTGCTCGGCGAGGTCGGCCTGCCGGCCGATGCCCTCGGCCGCTATCCGCACGAATTCTCCGGTGGACAGCGTCAGCGCATTGCCATTGCGCGCGCGCTGGCGGTTAATCCGGCCCTCATCGTGTGCGACGAGCCCACCAGCGCCCTCGACGTGTCGGTGCAGGCCCAGATCCTCAATTTGCTCCGCGCCCTGCAGGAGCGCCACGGCCTGTCCTATCTCTTCATCACCCATAATCTCGCCGTGGTCCATTACCTCGCCCACGACGTGGCGGTCATGTCGGCCGGGCGCATCATCGAGTCCGGCACGGTTGACGACGTGCTGCGCACTCCGCAGCATGCGTATACGAAGGAGCTGCTCTCGGCCGTCCCGAGCGTCGATTGATCCCTTAGTGAGATTGGCTTTTTTCCTAGCCGCGCTGGTCGCGGCGCCCGCTGCCTGGGCTGCGCATGCTTACGCACAGTTCGGCGACATCAAATACCCGGCGGGCTTTCCGCATTTCGAATGGGTGAATCCGAACGCCCCGAAGGGCGGCACGCTCGAGCTGGTGCCGCCGCTGCGGATCACCAACTTCGACAAATTCAATCCGTTCACGCTTAAGGGCACGGCGGCGCCCGGCCTGGGTGCGCTGATGTTCGAAACGCTGATGGCCGGCACGATGGACGAGCCGACCACTGCCTACGGGCTCCTAGCGGAGGACATCGAGGTGGCCCGCGATGGCATGTCGGTGACATTCCGCCTCAACCCCGCGGCACGATTCCACGACGGCAAGCCGGTGATGGCGGCCGACGTGAAGCACAGCTTCGACAAGCTGATGAGCAAGGAAGCGGCACCGCAGTACCGCGTGCTGTATGGCGAGGTGAAGCGCGCCGTCGTGACCGCGCCGCGCAGCGTGCGTTTCGAGCTGGCGCGCGCGAGCGCGGAGCTGCCGCTCCTCGTGGGCAACCTGCCGGTGTTCAGCCGCGACTGGGGCGCGGGCAAGGCTTTCGACCAGATCATCATGGAGCATCCGATCGCGAGCGGGCCGTACCGCATCGGGCGCATGAACTTCGGCCGCGACATCACTTACGAGCGCGACCCGAACTACTGGGGCCGGGAGCTCGGCGTGCGCCGGGGGATGTACAACTTCGACCGCATCACCTACAAGATCTACAAGGACACCACCGCGCAGACCGAAGCGTTCAAGGCGGGCGAGTTCGATTACCTGCGCACCTTCTCCGCGCGCGAGTGGGCGCGGGTGTACGTCGGCAAGAAGTTCGACTCGGGCGAGCTGGTTCGCAGCGAGCTGCCCACCAAGAACGCGGGCGACTTCCAGGGCTTCCTCATCAATACCCGGCGCGAGAAGTTCAAGGACGTGCGGGTGCGGCAGGCGCTCGCGCTCGCCTTCGACTTCGAGTGGATGAACCGGCGCCTGATGTACGACTCCTACGTGCGCGTTCGCGGCTGGTTCAACGGCAGCGATTTCGAGGCGAAGGGCCTGCCCGGCCCGGACGAGCTCGCGGTCCTCGAGCCATTGCGCAAGCAGCTGCCGGCGAGGGTATTCGACGAGCCGGTGCCGCTGCCGCCATCGACCAGTGCGCCGGGCAGCCTGCGCGAGAACCTGCGCAAGGCGCGCGATCTGCTTGCTGCCGCGGGCTGGACCTACCGCGACGGCGCGCTGAGGAACGCGAAAGGCGAGCCCTTTACGCTCGAGTATCTCGACAGCGGCGGCGGGGAGCGCATCACCACGCCATGGTTCCAGGCGCTCGCCAAGCTCGGCATCCAGGGCGAATACCGCCGCGCGGACTTTGCCCTGATCCAGAAGCGGCTTGACGTGTTCGACTTCGACCTCTTCACGGTGCGCATTCCGGGCAACGAGGCACCGGGGTCGGAGCTGCTGGACCGCTTGGGCTCGCAGTCGGCGGACACCGAGGGCTCGAGCAACCTGATCGGTGTGAAGGACCCGGCGATCGACAAGCTCCTGGACCAGGTGCTGTCGGCTCACACCCGCCCGGAGCTGATCCCGCGGCTGCGCGCGCTCGACCGTGTGCTGCGCCACCAACACCTGAGCGTGCCGCAGTGGTTCTCGAATACCTTTCGCATCGCCTACCGTGCCGGCAAGTTCGAGCAGCCCAGAGTGATGCCGCTGTATTACGCGCCCGAAGACTGGGTGATCGGCACCTGGTGGAGGAAACAGTAGATGTGGTCGTACATCCTCAAGCGCCTGCTCCTCATGATCCCGACGCTGCTCGGGATCCTGCTCATTACGTTCGTCGTCATCCAGTTCGTCCCCGGCGGTCCGGTCGAGCAGATGGTGTCGCAGCTGCAGGGCCGCGATGCCGGCGGCGGCGAGGCGGGCGGGCGCGCGGCCACTGCGCCGGGTACCGGCTATCGCGGCCGGCAGGGCGTGGATGCGGCCAAGATCGAGGAAATCAAGAAGCTCTATGGCTTCGACAAGCCGCCCCATGAGCGTTTCGTGCAGATGCTCGGGCAGTTCGCGCGCTTCGACCTCGGGCGCAGCTTCTTCTACAACAAGGACGTCTGGACCCTGATCAAGGAGAAGCTTCCGGTATCCATCACCCTCGGGCTATGGACCTTCCTCCTGACGTACCTCATCTCCGTGCCCCTTGGCATCGCCAAGGCAGTCAGGGCCGGCACGCCGTTCGACACCGCGACCACGTTCGTCGTGCTGCTCGGGTATGCGATTCCGAGCTTCGTGCTGGGCGTGGTGCTCCTGGTCTACTTCGCCGGCGGCACGTTCGTGCAATGGTTCCCGCTGCGCGGCATCGTGTCGTCGAACTGGCATGAGCTCGACCTCTGGCACAAGGTCACCGATTACCTCTGGCATATCGCGCTGCCGATCGCGGCGATGGTGGTGGGGAGCTTTGCCGTGATCACCATCCTCACCAAGAACTCGGTGCTCGAGGAGATCCGCAAGCAATACGTAATCACGGCGCGCGCGAAAGGCGTCGACGAGCGCAAGGTGCTTTGGCGCCATGTTTTTCGCAACGCGATGATCCCGATCATGACCGGCTTTCCGGCGGCGTTCGTCGCCGCGTTCTTCACCGGGTCGCTGCTCATCGAAACATTGTTCTCCCTCGATGGGCTGGGGCTGCTGTCGTACGAGTCGGTGATCCGGCGCGACTATCCGGTGGTCTTCGGCACGCTGTTCGTGTTCACCATCATCGGCCTAATTACCCACCTGATCCGGGACCTGAGCTACCTGTGGGTGGATCCGCGCGTGAAGTTCTTCGACTGACCGTATGGCCTCCATCCTCGCCGGCACGAACGCCTCCGCCAATACTGTCGATATCCCGCTTCACGCGAGCCCGGCGCGGCGCGCGTGGCGCCGCTTTCGCGCGAACCGGCTGGGCTACGTGTGCCTGATCATCTTTAGCGTGCTCTTCGGCCTAAGCCTGATCGCCGAAGTATTGTCTAACGACAAGCCGCTCGTCGTGCGCTACGACGGGCACTGGTACTTCCCGGTTTTCCAGACCGTGCCCGAGACCGCGTTCGGCGGCGACTTCCACACGCAGACCGACTATCTCGACCCCTTCATCCGCGAGCAGCTCGCAAAGCCCGGCAATTTCGCCGTCTACCCGCCCAACCATTACCACCACAGCACCATCAACTATTTTGCGAAGAGCCCGAGCCCGGCGCGTCCCGACCGCGAGAACGTCATCGGCACCGACGATCGCGGGCGCGACCTGCTCGCGCGCCTGCTCTACGGCTTTCGCCTTTCGGTGGTCTTTGCGCTGATCGTCACCATCGCCTCGACTGCCTTCGGCATCCTGTTCGGCGCACTGCAAGGATACTTCGCCGGCTGGACCGACATCGTCATGGAGCGCTTCAAGGAGATCTGGAGCGCCATGCCGACGCTCTACATGCTGATCATCTTCTCGTCGCTCTTCTCCGCGAGCTTCTGGCTCCTGGTGATCCTGCTGACGGTATTCGGCTGGCTGGGGATCGCGGCATACGTGCGCGCGGAGTTCCTCAAGAATCGCACCCTCGATTACGTACGCGCCGCACGCGCGCTGGGGCAGAGCAACTGGAAGATCATCCGGCGGCACATCCTGCCGAACAGCCTCACCCCGGTCGTCACGCTCGTCCCTTTCGAGATGGCCGCCTCCATCGGCGCCCTGACCAGCCTCGACTTCCTCGGCCTCGGCGTGCCGCCGGGAACGCCAAGCCTCGGCGAGCTCCTCAACCAGGGCAAAGAAAACCTGGACGCCTGGTGGATCTCCCTTTCGACCTTTGCGGTCCTTGTCGTGACGCTGCTCCTGCTCATTCTTATCGGCGACGCTCTGCGGGACGCATTGGATCCGCGAAAGGTGCTCGAGGGGGAAGAAAAATGACCTTGGTCGTTTTTCGCGAAAACCAACCCCCCGCTGCGCCTTGGGCTCACGGCCCCTTTAACAGGGGGCCAAAGCGGTGAGCCTTCTAGAGGTCAAAGACCTCACCATCCACTTCGGGCCGCGCAAGGTCGTCGACAACGTTTCCTTCTCGCTGGATGCCGGGGAGAAGCTCGCGCTGGTGGGCGAATCGGCGTCGGGGAAGACGGTAACCGCCTTATCGACGCTGAGGCTTATAGAGAACGCCCGGCTGACGGGCAGCATCCGCTTCGACGGGCGCGAAGTGCTCACGATGCCGCAGCGCGAGCTGCAGGAGATGCGCGGCAGCGACATCGCGGTGATTTTCCAGGAGCCGATGACGGCGCTGAATCCGATCTTCACGATCGGCGACCAGATCGTCGAGTCGCTGGAGCTGCACACACCGCTGCGCGGCGAGAAGGCGTGGGCTGAGGCGATTGCGGCGCTCGCCCGCGTCGGCATCGAGGAGCCGGAGCGGCGCGCAAGAGCGTATCCGCACCAGCTTTCGGGCGGTCAGCGCCAGCGCGCGATGATTGCCATGGCGCTCGCCTGCAAGCCGAAGCTGCTCATCGCCGATGAGCCGACCACGGCGCTCGACGTCGCCATCCGTCTGCAAATCCTGCAGCTCCTGGAAGACCTGCGCGCGCAAGGCGGCATGGCGCTCCTGCTCATCACCCACGACCTGAATCTCGTGCGGCGTTTCGCTGACCGCGTGGCGGTGATGGAGAAGGGGGTGATGGTCGAGCAGGGCCTCACCGCCGACGTGATCCAGCGCCCGCAGCATCCCTATACGCAGAAGCTCGTGAACAGCCGCCCCGATCGCGTTGTCGCTCAGCCGGGCAGCGGCCATATCATCGAGGCGCGCGAGGTCTACGTGCACTATCCGACCCCGCTGCCGGGCATCCGCGGCTGGTTCAAGAGCGGGCGCTTCACCGCCGTGCATGACGTCGGCTTCGATCTCGCCCCCGGTGAGACGCTCGGCGTGATCGGCGAATCCGGCTCGGGCAAGACCACGCTGGCGCTCGCCGTGCTCGGCCTCGTTGGTGCGCAGGGCGACATAAAGATCGATGGCAAGCGCTGGAGCGAAGGCGATGCTGCGCACCGGCGAAGGCTTCGGCGCGAGATCCAGGTGGTGTTCCAGGATCCGTTATCGTCGCTCTCGCCGCGGCTCACGGTCGAGCAGATCGTGGGCGAGGGCCTCGAGATCCACGAGCCGCAGCTCGACGAAGCCCAGCGCCGCAGCCGCATCCTGCAGGCGCTGCTCGATGTCGGGCTTACCGAGAGCGGGCGCGCCGAGCCGCTGCTCGAGCGCTATCCGCACGAGTTCTCCGGCGGCCAGCGCCAGCGCATCGCGATTGCCCGCGCCCTCATCGTCCAGCCCAAGATCGTCGTGCTCGACGAGCCGACGAGCGCGCTAGACGTCACCATCCAGAAGCAGGTGCTGGAGCTCCTGTCGGAGCTGCAGAAGAAGTACCGCCTCAGCTATATCCTCGTCACCCACGACATCGAAGTCGTGCGCGCGATGGCGCACCGTGTCATGGTGATGAAGGACAGCCGGATTGTGGAATCCGGCACGCTCGACGAGGTGCTCGGCCAGCCGAAGTCCGATTACACGCGCAAGCTGATCGAAGCCGGCATGGCCTGACCTCGGGTCCGTACGATCGTTGACAGAGTTGACAGGGCCTGACCCTGAGCGATTGCGGCGCGGTGATACACAGGATGAATGTCGGCACTCCTGTGGATCAATCTCGTTGCGTGGTTGCTTTGCATTGCGGAAGCGCTGCCTACGGTTGCGGATGGCTCGCGGGGTGCCATCTTCGACCTGTCCCTTACTGCCATCGCCGTCGTTGGGGTAGCCGGCAGCATCTCTAGCTTGCGCGCCTGGCCTGCGTGGCGCGCAGTCACCGTCGTCACTGCCGCGGCCTACGTGGTTTTTTACGCGCTGCGGATGTACGTGCTGGACGTGGAGCCTTTGCTGGCCATCATGTCCCCGCGGGATGCAGTGGCCGACGCGTTCTCCATCATGTGGAGCTCGCCGGTAGGCCGCTTGTCGCACGCGGAGGTGGGCGATGCCGCCGCCCAGGTATTCCGGGAATGCCTGATGCCGCTCATCCAGGTGGGCGTGCTGGCGCGCGCCGTACGCCCGGGCACTACGACCTCGGCTTACCCTTCGGCTGCGGCCGAGGCTTGCCCTTAGGCTTGGATTTCGCACTTGAACGCACTTCCATCGTCACCTTCTGCCCGACAGCCGCGCCCTTCGGATTGAGCCGCTTCACGTCCTCCAGCGAGACGCCGTAACGACGGGCGATCGAGGCCAGGGTCTCCCCTGGCTTGACCGTGTGGAAGATGCGCCGGTAGGTGATGGGGATCGGCGGCGCGTACATGATCGGCAGGCGGGTCATGCTGACCGCCCCTTGCCGCGTCGCAGGCACCACCATCACGGTCGGCAACGTGCGCGACCGTGCCGGGATCCCGTTCACTTCCTTCAGGTGGCTCACCGTCATCCCGTACTTCTTGGCGATCGACTCCAGCGAGTCGCCTTTGGTCGGCGAATAGGTGCGCCACGAGACCAGCGATTTCTCATCGAGCTTCTGCAGGTTCTCGTGGAACACGTCGACCTTGTCGGCGGGCAGCACAATGCGCGGCGTCACCGACGCGCGGATCAACGGCCGGCTGAAGCCGGGATTCAGCGCCATGAACTGGTCGACCGTCATCTCCGCGAGCTTGGCTGCGAGCTGCACGTCGATGTCACGCAGCTTGGTATAGGTGGTGAAGTAGGGCTGGTTCGGGATCGGATCGAGCACGATGCCCAGCGGCTCGGGGTTGTTGATGATGTTCTTGAGCGCTTGCAGCTTCGGGATGTAGTGGCGCGTCTCGAGCGGCATCGTGAGGTGCGCGTAGTCGGTTGCTTTTCCCGCCGCGCGGTTCTTCGCGATCGCGCGCGCCACGGCGTTCTCGCCCCAGTTGTACGAGGCGAGGGCGAGGTGCCAGTCGCCGTGCATCTCGTAGAGCTTCTGGAGGTAATCGAGGGCGGCGGTGGTGGAGTCGACGATGTCGCGGCGGCCGTCGTACCACCAGTTCTGCTGCAGCTCGAAGCGCTTGCCCGTACCGGGGATGAACTGCCACAGGCCCGACGCATGCGCGCGGGAATAGGCCATCGGATTGAACGCGCTCTCCACCATCGGCAGGAGCGCGAGCTCGGTCGGCATGCCGCGCTTCTCGAGCTCATCGACGATGTGGAACAGGTAAATCTTGCTGCGATCGAAGATGCGCTGCAGGTATTCCGGGCGCGTGGCGTAGTAGTTGGTCTTTTCCCGCACGAGCGCATTGTCGAGATCGGGCATCGAGAAGCCCTGGCGAATGCGCTGCCAGAGATCCGGCGGCGGGGTGGTGCGATCGACGAGCGCGATGCGCGGGCGCGGGCCGACGTTGGAGCGCGTGCCGTCGAAGGGCTGGGCCGGCGCGGGCTGCGCTTCGGGCGGTGTCACAGCCGGGGTAGGCGCGGCCGGGGGCGTGGAAGCGGCTTCGCTCGCCGCCGGCGGCGAGACGGGCTCGGGCTGCGTCGTCTGCGTCGACGGGGCCGTCGCGCAGCCCTGCACCAGGGCAGCGGCAATGCCGGCAAGGAGGATGCGCAGCTTCAAAATTCGTTCTTCCAGTCCCGGATGGCGGCGAAAACCCGCACCGGGTCGGCGATGCGCGCGCCGAGATACTTGTTCGCCGACTCGATCACGGCGGGCTCGCGGCAGCGCAGGAAAGGATTGGTGGCCTTCTCGTCGGCGAGCGTGCTCGGCAGTGTGGGCCTTCCCGCGTCGCGCAGCTTGCGATCGCGGGCTTCGCGCGCGCCGAGGGCATCGTTGCCAGGCTCGACGGCCTTGGCGAAGCCGATGTTGGCGAGCGTGTATTCGTGGCCGCAATAAACCTTCGTCTCGTCGGGCAGCGCGCTCAGCTTTGCGAGCGACGCGTACATCTGCTCGGCCGTGCCCTCGAACAGGCGTCCGCAGCCGCAGGCGAACAGCGTGTCGCCGCAGAAGAGGGCGCCTGCCCCATAATAGGCAACGTGTGCTCGGGTGTGGCCGGGGATGTCGAGCACATCGAAGGTCACGCCAAGCTCCGGGATGCTGACGCGGTCGCCTTCGGATACCGGCTTCGTGAGCGTGGCAATCGGCTCGTTGCGCGGCCCGTAGACCGGCACGCGGAATGTCTGCAACAGCTCGGCGATGCCGCCGACGTGGTCGGGATGGTGGTGGGTGGCGAGGATGGCGACGAGGCGGAGGTTCTCCCGCGCGAGGTAGTCGAGCACGGGCCGGGCCTCGCCGGGATCCACCACGGCGGCCGAGTTTCCATGACCGCTCCCGTTGCGCAGCGTCCAGACGTAGTTATCCTTGAACGCGGGAACTGGGACGATACTGATCGGCACGACTTCCATGCGGCAATCCTTCGTGCAGAACGGGGCGGCAAAGTATAACGGTGAGCTGTCATCGCTATCCGGGTGGTTTACGACGCCACAGGGAGCGTATGTGCTCGGCTGGGAGCTCGCCCAGTTTGACACTGCCGTAGATGACGTGTTCGGTTTCAGGGCAGTACAGGTCGGCCTACCGGAAGTCGACTTTCTGCGGCAAAACCGCATCCCTTTCCGCTTTTCGCTCGCCCTGGAGGCCGGTGCCGG
>DATLDY010000037.1:0-14411 GCA_035525655.1 Burkholderiales bacterium
CGCGAGGCGCCGTGCGGGTCGGCCCACGCGATGCGCACGAGCTCGACGGGCTCGCGCTCGAGGCGCGCTTTCAGCTCCTTTGCCTGCGCCCGCTGGTCGTCTGACCGCATACTAGGATTTTAGTGAAGTCCCGGCGTACGATGAGGACCGAAGGCCGTACACATGAAATTGATTCGCAGACGATTCCTGTTGGCATCCATGGCACTCTCGCTGAGCTGGCACGCTCGAGCGCAGCGCGCGCCGCGGCGCATGGCCTGGTTCGGGATCGGCAGGCCGGGCGCGAGGTCGCCTTTCCTGGAGGCGACGCTCGCAGGAATGCGCGAGCAGGGCTGGGAGGTGGGCCGCAACCTCTCGCTCGAGATTTACGAAACCGGCGGCACCGAGGCCGAAGCCGGCGTGCTGGCCGCCAAGATGCTCGCGTCGAATCCGGAGCTCGTCGTCGTCTATGGACGCGACGTGCTCACCGTCCACCGCGCGAAGCCCTCCATGCCGGTCGTGTTCGCCTTCAGCGGCGATCCCGCCGACGCCGGTGTGGTGCAGAGCTTTGCGCGTCCCGGAGGGAATTTCACCGGGTTGAGCTTCATGTCGCTCGAGCTCGCCGGGAAGCGCATCGAGGTGCTGCGCGAGATCTTTCCCGACATGCGCCGGCTCGGCGTCCTCGCGCGCCCCGAGCATCCCGGCGAGCACCGCGAGCGGGAAGTGTCGGACGCCATCGCGAAGAAGCTGGACGTTGCCGTGTCCTATGTCCCGATCCAGTCGGCGGCCGACCTCGACGAGGCGTTCCGTGCGATCTCGCGCGAGAAGTGCGATTCGCTGGTGACGTTCCCGGACGGGCTCATGCTGAACTCGAGCGCGCGGATCGCGAAGTTCGCACTGGAGGCCCGCCTGGTCAGCATCTCGGGCTGGGCAGGGTTTGCGGACAACGGCTTTCTCGCTTCCTATGGGCCCAACCTGCGCGATTCCTATCGCAAGGTCGGCCACTATGCCGATCGCGTGCTGCGCGGCGCGAAGCCCAGCGAGATTCCGGTCGAGCTGCCGCAGACCGTCGAGTTTGTGCTCAATATGCGCACTGCGGCAGCGCTCGGCCTGAAAATTCCACCCGCCGTGACGGTCAGGGCGGATCGCATTATTGAGTGAGGTGCTGAAACTCGTCGAGGTCGGCAAGCGCTTCGGCACCCGTGCGGTCCTGAACGAAATCTCGCTCGAGCTGAAAGCCGGCGAGTACATCGCCATCCTCGGCGAATCGGGAATCGGCAAGTCGACGCTGCTGAATGTCATCGCCGGGCTCGAGCCGGTCGATAAAGGCGAGATTTTCTTCGAAGGCCGGGAGCTCACGCGCATGGACGACGATGCGCTGACGCTCCTGCGGCGCAGCCATTACGGTTTCGTCTTCCAGGCCTTCCACGTGCTGCCGCAGCTCAGCGTCGAGCAGAACGTCGGGCTCCCGCTGCTACTGCGCAGCGCGCCCGATCAGGCAAAGGTCTCGGCCATGCTGGCGGCAGTCGGGCTGCAGGGGAGGGAGCAGAGCATGCCGCGCGAGCTCTCGGGCGGCGAGCTGCAGCGCGTGGCGATTGCGCGGGCGCTGGTCGGCGAGCCGAAGCTCGTGCTGGCGGACGAGCCGACGGGAAATCTCGATCCGGAAAATGCGCGCAACGTGCTCGAGCTCTTCAGGAAGCAGGTGAAGCAAGGCGGCGCGGCGGCCATCCTCGCGACGCATTCGGAGCAGGCCGCAGCGGGATGCGACCGGCGCTACCGGCTCACCCCCGAGGGCCTGGCGTCCCTCTGATTTCGTCGACCAGGCGGCCGAGGCCGTTGATCTCGCGCGCCAGCAGCTCGATCGAGCGCTTCGCCTGCCCGTCGCTGATGGCCGCGCGGTTCAGGCTCTCCACCGCCGTGCGCATGATGTTGAGCGCGTCCTCGGCGACGCCCGCCCACTGCTGCGCGCCGAGTGCGGTGACCAGCATCGTGGCGTAGCCGTCGGCGAAATTAACCAGCTCGAGGCGCGTCGGCAGCGAGAGGCCATCGCGCCGCGTGAACACGATCTCGATCGACGACATACGTGCGCTGACGAGGAGGAAGCTCGCGAGCCGCGCGCGGTCAGGGGCGGAGACGTAGCCGTCGAGCGGCGCGGCGTAGAGCTGCGACAGCGGCACGCCGATCATGTCGGCGAAGCGATGGTTGGCATACAGGATGTCGCCCTGCATGGAGCAGGTGACGGCGCCCTGCTGCATCTGCTCGACGAGCTGGCGATAGCGCTGGTAGGCGCCCGCGAGAAGGAGGACGCGCTTTTCCTTGTCGTCCTTGCCGACGAGAAAGGCGTCGACTTCGCCGCCGCTGATGGCGTCGAGAAGGTGATCGTTTTCGAAGATCTCTTGCGGGGTGGTGGGCGTTTCGGCGTCCCTGCTCATGATTGCTCCTTAGCCTTGTTGCTTGGCGGCGCCGGCCGTAGTTGCAGCCCGACGAGCGCCCGTTCCGTGTTGGAAAGATCACCGATGATCTGGCGCAGCGGTGTGGGCAGCTTCTTCACCAGCGTCGGGATGGCGACGATCTGGTGCTCCTTCGCCAGGCGCGGATTGGCCATCAGGTCGATGACCTCGATCTTGTACTTGCCGTCCAGGTGCTCATCGCAAAGGCGTTTGAGGTTGGCCAGCGCGGCGAGGGACTTCGGGGTCTGGCCGGCGGTGTACAGCCGCAGCTCCCATACCGGTTCGTCGCCCGGCTTCGACTTTTTATCCTGCCCGCTCATTTGGTGGCCTTCTTCCTTTCGCTGATGGCTCTGACGCCGGCGGACTCCCCATCCGCGCCGCGCCGGCGTGCGGCGGCTTCGCGTTGCGCTTGCAGCTCGGCCTCGCGCGCGGCTTTCTGCGTCGCGAGCAAGCTGCTTTCCGCCGCAAGCTGGTCTAGCTCGACCTGCAGCGCCGCGCGCCTGGTTTGGATCTCGCGCTCCTTGCGGGCCTCGTCGTGCTCCCGCTGCGCCGCTGCGGCCTTCTCGCGCGCTTCCTGCGCTGCGCGCATCGAGCCGGTAAGCACGCCTTCCGGTCCGACATAGACATCGATCAGATCGACGCCGTTGGCGTTGATGACATATTCGCGAATCTGGTTGGAGTGCTGCATGCCGCGCGACTTGAGCACGTACAGGCCGCGATTCCTCTCGCCGGCCAGCTCGATGTCGCGCACGAGCAGCCAGGTATCGATGATGGAAGACACGCCGACGTCGGTGCTTTCCCAGGCGGCGTTGCCGGAGGTGAGGTGGTTGAAGTACGCGGTGATCTGCCGGCTCTTCAGGAAGTCGATCAGGCGCAGCAGCATGGACTGCGTGTCGCCCACCGAGCCGCCGGAAACGAAGTTGCTGACAGGGTCGATGATGACGGCCGAGGGCGCGAACTCGTTGACCATCTTGTGCATCAGCACGAGGTGCATCTCAAGCCCGTGCGCGTTGGGCCGGGACGCCTGCATCTTTAGCAGGCCCTTCTTGATGTAGGGCTCCAGGTCTATGCCGATGCTGCGCATGTTGCGGCAAAGCTGCGCCGGCGATTCCTCGAAGGCGAGGTAAAGGCAGCGCTCGCCGCGCCGGCACGTCTCTGCCGCGAAGTGTGCCGCGAGGCTGGTCTTGCCGGTGCCGGCGGTGCCGCTCACCAGGATGGACGAGCCGCGATAGTAGCCCTTGCCGCCGAGCATGGCGTCCAGGCGCGGCACGCCGCTCGAGATGCGCTCATTGCTCACCTCGTGGTTCAGGCCGAGCGAGGTGACCGGCAGCACCGACATGCCCTTCTCGTCGATGATGAACGGATACTCGTTGGTGCTGTGCGAGGTGCCGCGATACTTGACGATGCGCAGGCTGCGCGTCGAGATCTGGTCGCGCACGCGATGCTCGAGCAGGATCACGCAGTCGGAGACGTATTCCTCGAGCCCCTGCCGGGTGAGCGAGCCGTCGCCGCGCTCGCCGGTGATCACCGCGGTGACGCCCTTGTCCTTGAGGAAGCGGAAAAGCCGGCGCAGCTCGGCGCGCAAAAGCCCCTGGTTGGTGAATCCGCCGAAAAGCGCCTCGATGGTGTCGAGCACGACGCGCTTGGCGCCGACGGAGTCGATGGCGAGCCCGATGCGAAGGAAAAGGCCCTCGAGGTCGAAGTCGCCTGTCTCGGCGATCTCGGACGGCTCGACACGCACGTAGTCGACCGCAAACTTTTCATCAGCGATCAGCGCGTCGATATCGAAGCCGAGCGAGCGTACGTTGGCGGCGAGTTCTTCGCCGGTCTCCTCGAACGTGATGAACGCGGCCGGTTCGCCGAATTGCGTTACGCCGCGCACGAGGAACTCCATGGCGAGGAGCGTCTTGCCGCAACCGGGCCCGCCGCACACCAGGGTCGGCCGACCTTTCGGCAGGCCGCCGCCGGTGATCTGGTCGAGGCCGTCGATGCCCGTCGCCGATTTGGGCAAAGGGCGCGTCGCTGTTTTCGTGCGCGAAACCGGGGATTCAGGCTTTCCCATGACACTTCCGTAGGAGTTCTGCGGACAGATTTTAACCGGGGCGCCCTAGTACGTCCCGCGCTTTTTCGGTACGGGAACGTACCTTGCTGCGACCGGGCACCATGCCAACTAAAACGCGAGTCCTTGTCGCCAACGTGCCGGAGATGGACGAGAAGATCAGCGAGTGCCTTCCCGGCCACGATCTGACGTTCGTGCGCACCATGACGGAAGCGCTGCGCGCTTTGCGCCATGACGGCTTCCAGCTGATCGCCATCGGCCTGGACTTCGACGAATCGCGCATGCTCGAGCTCCTGCAGTACGTGCGCTCCCTGGCGGCATACAAGGAAGTCCCGGTAGTGTGCGTTCACGCGGAGTACCTGAACCTCAGCGAAGCCGTGATGAAGAACATCGACGTCGCGGTGAAGGCACTGGGCGGGGTGGCCTTTCTCAATCTGGGGGACGGCGTCCTGAATTACAAGCGAGATTGCGCTTTTCTCGACCGCATAGCGGCCGAGAGCGGCGCCAGCGTGCGGCCGAACTAGGCGACGCGGTTCAAAAGCGGCGCGCCTTCGCGCAGCCGCCGAACATTTTCCAGCGCGGCCGAGATGCTTCGCTCCAGCGTCTCCTGGGTGAGCCACGCCAGATGCGGCGCGGCGACTACGTTGGGCAAGGACAGTAGGGCATGCCCGGCCGGCAATGGTTCCTCGCGATACACATCGAGCCCCGCGGCCGCCAGGTGACCGTTTCTTAAAGCTTCGATCAGCGCCGCTTCATCGACCAGCCCGCCGCGCGCCGTGTTGATGAGGATGGCGCCGGGCTTCATCCGGCGCGGATCGACCAGTTTGTCGGTCTGCGGCGTCAGCGGCAGGTGCAGCGAGACGATATCGCTGGTCGCCAGCACCGTCGGAAAATCGGCATTGCTGGCCGAGCGCGACCAATAGAGCACCTTGGCGCCCATCGAGGTGAGGATTGGCGCGAGGATTTTGGGCACTTCGCCGTACCCCAGCATACCGACCGTACGTCCGCCCAGCTCGCCGAAATGATCCTGCAGCTTCCAGGCGTCCGGCCACTGGCCGTCGCGCACCGACCGCTGCAACTGCGGCAGCCGCCGCAGGCAGGCGAGCATCAGCAGCAGCGTCATTTCCGCGACCGCGCGGCTGTTCGTGCCCGGCAGGTTGCACACCGCGATGCCGCGCCGTTTCGCCGCTTCGATGTCGATCGTGTTCACGCCGCTGCCGATCTTCTGGATGAGCTTCAGCTTTGGCGCCCGCTCGATCACCTGCGCGGTCACCGGCTTCAGCACATGCCAGAGCACTTCGACTTCCGGCAGCAGCGCCGCAAAGGCGGCGTCGTCGCTCTCGGGGCAGAGCCGCACGCCCATGGGTTCGACGCGCGCGGCAAGCGCCGCGGTGCCGTCGAAATGGAAAACGACCTTCATTCAGGAAAAATAGAGGAAAAATAGGGACGGACCCCATTTATTTTAAAAATAGGGTCTGTCCCTATTTATGAAATGGAAGACGACCTTCATTCAGGAGATCAGGTGGGCCTAAAGCTCCTGCTTCTCGTATTCCTCGTCCAGGAGTTCCGCCAGATCGACGTTCATGAATCGGGTGCCCTTCATGAACACGCTGCCGGGGGTGATTTGAATACGTCCACCAGGCAGTTCGATCGTCGCCGGAGAAACGCAACGCCACGCGCCGTAACGATCGCGGACGAACGCCTTGATGAAGTTCAGCATCGGCCAGCCCCCCTAAAGGCCGGACACGCAGTATGCGCCGTTTACCTCTCGGGGGGTGCGCTATTTGTACGGTAGCGAACAGAACGGCGCGGGAAGTGAAGGTATCTTCTCCGTCTGCACCACCTGCACCACCACGTCGTCGAGTTTGACTTCCGCTACAACAACCGCACCACCGTTAAGGGCCATTACTGATTGAGCATGACCAGTGGAAAAGGAAGAAAGAAGGGCGGCCCGACCAAGCTGGACAACCCGTCGCAGTCGGCGCGGTTTATCGACGCAGCGAGGGCGCTGGGGGTGCACGAAAGCGAGGCAGCTTTCAACAGGGCTTTGCGCGCGCTGCTGAGGCTGAAGCCGAATGGGAAGCGTGGGACCAGCTAAGCCTATTTACGGTTTGAATAGCTTGCGCGCCGGGAAGGGCAGGGCCTTGGCGCCGAGGGCTTCCTCGATGCGCAGGCCTTCGTTCCACTTCGCCATGCGCTCGGAGCGCGCGAAGCTGCCGACTTTCAACTGGCCGACACCCCAGCCGACGGCGAGGTGCACGATGGAGACATCTTCCGTCTCGCCCGAGCGCGCGGAGACGATGGCGCGGTAGCCGGCTTCGCGCGCGGCGTCCCAGCAGGCGAGCGTTTCGGTGAGCGTGCCGACCTGGTTCGGCTTCAGGAGGACCGTGTTGCACGCGCCGTCGGCGCTGCGCACGCGGTCGGCGGAGGTGACGAAGAAATCGTCGCCGACGACCTGGATCGCGACGGCCTTGGTGAAAGCGCGCATGGCATCCGCGTCGTTCTCGGCGAAAGGATCCTCGATCGAGACGATCGGGTAGCGCTCGATCCAGCGCAGGAGCATGGCGTGCATCTCGCCCGCCGTGAGGCTGCGGTTTTCCAGCGCAAGGTGGTAGCGGCCGCCGCGGTAGAGCTGCGTCGCGGCGATGTCGAGCGCGATGGCGGCGTCGACGCCCGGCTCCAGGCCCGCATCGGAGATGGCGCCGACCAGCTCTGCTAGGCCTTCCTCGTTGGTCTTGAACGCCGGCCAGTAGCCGCCTTCATCGGCGACGCCTTGCCGCAGGCCGCGCTTCGCGAGACGAGCGCCGGCCGCGTGGTAGATCTGCGAAGTCCATTCGAGCGCCTCGGCAAAGCTGCCGGCGCCAATGCAAATCACCATGTAGTCCTGCACGTCGACGCGCGCGCCGGCATGCGCGCCGCCGCCGTAGATCTGGATCTGCGGCACCGGCAGTGCGACCCGCCGCTCCTTTGCCAGATGCGCCCAGAGCGGCAACTTCTCCGAGGCGGCGGCGGCCTGCGCGCAAGCGAGAGACACGGCGACGATCGCATTCGCGCCGAGGCGGCTTTTCTCCGAGGTGCCGTCGAGCTCGATCATGCGCTCGTCGACGGTTTTCTGGTCGGAGGCGCTGAGCGCGCGCAGCGCGCCGCGGATGAGCGTGTTGATGTTCTTGACCGCGGCGGCCGCTTCGAGCGCGCGCGCTTCTCCGGATCCGGTGGAGGCACCAGCCGGCGCGATGCCGCGGCCGACGGCGAGCGGCGTGGTGCCGCGGCCGACGACGACTTCCGCCTCGACCGTAGGCCGGCCGCGCGAGTCCCAGACCTGCCGGCCTTTTACGTCGAGAATCTTTGCCATGCGTCGCGCAGGTGTTTCAGTGTCGGGCTTGGTGCGCACAGCATGCGGCGCGCGGCGCTGCGCACGAGGGCGCGCTGTGCTTCGTCGAGATATTCCACCGGCGACTTGCCGTCGATGCGGCCGAGGAGCAAGCCGGGCAGGAGTGTGGCGGCGCGCTCTTCCAGCGCCGACGCATCGGCCATCCTGGAAAGATAAGCCGAGGCGAGCGCGTCGAAGCACTGCATGAACCCGGCGCGCGCATCCGGTACCCAGATGCATTTCAGCAGCATGTGGTTGAGGCAGAACGCGAGGTCGAATGCCGGGTCGCCGTACCACGCGCATTCGGCATCCAGGAAGATCGGACCCTCGGCGCCGACGAGGATGTTCTTCGGGCTGACATCGCCATGCACCAGGCAATGGCGCGTTGCTGCCGTGCGCTTGGCAAGGTCCACCAGGGCCTCGGCGAGGTCCGGATGGCGCGGCGCTGTCGCGACGAGGTAGGGCTCCAGGCGAATGGCGTAGAAGATGGCGTCGGTGGCGAAACGCTCAGCCACTTTCGGGTCGCCGGCCGTGGCGCCGTGGATGGCCGCAAGGCGCTCGCCGACCTGCGATGCAAAGGCCGGATCGGCGTGGCCTTCGCGCAGCACGGTCTTCCACACCGGATATGCAAGGTGCTCCATCGCGAAAAGCCCTGCGTCGTCGTCCCACGCAAGCACCTGCGGCGCGCTCGCCGGCGCGGCCTTGCGGGCGACCTGCAGCCATTGCCGCTCGTAGCGGTTGCGCTCGATCGGCGCCTCCCACACTTGCGCGACGCGCAGGCGCGGCAGTGCGCGCTTCACGCAGACCAGGCGTTCCGGCAGCTCGACGCGCCAGATATCGGACGACACGCCGCCCGAGAGCGCCTGCATGCGGATCGGCACGCCGAGGCCGGCGCGCTGCAGGAAATCGCTGACCGCCGCCTCGTTCACGGATTCAGGCGCTGGAGGTTGAAGCGCAGCCAGAAGCCCAGCAGCGCGAAGCCGATCGCGGCGGCGAGGATGCCGGGCGCATAGCCGACGACACTCACGGCGAAGCCCATGAGCGCGACTCCCGACGCCTGGCCGAACGCCCACGCCGACGCGTAGAGCGCGATCGCGGAGCCGCGCGCATCGGGCGCCACTTCGCTTGCCTTCGTTTGCACGGTGTTGTGCAACAGATAGAAGGCGAGGCCCAGACCGACGGTGCAGGCGATGGAATAGTGCCAGTCGTCGGCGAGCACCATCACGGCGAAGAAGGCGAGGCCGAGCACGCCGCCGGCGAGCACCATGCGCCGCTCGCCGAGCGGGAGGAACCAGCGCACGAGCGACGAGTAGGCGAGGCCGCCGATGCCGTAACCCGCGAGCACCAGGCCGATGATCGTGAAGCTGAGGCCGAAGCGCACGCGCAGGTACGCGCCGAGGAACACGTAGGCGCCGAAGAAGAAGAACGTTTCGGCCACGCCGACGGCGAGGAGCCAGCGCACCGGCGCGCGCGCAAGGAGGCGCGCATGGACGGCGAGCGGGTCGAAGCGGCCCGGCTGCGTCGCCGGCCAGTCGCGGCGCGTGCGCAGGAACATCACCGCCGCGCCGAGGAGGAAGAGAACCCCGAGCACGGCAAAGGAGCTGCGCCAGCCCGCCCAGTCGGTGAACACGCCGCCGAAGAGAGGCCCGAGCGTCTGGCCGAAGATCGAGCCGGCGATGAAGCGCGCGATCGTCGCCTGCCGGTCCTCCAGCGGCACGACGTCGCCGATGTAGGCAAGGCCGAGCGCCACGGGCGCGGAGGCGAAGATCGCCATCAGGAAGCGCATCGCGGCGAGCGAGCCCAGGCTCCAGGAGGCCGCGCAGCCGAGCGACGCGGCGCCGGCGAGCGCGACGCCGATCGAGACCACGCGCAGCTTCCCGTAGCGATCGCCCAGCGGTCCCTGCAGGATCACCGCCCCGGCGTAGGCGATGGCGAACGACGTGACGATGATCGACGCGGCCGAGACGCTGGTGGCGAAGTCGGCGGCGAGCTGCGGCAGCATCGGCTCGACGCAGCGCAACGAGATCCCGGCAACGAACGCGCCCGTCGCGAGGAGGAAAATCGCCTCGCGCGTGGCGCTAGGGCGCAAGCCGCTGGATCTTCCACTCTCCGGCGCGCTCTTTGTAGAGCAGCCGGTCGTGCAGCCGGTCGGCGCGGCCCTGCCAGAACTCGATCTCCCGCGGCATGACGCGATAGCCGCCCCAGTGCGGCGGGCGCGGCGGCGAATCGCCGTAGCGCGCCTTTACCTGCGCCATTTCCTCCTCGAGCACGGAGCGCGAAGGCACGGTTTCGCTCTGCGCCGACGCCCACGCCGAGAGCCGCGCCCCGAGCGGGCGTGTGACAAAGTACGCATCCGAGTCGGCGGCCGGCACCTTTTCGACCGTGCCGGTGATGCGGACCTGACGCTCGAGGTCAGACCACATGAAGACCAGGCAGGCGCGCCCCAGCGCCTCGAGCTCGCGCGCCTTGCGGCTTTGATAGTTGGTATAGAAGACGAAGCCGCCGCGCTCGATGCCCTTCAGGAGCACGACGCGCGCCGCCGGTGCGCCATCGGCCGACACGGTGGCGAGCGTCATCGCGTTTGGCAGAGGGAGCTGCGCGCGCAGGGCATCCTGGAACCAGCGCTCGAATTGATGGACGGGATCGCGATCCGCATCGGCTTCCGAGAAGCCCGCGCGCATGTATTCCTGGCGCAGATCGGCGATGTTCATGCCGAGATTTTACGGTCTGAAATACAACGTCCGAGGGAAAACCCCGAGTTTCCCCTCTGAAAGTCGTTGACACGCCCTCTGGGATTCGGCATCTTCTCGTCCACCGCTGCTCGCGGCGGGGGATTCCCGGGTCGATCGATCGAATAAATCAGCGAACGTTCAGAGGAGAAAACTAGATGGCGAAGAAGAAAGCGAAGAAGGCGGCGGGTAAGAAGCGTAAGCCAAATGCAGCCTTCATGAAGCCGATGACGCCGACGGGCCCGCTCGCGGCCGTCGTGGGCTCGGCCGGATTGCCGCGCACCGAGGTGACCAAGAAGATCTGGGCCTACATCAAGCGCAATGGCCTGCAGGACAAGAAAAACCGCCGCATGATCAATGCGGACGACAAGCTGAAGCCCGTCTTCAGCGGCAAGTCCCAGGTGTCGATGTTCGAGATGACCAAGCTGGTCTCGAAGCACCTGAAGTAGCATTCCCAGCAGGGCAAGAATTCCCAGCGGGGAGGAGAGAGAAAGGCCGGGCGATCCCCGGCCTTTTTCTTTTCAGGGGTGGTACGAGGTGACGCGCTCGACCTCGTCGCGCGAGCCGAGGATCACGGGGCAGCGCTGGTGCAGGGCCTTCGGCTGCAGGTCGAGGATGCGGTTCTTGCCGTCGGTCGCCGCACCCCCCGCCTGCTCGACGATGAAGGCCATCGGGTTCGCCTCGTACATGAGCCGCAGGCGCCCGTCCTTGTTCTTGGCATCGCGCGGATACATGAAGATGCCGCCGCGCGAGAGCACGCGGAAGACGTCCGCGACCATGGAAGCGACCCAGCGCATGTTGAAGTCCTTGCCGCGCGGGCCGTCCGTGCCGGCGAGGCATTCGTCGATATACCGCTTAACCGGCGGCTCCCAGCGGCGCATGTTCGACGCGTTGATGGCGAACTCCTGCGTCTCCGGCGGAATGCGGATCTCCGGGTGCGTGAGGACGAAGGTGAAGGTCTCGCGATCGAGCGTGAAGGCGTGCACGCCTTCGCCCACCGTCAGGATGAACACCGTCGTCGGCCCGTACACCGCGAAGCCGGCCGCGACCTGGCGGCTGCCCGGCTGCAGGAACGCCGCTTCCACCGGCTCGCAGTACTTGCCCTCGGGCGTCTTGGGGCAGCGCAGCACCGAGAAGATGGTGCCCACCGAGATGTTCACGTCGATGTTCGACGAGCCGTCGAGCGGATCGATGAGCAGCAGGTATTCGCCGCGCTTGTACGGCTCGGTGATCGGCACCGGCTGCTCTTCCTCCTCGGAGGCGAAGGCGGCGAGGTTGCCGCCCCAGACGTTCGCCTCGAGAAGGATCTCGTTGGAGAGGACATCGAGCTTCTTCTGGATCTCGCCGTGCACGTTGCTGGTATCGGCGCCGCCGTGGCTGTCGGCGAGGGCGCCCTTGTTGACGCGAGTGCTGATCGCCTTGCAGGCCCGCGCGATGGTCTCGAGGAGCAGCCGCAGGTCGGCGTTGATCAGGTTCTGCTGCTGCCGGCCGACCAGGAATTGCGTAAGCGTAACGCGCCGCATGGGCCGCGATTCTACCGCCCCGTGCTCACCAAATCGCCGCCCAGCGGCCATCGCCTGCCATTTGTTTCAAGCAGGGCGAGGAATTGCGCCTCCGCGACCGGCGGGCTGCAGAAGTACCCCTGGTAGGCGAGGCAGCCTTCGCGCCGCAGGAACTCGAGCTGGTCGGAGCGTTCGACGCCTTCGGCGGTCACGTCCATGCGCAGGCTCCTCGCCATGGCGAGCACTGCGCGCGCGATGGCGACGTCATCGTCGCGGTGCGGAAGGTCGCGCACGAAGCTGCGGTCGAGCTTCACGGTGGTGATCGGAAAGCGCTTCAGGTAGCCGAGCGACGAATACCCGGTGCCGAAATCGTCCATCGAGAGCCGCACGCCGAGGGCGCGAAGGCGCCGCATCGTGGCCGCGGCAGCATCTGGCTCGCGCATCACCATGCTCTCGGTGATCTCGAGCTCGAGAAGCGCCGGCGGCAACCCCGACTCGCGCAACGCCGCCTGAACGATGTCGGCGAGCGCGGGGTCCGAAAACTGCCGCGCCGAAAGGTTCACCGCGATGGTGTACGAGCCGCCCCACGCCGCGGCGCGCGCGCAGGCCTCCCTCAGCACCCAGCGGCCGATCGGCACGATCGCGCCGCCTTCCTCGGCGAGGTTGATGAAACGCTCCGGCGTGAGCAGGCCGAGGCGCGGATGCTCCCAGCGCAGCAGCGCCTCGGCGCCGCGAATGGCGCCGTCAGCGACGCTCACCTTCGGCTGGTAGAGCACGCGCAGCTCGCCGCGTTCCACCGCGTGCTGCAGGTCGCCTTTGAGCTCGAGGCGTTCCTCCGCATGCTCGCTCATCTGCTGCGTGTAGAAGCTGAAGCAGTTGCGCCCCTTTGCCTTAGCGCGATACATGGCGATGTCGGCATTGCGCATCAGCGTCTGCGCATCGAGAGCGTCGCTCGGCATGCGCGCGATGCCGATGCTCACCGAGAGCGCGAGCTCGCGCCTGTCGAGGACCAGCGGCTGGGCGACCGCCTCGATGATCTTCTGGGCCACTTCCTGCAACGCGTCGGTCGCCGGCACGCTCTCGATGAGCGCCACGAACTCATCGCCGCCGAGGCGGGCGACCAAGTCGCTGCCGCGCACGCACTGCGCGATTCGCGCACCGAGCTCGCGCAGCGCGCGGTCGCCGACCGGGTGGCCCAGCGTGTCGTTGATCATCTTGAAGCGATCGACGTCGATGAACAGCACGCCGAGGCTGCGCTCGTGGCGCGCGGCCTGCGCCAGGGCATGATTCAGGCTCTCGGTGAAGAAGGCGCGGTTGTAGAGGCCGGTGACCTCGTCGCGGGTCGCCATCGCCGCGATGGTGCCGACCGCGTCCTGCAGCTCGCGGTTCCTTTCGCGCAGTCGGTCGCGCAGCTCGCGGATGCGCCCCCCGACCACGCCGAACCACGGCAGCGACACGGCAAGCAGCAGCCAGTTGAACCACTCGTGCGTGATGTCGGTGATCGCCTCCGGGCGAAAGTGCATGAGCAGGTTGATCACCAGCGCGTACGCGGCGCAGGCGTAAAGCGCGAGCAGCACGAGCTCGCGCGTGCTGAGCCGGAAGATGCCGAAAAGAAAGATGAGAAAGCACAGCGCGAGCGTGGCGCCGCGGCCGACGTCGGCCGAGTACAGCGCGATCATCAGCACCGTCGTGCCGAGAAAGACCTGGGCCTTGGTCAGGCTCGGATCGGCAAAGCGCAGGTTGAGGTTGGTCCGAAACGTCAGGTAAAGCCCGGCGTTGACGGCGAGGACGACGCTGCCGAGCAGCAGCGCGGGGCCGGTGTGGATGAAGCCCATCCACTGCCCTACCCAGAGGAGGATGAGGCAAAGAGCGTAGCTCGCTGCGGCGAGCGAAAAGCGGCGCAGGCGCAGCGCCTGCTTATCGAGGGCCGTCGGCCGCGTGTGCTGGATCAGCCCTTGGTCCATCCCCCCGCAGTTTATCGGCTAGTCCGCGCCCGCCCTATGAGGATGACGCGATCTTGCAATCCACGCCCCACTGAGAAGTAATGCCGCAATCAACGCGAACACCGGCATCATGCCGAGCGCCGCGGACATCGCGCCGGAGGCGAGCGGTATGAAGGTCTGGCTGATATTCAGCATCGTGGTGCGAATGCCCACCGCCTCGCCCTGGCGGCCGGGCGGCGAGGCTTCGTAGAGCAGCGCCATGATCACCGGCTGCGACGAGCCGAGGCCCATTCCCAGGAGGAACGACAGCGCCATGAGGAGCGGCACGCTGTGCACGAAGGGGAACAGCAGGTACGCCACCGCGGCGACGGTCATTGCCGAG
>DATLDY010000046.1:0-37340 GCA_035525655.1 Burkholderiales bacterium
AGGGACATCACGAATACGACGATTGCGCCAATGACGGCGGCGTCGTCGCTATCGAGCCAGCCGAAATGCACCACCAGCCAGAGCGCGACGCCGACGGCGGCGAACCACTGCAGGCCCGCGAGGGTAGCCCAGCGCTCGCGCCAGGCGACGCGTTTGCCGCGCGGCCCGGCCTTGGGATCGCGCCAGGTCATGTACTGCACCGTGAGGCACAGCAGCACCGTGGCGAGGATTCCCGGCAGGACCCCGGCGGCGAACAGCTTGCCGATGTTGGTCTCGGTCATGATGCCGTAGATCACCATGATGGTGGAGGGCGGAATCAGGATGCCGAGCGTGCCGCCGGCGGCAATCGAACCGGTCGCCAGGGCGTCGGAGTAGCCGAACTTCTTCATCGACGGATACGCCACCTTGGCGAAGGTGGCGGCGGTGGCGATCGAAGAGCCGCAGATTGCGCCGAATCCGGCGCAGCCCACGATCGTTGCCATCGCCAGGCCGCCGCGCAAGTGGCCGATGAAGGCGTACGCCGTGCGGAAGAGCTCCTGCGACATGCCGGCGCGCGTGACCAAGTTGCCCATGAGGATGAACAGCGGGATTACCGACAGCGTGTAATTGCGCCCCGTCTCGTACACCTTTGTCTGTACGGTGGCGAAGGCCGCCGCCCAGCTCCAGTCGCGCATGTAGGCGTAGCCGACGATGCCGACGACACCCATGGCGAGCGCGATGGGCAGGCGAAGGAACGCGAGCACCAGCATGCAGCCCAGGCCGATCAGGGATTCGGTCACTGGCTCAGGTCGTCGCCTGCGAGGCGCGCGCAGCGCCGGGCACGAACATCTTGTACACGTGGACCCCGCCGGTGAGCGCGATCATCGCCGTCATGAAATAGACGAAAGGTCCGACCAGGATGCGCAGCACGTCCGTCGTATCGCCGTAGCCAGCGATTTTTCCGGCCTTGATCCACGTCTGCCAGGCGAGGAAGAACATGAGCGCCGCGCAAAGCGCGTGCATGGCGCGGATCCACGCGTCGCGCATCCGCACGGGCAGCAGGCGGTCGATGAAGTCCATGGTGACGTGCTCGTCGGCGTGCGACACGAGCGGCAGCCCGGCGAAGATCAGTACCAGGAGCGCGAGTTCAGTGATCTCGAATGCGCCGCGGATCGGCCGATTCAGCAGGTAGCGCCCCACCACGTCCGCGAAGGTCAGCACCATCATGCAAAACAGCAGTACGGAGGCGGCGAGGCCGAGGACCGCATCGGCCTTCCTTTCCCATTTGTGCTCGGTGGGGTTCACGAATAAAAAGGGCGCGGTCTGTGCCGCGCCCTATGGTAGAGGAAACCGCGCAGGCCTACTTGCCGCTGCCCAGCTTCTTCAGCTCCTGGTGGAACTCGTCGAGGACCTGGCGGGCGTTCGGTACCTTGGCGCTCGCCTTCTTCACCCAGTCTTCGATGATCGGCCCGGAAAGCTTATGCGCTTCGGCGCGCATGCCTGCGTCCGCGGTGACGATGTTCGCGCCGGCCGCTTTCAGCGCATCGAGGCCCACCTTGTCGGCGCGGTCCCACGACTGTCCGTTGCTACGCGCGGCGTATTCGTAGGCGTGCTTCTCGATGATCGCCTGGTCCTGCTTGGCGATCTTGTTCCACTTGTCCTCGTTCATGAAGAAACCGAAGGCCGAGCTGTAGAGCCCACCCGGAAACACGGTCGCCTGGCCGATGACCTTGTCGAGCTTGAACGAGACGATCGACTCGAAGGGAAAGAACACGCCGTCGGCGACGCCGGAATTCAGCAGCTCGTAGGACTCCGGCGCGGGCTTCACGAACGCCGAGGCGCCCAGGGCATTGGCCACCGCCTCGGCGATGCCACCGCCGGTGCGGATCTTCTGGTTCTTGAACTCGCCGAGCGACTTCAGCGGCTTCTTGGTGAACATTTGTCCGGGACCGTGCGTCCAGACCCCGAGGAGCTTCACCCCCTTGTACTCGCCCACCTTATGGAAGTGCTTCCAGTGGATGCGCGAATAGGCGACCGAGTTGATCTCGGCGGTCTCGCCGGCTCCGGGCAGCTCGGCCATCAGCGGCAGGATGTGGCGCGCGGGCGTGTAGCTCGCCGTGACGTAGGAAAGATCGACCAGGCCGTCGCGCACCGCGTCGAAGGTTCCCGGCGCCGCCGCCGGCGCCTTCGGCAGCGACTGGAACTTGAGCCGGCCGCCGGTCGCCTTCTCGATGTCGGCGGCCCAGTTGGCCTGCCAGACCGTCAGGTGATGTGTCGGCGGGACCCAGCTCGAGTAAGTGAGCGGTGTTTGAGCGTTGACCGGTGTTGCGAACGCAGCAGCGATGAGCGCCGCCGCATTTACCGCGACGGTTAGCGGACGTGATGCATGCATGTTGATTCCTCCTCGCGCGTAATCATAAATGCTTTGCCGCCAGCGCGTGCCAAGTTCCATTGTTTTTCCAATTTGGTTTGGATACGATGCATCGCAAAGCAAGCGAGGCGGGGGAGAGCAAGCGGATGCCACACGTCGTGACGAAGTCTGATCTCGTGCAGGTCGCAGCCAAGGCCGGAAATCTCAGCAAGGCAGCCGCCGGCGAAGCCGTGAACGCGGTGTTCGAGGCGATCGTCGAGAACGTCGCGAAGGGCAAGCGCGTCACCGTGGTCGGCTTCGGCACATTCCTGCCGCGCAAGCGCAAGGCGCGCGCCGGGCGCAGCCCCTTGAACGGCAAAGAGATCAAGATCAACGCGAAAACGCTGCCCGCCTTTGCCGCCGGCCAGGGCTTCAAGCAGGCGGTCGACAAGACATCCTGACGTGATCCATCTTCCTGCGAGAGGTTGTCTTCCCAGCTCCTTGTTTTAACGGGGATTGCAAAGGCTCTGCGGCCTTGGCAGAATCGATAAGCACGATTCCTGCCAATGGATAGCCCGCTCATTCTTTCACTCGACGCCCACGGCGTCCCGCATCGCTGGATCAGCTGGCAGCAGGCGTGCTTCTATTACGCGAAGAACCTCGTCGCCTGGACCCTCGGCGACGAAACCTTCACTTATTACGGCGGCATCTCGCGCATTACGGGCGAGCGCTCCAGCATCACCGCGCACTCCATCGTCGCCATCAAGGGCAAGGCGTTGGCCGCGAAGGGGTTCAACCAGGTTCCGCCGCTCAATAACCGCGAGCTCTTTCGCCGCGATCGCCACATGTGCGGCTATTGCGGCGGCGAATTCAACTATTTCCGCCTAACGCGCGACCACATCACGCCGCTTTCGCGCGGCGGGCGCGATACATGGATGAACGTGGTCACGGCCTGCCGCCACTGCAACGGCCACAAAAGAAACCGCCTGCCGCAGGAATGCGGTATGGAGCTGCTCTATGCGCCCTACATTCCCAACAAGGCGGAATACTTGATCCTCACCAACCGCCGCATCCTGACGGACCAGATGGAGTTCCTCAAGCAGCACGTCGCGTCCAACTCGCGACTGGTCCTTGCCCCTGCCTGATTTTTGGCGCAATAGCGGTTTCCATCTCCTAGAACGCGACTCATCCGGGCGCCTGCGCGTCACGGACGATTTCCTGCGCGCGTATTACCTGCGACCCGAAGTGCATCCAGTGGACGAATCGGGTCCGCGCGAGCGCGAGCTGCATGCCGCGCTGATGGCCGCGCCGCGCCGGAAGGTCACGCACGGCGAGCTCGATGCGGTAGAGGACGCTGACGCGCGAGACAACTACCGCGTGGTGCTCGGCTTTCGCGATCGGCTGCTGGAGGCCGGCACGGTCGAAGCCTGCTACATGAACCTCTTCAAGGGCGCGGTCGATCTGCCGCCGCTTTTCATCCAGCAGATGGTGCATGTCATCCTGCGCAATATCCTCGAGGGCTGCGAGGATGCATTGCGCCTGCGCGCGGCGGAGGTCTTCTTCCGTGAGCAGAAAGCGACCATTCAGGAAGGCCATGCGCTGCTTGCCGACCTCGAGACCGTCGAGATGCATGCCGCGGGCAACCGATATGGCAGCATCGGGCGGCTGATCGTCGAGGCCCAGGGCGCGCTCGGCAAGGTCGACCTCGATGTGCTCGACCGCGCGAACGCGGGGATCTATTGGGAGCGTGAGTCGCGCTACGACACCGTGATCAGCCTCACCTACGGCCGGCCGGCGCTCGACGCCTTGGCGCGCGTGCTGGAGGCGTGGATCGTCCATTTCCTCGGCATGCGGGTGGCGGTGAAGCCGATCCGCCGGATCGACGAGGCGCACTGGGCCTGGCACATCGGGCTCGATGCCGAGTCGAGCGCGATCCTGAACGAGCTCTGGTCGGGCGGCGAGGTCGACCACGGCCGCATGCAGCGCATCCTCGCGCTGTTCTCGCTGCACTTCGAGGACCTTGCCACCATGCGCAGCGACATCGCCGGCCGCACGCTCTACCTGGCGCTGTCGGCCAATGAAGAAGGCGTGGTGCGCATGAAGCCGCAAAATCTTCTGACCAATCTGCCGCTGCATGAAGCCTGACTACTGGGATCGCGCCAAGCGCGCGCTCGTGCGCAAGGACCCGACGATGGCGGCCATCATCCGCGCGCATCCCAAGGTGTTCCTCGCCCGCCGCGGCGAGCCGTTCCTGACGCTCGCGCGGGCGATCTGCGGCCAGCAGATCTCGGTGAAGGCGGCGCAAAGCGTATGGGACCGGGTATGCGCCTGCGTGGGCGACGTCACGCCCCAGGCGGTGCTCGCGAAGCAGCGCCCGGAGCTGCGCGCCTGCGGGCTGTCGGATCGCAAGGTGGAATACATCGCCGACCTCGCGCAGCATTTCGCCGACGGCAAGATCCATGTGCACCGCTGGCCCGAGATGACCGACGAGGAGATCATCGCCGAGCTGGTCGAGGTGCGCGGCATCGGGCGCTGGACGGCGGAGATGTTTCTGATCTTCAACCTGCTGCGCCCCGATGTATTCCCGCTCGACGACCTCGGCCTGCAGAAGGGCATCCGGCTTGCCTACTTCAAGGGCCGCAAGGTTTCCCCGGGGCGGATGCTCAAGCTCGGCGAGCAATGGCGGCCCTGGCGCTCGGTGGCTACCTGGTACCTCTGGCGCTCCCTCGACCCTCTGCCAGTAGAATACTGACCCCGTGAAGACCACTTTCCTCGAGTTCGAGCAGCCCATCGCGGAGCTCGAAACCCGCATCGAGGAATTGCGCTACGTGCAGGACGACTCGGCGGTCGACATCTCCGAGGAAATCCAGCGCCTCACCAAGCGCAGCCAGACACTAACCAAGGACATCTACGGCAAGCTCACGCCGTGGCAGGTGGCGCAGGTGGCCCGCCACCCGCAGCGGCCTTACACGCTCGATTACGTCCAGGCGCTCTTCACGCATTACGAGGAGCTGCACGGCGATCGCGTCTTTGCCGATGACACGTCCATCGTCGGCGGCTTCGCACGCTTCAATGGCACGGCCTGCATGGTGATCGGCCACCAGAAAGGCCGGGACACGAGGGAAAAGATCGCACGCAATTTCGGCATGCCGAAGCCCGAGGGCTATCGCAAGGCGCTGCGGCTCATGAAGCTGGCGGAGAAGTTTTCGCTGCCGGTGTTCACGTTCGTCGATACCCCTGGCGCGTATCCCGGCATCGACGCCGAGGAGCGCGGCCAGTCCGAGGCAATCGGGCGCAACCTCTTCGAGATGGCGCGCCTTCGCACGCCGATCATTCCGACCATCATCGGCGAAGGTGGCTCCGGTGGGGCGCTGGCGATCGCCGTGGGCGACATGCTGCTGATGATGCAGTACGCCACCTACTCGGTCATATCGCCCGAAGGCTGCGCTTCGATCCTGTGGCGCAGCGCGGACATGGCGCCCGACGCGGCGGAAGCGCTGGCGATCACTTCGAGCCGCCTGAAGACGCTCGGCCTGGTCGACAAGATCGTCCCCGAGCCCCTCGGTGGGGCCCATCGCGACCCGCAAGCTGCCTTCCAGGCGCTCAAGCGCGCCCTCGCCGAGGCGCTGAAGCAACTCCAGGAAAAGAAGCCGAAGGAGCTGGTGGAAGAGCGGCTCGAAAGGCTCATGGGCTATGGCAAGTTCAAGGAAGCCCAGGAGCGCTGAGGTCACCGCCGCCGCAAGGCGCGCGCTGGAAGGTCTTCGCGGCAAACGTTTTCTGGTCGGGCTCTCCGGCGGCGTCGATTCGGTCGTGCTGCTGCATGCGCTCGCCGCGGAGCAGATCGACCTGCGCGCGGCGCATGTGCACCATGGCCTGAGCCCCAACGCCGATCGCTGGGCGCGCTTTTGCCGGCGACTGTGCAAGCGGCTCGATGTTCCGATCACCGTCAGGCGCGTGCGCCTGGCGAAGAAGAACGAAGCCGCGGCCCGCGAGGCCCGGTACGGCGCACTGCGCAAGCTTCCCTTCGATGTGCTGGTCCTTGCGCACCAGCTGGATGATCAGGCGGAAACCGTGCTCATGAGCCTGTTGCGCGGCGCAGGTGCGCGCGGCGCGCGCGGCATGCCGGCGCGCGGGCGCCTGGATGGACGCGTGCTGTTGCGCCCGCTGCTCGATGTGCCGCGCGAAGCGGTCGTGGCGTATGCGGGAGCGCACCGCCTGGAATGGGTCGAGGATGAAAGCAACGCGTCGGAGCTCTTCACCCGCAATTTTGTCCGCCTGCGCATCGCGCCGCTGCTTTCGCAACGCTATCCGCGCTGGCGCGAGGCGCTCGCACGTGCCGCGCGCCACTTCGCGCGCACGGATGCCGATGCGCGTGGGCTGCTGCGCGAATTTCTGTCCGTCCAGGGTCTGCGGGCGCCCAGCGAGGCGAAGCTCGTCGAGATGCTGAAGCAGTTGACATCGGCGGCTCCTGGCACGCTGATCGAGCACGACGGCGCCCGGCTGCGCCTGTACCGGGGAACTGTGGCGGTGGAAAAAGCGCGCGCCGAGGCGCCGTTCGAGGAGCTGCCCTGGCGCGGGGAGCGCAAGCTTGCCCTGCCGGCTCTTGGCGGCGAGCTGCGGTTCCGCAAGGCGCGCGGGGCCGGGATCGACGCGAAGTGGCTCGGCGAGGGCGGGTTCAAGGTGAAGTTACGCTCGGGCGGCGAGCGCCTGCAGCCGGTTGCGCACCGGCCGCGGCGCACGCTGAAGAACCTTTTTCAGGAAGCCGGCATCCCGCCCTGGCAGCGGAAAAAATTACCGTTTCTTTACCGCGGCGACGAGCTCGTATGGGTGCCGGGAATCGGCGTTGACGAGCGCTACAAAAGCGGCCCGAAAAGCTCCGGTTGGGTCCCGGAATGGCGCCTAAGCTGCTAAAATTCAAGAAAATTTTTCTAATCCCGGAGCCCTTGGATGTCGCTGGAGCGCACCCTTTCGATCATCAAGCCAGACGCAGTCAAGAAAAACGTCGTTGGACAGATCCTTGCCCGCTTCGAGAAGGCCGGCCTTCGCATAGTGGCGGCGCGCATGACGCACTTGTCGCGCGCCGAAGCGGAAGGCTTCTACGCAGTGCATCGCCAGCGGCCGTTCTTTCGCGACCTGGTGGACTTCATGATTTCCGGTCCCGTGCTCGTGCAGGTGCTCGAGGGGGACAATGCTGTCGTCAAGAACCGCGAGCTGATGGGCGCCACCGATCCGAAGAAGGCGGACAAGGGCACGATCCGCGCCGATTTCGCCGACTCGATCGACGCCAACGCCGTGCACGGATCCGACAGCGCGGAGAACGCGCGCACCGAGATTGCCTACTTCTTCCCCGCCTGCGAGGTTTACTCGAGGTGAATCTCCTTGGCCTCGATGCCGCCGGTCTCGCCCGCTTCTTCGAGGAGCAGGGCGAAAAGCCGTTCCGCGCGCGGCAACTCCTGCGCTGGATTCACCAGCAGGGACAGCCCGATTTTGCGCAGATGAGCGATCTTGCGAAAGGCCTGCGCGAGAAGCTCGCCGTGCACGCACGCATCGAGGCACCGGTCATCGTGGGCGACGCGCTCGCCGAGGACGGCACGCGCAAGTGGCTGCTCAAGGTGGACGACGCCAACGCCGTCGAGGCGGTCTTCATCCCGGAAACGAACCGCGGCACGCTCTGCGTCTCAAGCCAGGCTGGCTGCGTGCTCGACTGCGCGTTCTGCTCCACCGGCAAGCAGGGTTTCAACCGCAATTTGACGAGCGCGGAGATCGTGGGTCAGTTGTGGCTCGCCAACCAATTGCTTGAAGGCGAGCGTCCTGTCTCCAACGTCGTGATGATGGGCATGGGTGAACCGCTGCTCAATCTCGACAACGTCATCCCGGCGCTGCGAGTGATGCTGGACGACAATGCCTACGGGCTGTCGCGCCGGCGGGTGACGGTATCGACCTCGGGCGTGATTCCCGGCATGGATCAGCTGCGCGACGAGTGTCCGGTCGCCCTCGCGGTTTCGCTGCATGCGCCGAACGACGCGCTGCGCGACCGGCTGGTGCCCGTGAATCGCAAGTATCCGCTGCTCGATCTGATCGCTGCGTGCAACCGCTATCTGGAAAAGGCGCCGCGGGATTTCATCACCTTCGAGTACGTCATGCTCGACGGCGTGAACGACAGCGACGCGCATGCGCGCGAGCTCCTTGGCATCGCGGCGCGCGTGCGATGCAAGTTCAACCTGATTCCGTTCAATCCCTTCCCGGCTTCCGAATTCGGCCGCTCCGGCGCCGATCGGATCCGTGCCTTCGCCGACATCCTGCAGCGCGGCGGCCTGACGGTTACCACGCGCAAGACCCGTGGCGACGACATCGCGGCCGCCTGCGGACAGCTCGCCGGCGATGTCGCCGACCGCACCCGGCGCCAGGCCATGTACCGATTGAAGGAGGTGCGCGCGTGAAGGGATTCGCCATGCTCGCGGCGTGTTTCGTCCTGGCTGGCTGCGCGACGCCGCAGTCGGAGGGGCCCACCGGGGATACCGGCACCATGGTCGGCGAGGTCGGCGATCCGCGTAACCGTGCGCGCGTGCATACCGAGCTTGCGTCTGCCTACTACGAGCGCGGCAACATGGGCGTCGCGCTCGAAGAGCTGCGCCTCGCCACCGTCGCCGACTCTGGCTACGCGCCGGCGTACGGTCTGTTCGGCGTGGTGTACATGGAGCTTCGCGACAACGGACGCGCCGAAGACAGTTTCCAGCGCGCCTTGCGGCTTTCGCCGAACGATCCGGACATCAATCACAACTTCGGCTGGTTCCTGTGCCAGAACGCGCGCGAGAAGGAGGCGATCGGCTATTTCCTGCAGGCGATCCGCAACCCTCTCTATGCCGCGCCCTGGCGTTCGTACTCGGCCGCCGGTCAATGCAGCCTGCGCGGCAACAACGCCAAGGACGCCGAGGAGTTTTTCCTGCGCGCGCTCAAGCTCGAGCCGGATGAGCCGTCGTCGCTTCTCTATCTGGGCCAGATCCGCTACCGCCAGGGCAACATCGTGGACGCGCGCCGGCTCGTCGGGCGCCACCTGAAGCTCGTATCGCCGAACGCGGAATCCCTGTGGCTCGCGCTGCGCATCGAGCGTAAGCTCGGCGAGCGCGCCGGCGAGCAAAGCTATGCCAACCAGCTGCGGCGGCGCTTCCCCGGCTCGCCCGAATACCAGGCCTTGCAGCGGGGATCCTTTGATTGAGCGAGGTGCCTATGACTGATTCCGTCGGAGCGGAGCTCGCCCGCGCGCGCGAAGAGCGCGGCCTGTCGATTTCGGACGTGGCGCAGCAGCTGAAGTTCGCGCCGCGCCAGCTGGAAGCCCTCGAGCAAGAGCACTTCGAGGTGCTGCCGGGCGGCACCTTCGTGCGCGGCATGGTGCGCAGCTACGCTCGCCTGCTCAAGCTCGAGCCCGAGCCGCTGCTGGAACGCATTTCGGGGCGCTTCGCCGCGCCCGACGCTGGAACACTGGCGGCTCGCTATAGCCAGCCCGTGCCGTTCTCCGACAACGCGCGCCGCTCCACTTTCGTCTACCTGGTGCTGTCGCTCGGCGTCCTCACGATCAGCGGCGCCGTCGCATATTCGTGGTACCGCGAGCACAACCAGAAGGCGCAGCTAGCCGCGGCCAAGCGCGCGGCGCCGGCCAAGTCCGCGCCCACAGCGCCACGTGCACAGCCCAAGGTCGTCGAGGTGGCCGCCGCCCCCGAAGTCGTGAAGACCGACCTCCCGCCCAAGGTCACGCCCGCGAAGCCTGCCGTGCAGACGGTATCGACGATCGAAAAGGTTTCCACCGAGAAGGTGGAAACGGCGAAAGTGGCGAAGCCGCTGACAGGCGCGCTCAATCGCCTTGTGATCCGTTGCGAGGAAGAAGCCTGGATCGAAGTGAAGGACGCGAACGAGCGGATGCTGGTTTCCTCGCTCAACCTCAAGGGCTCGGAGCGCGTTGTGAAAGCGCGCGGCCCGCTCACGCTCGTGATCGGCAACCCGGCGCAGGTCCGCGTCGTGCATAACGAGCGCATCCTCGATTTGGCACCGCATACCAAGGCCGGCGTCGCGCGCTTTACGCTGCCATGAAGAGAAGGGTGTCGCGCCAGGTCCGCGTCGGCAGCGGCGCCGCCGCTATCCTCGTTGGCGGTGGCGCGCCAATCGCCGTGCAGTCGATGACCAATACCGACACCGCGGATGCCCGCGCCACGGTGCAGCAGGTCGCCGAGCTCGCCCGCGCCGGCTCGGAGCTCGTGCGCATCACCGTGAATTCGCCCGAGGCCGCGGCACAGGTGGCGCGCATCCGGGAGCGGCTCGACCTAATCGGCTGCCGCGTTCCGCTGGTCGGGGACTTCCACTTCAATGGCCACAAGCTGCTTGCGCAATATCCCGACTGCGCCCGCGCGCTCGACAAGTACCGCATCAACCCGGGCAACGTCGGCAAAGGCGCCAAGCGCGACGAGCAGTTCGCCACCATGATCGAATGCGCGCTGAAATACGATAAGCCGGTACGCATCGGCGTGAATTGGGGAAGCCTGGATGCCGAGCTCCTCGCGCGCCTGATGGACGAGAACGCGAAGCTCGCCGCGCCCGGGGATGCCGTCGAGGTCATGCGCGAGGCCGTCATCCGCTCCGCGCTCGAATCTGCGCAGCAAGCCGAGCAGTGGGGGCTGCCGGCGGAGCGCATCGTCCTTTCCTGCAAGATGAGCCAGGTACAGGACCTGATCGCGGTATACCGTAACCTCGCCGAGCGCTGCGACTACGCCCTGCACCTGGGGCTGACCGAAGCCGGGATGGGCTCGAAGGGCATCGTCGCCTCGACGGCCGCCATGGCGGTGCTGTTGCAGGAAGGCATCGGCGACACGATCCGCGTATCGCTCACCCCCGAGCCGGGCGGCAGCCGCGCGCGCGAGGTGCAGGTGGCGCAGGAAATCCTCCAGACCATGGGGCTGCGAGCCTTCACGCCGATGGTGAGCGCGTGCCCGGGGTGCGGGCGCACGACGAGCACCTATTTCCAGGAGCTCGCGCAAAAAATCGAGACTTACCTGCGGATGCAGATGCCGATCTGGCGGGAAACGCGCCCCGGTGTAGAGGAAATGCGCGTCGCGGTAATGGGCTGCGTGGTCAACGGGCCCGGCGAATCCAAGCACGCGAACATCGGCATCAGCCTGCCGGGCACCAACGAGGTGCCGGTGGCCCCGGTGTACGTCGATGGACGCAAGACCGTCACGCTGAAGGGCGATCGCATCGCCGAGGAATTCCAGGCGATCGTCGAGAAGTACGTGCAGGAAAAATACGGTGTGCACGGGCAGCCGATGCGGCTCCACGCCGGCGCGAAGTAGAGCCGCACGGTGCGCAAAGTCCGCCCGGCCCTGCTCAAGGGCTTCGACCAGGAGTTCCTGCCGCAGGACCAGCTGCAGTTCAACGCCCTCATCGAGCTCATCCGGCGCAACTTCGAGCGCTTCGGGTTCCTGCCGATAGAGACGCCGTCGGCCGAGCGCATCGAGGTGCTGACTTCGAAAGGCGGCTCCGAAAAAGAGATCTACGCGCTTTCGCGCCTCGCCGCCGACGAGGAGGATGAGGCTGCCGCCAAGGGCGCCTTGCGCTTCGACCTGACCGTGCCGCTCGCGCGCTATGTGGCCATGCGCGAGCGCGAGCTGGCCTTTCCCTTTCGTCGCTACCAGATCCAGCGCGTGTGGCGCGGCGAGAACCCGCAGGTGAAGCGGGGTCGGTTCCGCGAGTTCTACCAGTGCGACATCGACGTCATCAATCGCGAGACGCTCTCGTACCTGGCCGAGGCGGAGATCCCGAGCATCATCCACAGCGTGTTCCGCGAGATGGCGATCGGCGAGTTCCGCATCCGCATCAACAATCGCAAGGTGCTGAAAGGCATCCTGCGGCACTTCGACGTCGCGGACGATGCCGCGGCCGCGGTGCTGCGCGCGCTCGACAAGATCGACAAGGAGGAGGAGCCGGCGATCCTCGCCGAACTCGGGCGTCAGGCGATGTCCCCGGCTTCGGCACGTGAGCTGTATCGCGTGATCGCGTCACGCCGCGAAACCGACGAAACGCTCGCGCTCCTCGCCGAGCTCGGCTATGCAAACGAGGTGTATGTCCAGGGCGTGGAAGAGCTGAAGAAAATGGTGGAGGCCATACGCCAGTTCGGGGTCCCCGACCGCGCTTTCGCGATCGATCTCGCCGTCGTTCGCGGCCTCGACTACTACACCGGGACGATTTACGAGACGACCCTGATCGATCACCCGGACATCGGCAGCATCTGCTCGGGCGGGCGCTATGACGACCTGGCGAGCTTTTTCACCAATACCCGGTTGCCGGGGGTGGGCATCTCCATCGGGCTGTCCCGTCTTTTTGCGCGCCTGAAGGAGGCGAATTTGCTGCGGCCCATCGCCCGTACTCCCGCCGAAGTGCTGGTGACGACGCTCGTCCCGGAATCGCTCGAGCGCTACCTTGGCATCGCGGCGAGCCTGCGCGCCGGCGATGTCAATACCGAGGTGTACCTCGAGCGTGCGAAGATCGGGAAGCAGTTCGAATACGCGAACAAGAAGGGATTTCGCGTCGCCATTACCGCCGGGGCCGACGAGTTCGCTCGCGGCACGGTGAAAATCAAGGACCTGTCCACGCAAACGGAATTTGATGTGCCGCTGGACAAGGTCGTCCCCAGTGTCAGAACAATGCTTAGCCACAAGGTCCCCTGATGGCGCTCGATCTCGAAGAACAGGAACAGGTCGCCGAACTCAAGGCGTGGTGGAACCAGCATGGCTCGCTCATCACGGCGGCCATCGTCGCCGCGTGCCTGACCTTTGCCGGTTGGCAGGCGTGGCGTTGGTACGACCGCAGCCAGGCGTCGCAGGCAGGCGCGCTATTCGACACGCTGGCGCGCGCGGCGCAGGCTGGCGACGCCAAGGCGCTGCGCGACGCGGGCGGCGCGCTGCTCGAGAACTACCCGCGCACCCTGTACGCGTCGATGGGCGGGCTTACCGCGGCAAGGTTCTATTTCGACCGCCAGGACTTGAAGAGCGCGAAGGCGCAGCTGCAGTGGGTGCTCGAGCACGCCCGCACCGATGATTTCCGCGACCTTGCACGCCTGCGTCTGGCGAGCGTGCTGCTCGACGAGAAGGCGTACGACGAAGCCCTCAAGCTCCTCGAAGAGAAGCGCGGCGCCGCTTACGACGCGCAGTACGCGGCGGCGAAAGGCGACGTCCTCGTGGCCAAGAACCAGGCCGGCGAGGCCAAGACGGCCTATCGCCTGGCCCTCGACAAGGCGGGATCGGCGAACACGGCGTTCCGCGAAAGCGTGCGCATGCGGCTCGAGGCGCTCGGCGGATGAGGATGCGCTTCTCAGCAGTAGCGCTAACCCTGCTCGTTGCCGCCTGCTCGAGCCCGTCGGGTCCAAAGCCGGCCGAGCTGCCGCAGCTCGAGCACGAAGGGCGTGTGCGCGAGCTCTGGTCGGCGAGCGCCGGCGAGGCCGAGCGCTTCGTGTTTTCGCCTGCAGTGGCGGATGGATCCATCTACGCAGCGGCGGCCAACGGGACGGTGACCCGCTTCGAGCTGGGGCGCGGACGCACGCTGTGGAGCGTATCGAGCGGCGTCAAGCTCTCCGGCGGGGTGGGCACCGACGGCACGACCGTCGCGGTGGCGAGCGAAGACGGCGAGATCGTCGCCCTGGACGCCGCGACCGGCAAGAAGCGCTGGGCCGCACAGGTGTCGAGCGAAGTACTCGCCGCGCCCGCGGTCGGGGCCGGCCTCGTGCTCGTGCGCAGCATCGACAATCGCCTGTTCGCCTTCGGCGCGGACGACGGCAAGCGTCGCTGGATCTACCAACGCGCGCCTTCGTCGCTCATCATCCGCTCGCCGGCCGGCATCACGATTGACGGTGAGAACGCGTTCGCCGGGTTCGCCGGTGGCAAGCTCGCCGCGGTCGCGCTGTCGAACGGCGGCTTGCGCTGGGAAGCGACCGTGGCCCTGCCGAAGGGCGGCACGGAGCTCGAGCGCGTCACGGACGTCGTCGGCGATCCCGTCGTGCAGGGCCAGGAAGTCTGTGCGGCCGCCTACCAGGGACGCATCGCGTGCTACGAGGCCGCGACGGGACGGCAATTGTGGGCGCGCGACGTATCTTCACTCACCGGCATCAGCGTCGATGCGCGCTATGCATTCGTCAGCGACGACCGCGGCGCCGTGCAGGCTTTCGACCGCACGAACGGCCGCTCGCTCTGGAAGCAGGACAAGCTGGCGCATCGGCAGCTTTCACGGCCGCAGCCGATCGGCGAGCTTGTCGCGGTCGGCGATCTCGAGGGCTATGTCCATTTCCTCGCCCGCGAGACCGGCGCGTTCGTCGCGCGCTACTCGACCGATGGCAGCCCGGTGCGCGCCGCACCCAGGGCGATACCGGGCGGCTTGCTGGTGCAGACGCAAAACGGGGCCGTGTATGCCCTCGCGCCGTGAAGCCGGTGCTCGCGCTGGTCGGGCGCCCGAACGTCGGCAAGTCGACCCTCTTTAACCGCCTTACCCGCAGCCGCGACGCCATCGTGCACGACCTGCCGGGCGTCACCCGCGATCGGCACTACGGCGAAGGCCGCGCCGGGGATCGCACCTTCATTGCCATAGACACTGGCGGCTTCGAGCCGCGCGCGCACGCAGGCATCATGGTCGAGATGGCGCGCCAGGCGGAGCAGGCGATCGCCGAAGCCGACGCCGTCTTATTCGTTGTCGATGCGCGCGCCGGGCTGACGCCGGCCGATCGCGATATCGCCACCCGCCTGCGGCGTCATAAGAAGGTGTGGCTCGCGGTCAACAAGGCCGAAGGGATGCAATCCGATACCGCGGTGGCGGAATTCCACGAGCTCGGCCTGGGCACGCTCGCCGCGATTTCCGCGGCGCACGGCGATGGGGTGCGCGAGCTCCTCGATGCCGTGCTCGGCGGTTTTCCGGACGAAGCCGAAGAGGATGAAGCCGACGAGCGCCATCCGCGCGTGGCCATCGTCGGCCGTCCGAATGTCGGCAAGTCCACGCTCATCAATACGCTGGTCGGCGAGGAGCGTGTCATCGCCTTCGACCAGCCCGGGACCACACGCGATCCGATCGAGGTGCCGTTCGAGCGGGCCGGGCGGCGCTACACGCTCATCGACACGGCCGGCGTGCGCCGGCGCGGCAAGACCGGCACCGAGGTGGAGTATTTCTCCATCGTGAAGGCATTGCAGGCCGTCGAGGCATCCAACGTGGCAGTGCTCATCGTCGACGCGCTCGACGGCATCACCGAGCAGGATGCGCATGTCGCCGGCTACATACTGGAGCGTGGACGCGCCGTCGTCCTCGCGGTGAACAAATGGGACGCCGCGAGCAAGGAGGCTCGCGACCGCGCGAAGGCCGAGCTGCAATGGAAGCTCGGCTTCCTCAACTTCGCCGAAGCGCACTTCATCTCCGCCAAGGCCGGCAAAGGCCTGGGCCCGCTGTTGGGTTCCGTCAACGCAGCGCATGCGGCTGCGATGGCACGCCTCTCGACGCCGAAGCTGACCCGCGCGCTGATCGCTGCGGTTGAACGCCAGTCGCCGCCGAAGACCGGGCCGATCCGCCCCAAGCTGCGCTATGCCCATCAGGGCGGCGTCAATCCGCCCCGGGTCATCATCCACGGCAACTCGCTCGATCGCGTGCCCGACACCTACAAGCGCTATCTCGAAGGCTACTTCCGCAACGCCTTCAAGCTTGTCGGCACGCCGCTGGCGATCGAGTTTCGCACCGGGCGCAATCCTTACGCTGGAAAGCGCAAATCGCGCTCATGAGGCTTGCGGCGCTGCTGCTGGTTGCGCTCGCGGTGCCAGCGCATGCGCAGCAGAAGGCGAAGCCGGTCGAGCTCTATGTAGGCTACAGCGTCGGCGGCGGCTACGACATCTACGCGCGGCTGCTTGCCCGGCATCTCGGCCGCTATCTGCCCGGCAATCCGGTGGTCGTGCCGAAGAACATGGAGGGCGCGGGGAGCCTGCGCCTCGCCAACTGGCTTTATCGCGCGGCGCCGAAGGACGGCAGCGTCATCGGCACCGTCGGGCGCGGCATCCCATTCGATCCTTTGCTCGGCGGGGCGGGCGCGCAGTTCAAGGCGAACGAGTTCGGCTGGATCGGCAGCGCCAACGACGAGGTTAGCGTGTGTGTGTCGTGGGGACGCAAGCACATTGCGCGCTTCGAGGACGTGTTCACGCGTGAGCTGATCGTCGGCGGCACCGGGGCCACCGCTGATACCGATCTCTTTCCGAAGGTGATCAACAACGTGCTGGGGACGAGGTTCCGCATCGTCACCGGCTATCCCGGCGGCAACGATGTCACCCTCGCCATGCAGCGCGGCGAGGTCGACGGGCGCTGCGGCTGGTCTTGGTCGAGCATCAGGACGAACCACCCGCAATGGGTGAAGGACGGGACGATCAACCTGCTCGTGCAGCTGTCGCTCGAGAAGCACACCGACCTGCCGCAGGTGCCGCTCATCATGGATTTCATCAAGACCGAGGAGCAGCGCGCCATCCTGCGCATCGTGTTCGCGCGGCAAGTGATGGGCCGCCCGTTCCTCGCGCCGCCCGGCGTGCCGGCGGAGCGGCTCGGCGCCTTGCGCAGGGCGTTCGACGCCACGATGAAGGACGCCGAGTTCCTGGGCGAAGCGCGAAAGCTCAAGCTCGAGATAACGCCCGTCAGCGGCGACAGGGTGCAAAAACTGGTGGCCGAGATTTACCGCACGCCGCCCGAGATCCTAAAAAAAACCGCCGCCGCCAGCCAGTAACAGGCGGGACAGCGCGCGTCCGGGGGCGAGGGCGCCCAGTCCGGCTCCGGCGAGGCCGAGGAAAGTGCCGACCATGAAGCCCTTGTGCGCGCGCACGTTGCCGCGGCGGATGAACCACACGGCGAGCGCGAGCGAGATGAGCGTCCACACCGAGAGCAGATGGATGAAGGACGGGCCTGCGCCGGCGCGGATCTCGAAAATCCAGAAAGACGAGATCGCCACTGCCGCCATGGCGAACACCCATACGCGCCCGAGGACTTTGTGCGCCGCGGTGCCCTTCGGCCGCCACAGCATGACGGCACCTACGATCAGGGCGAAGGCAGCAAGACCAACGTGGAGCGTGATAAGCGGCGGCATGGTATGTTGTCATCGACAACATAACGGCGTCAGGGTAATGTAGTCAATGTCAACATACCACCATGGTGACCTGCGAGCCGCGCTACTTCGCGGGGCGGCCAAGATCCTGGAAACGCAGGGGATTCCCGCGCTAAGCCTGCGCGACGCGGCACGCCGAGCCGGGGTGTCCCACAGCGCCCCCTACCGGCATTTCCCCGACCGCGAGGCACTCCTCGCCGCGCTGGCCGCGGAGGGCTTCGAGTTGCTGGGCGAGGCGATGCGCGGACACAGCGGTCGGGAGATGGGCGAGGCCTACGTGCGCTTCGCGCTCGCCCATCCGCAACGCTTCCGCCTGATGTTCGGCGGCACGGTGCCGATGGCGAAACATGCGGCGCTTCGGGGTGCAGCGGCCGCGACCCACCGCACGCTAGTCGGAGCGTTCAGCGATCTGCCGCGTCCGCAGCTCGCCGCTGCCGCTGCCTGGTCCCTCGTGCACGGCCTTTCACACCTTCTACTTGACGGCCACTTCGAGTCCGCCGGAAACGTGGAGCAATTCGCCGCCCAGGTCATCGGGGCGGTGCGTTTCGCGTCGGGTCAGCGAGCGACCTGAAACTCTTGCGCGCAATCGCTGGCGCGCGCATGACAGCGCAGCAAACGAAAGTGCGCTGCGCCGAGCGAGCGCGCGCGTTCGCCGTGCGCCCGCCACACCGCCAGCGCCGCATCGGGCCGGCCGGCGCCAACGTGTCCGGCCATGGCGGCGAGCAATAGATAGTCGCGGGCCTCGTTGCCCAGATCCGTTTGCGTGCCAAGGAGCTCGGTAGCGATCGCGCCCATGCGCAGAGCATCGCGCGCGGCCACTGCGCGGAAGAGCTCGATCCAGCGCCGCTGGAAGTCCTGCAGGCCCGCGAAGCAGCGAGCGCCGGCGGCCCGGTTCCACAGAGATGAAACATCGTCGCGGGACAAATAGGGATTGACGGCCTGTGCCACGCGCAGCAGGCTGTGGAGCCATACGTCCTGCTCGCGCGGCTCGCGGCATTCGAGCAGGCGCAGCTTCACCAGCTCCAGGTCCTTCTCGAGCTGACGCGGCACGCCTTCCGGCGCGGGCGGGTTGGCGTCGACGAGGAAGTTGCGCGCATACCAGGCTACCCGCGTGTGCTCGAGCCGCTCGAAGCTGTAGGCGCCCTTCGCTAGAGGATTGGGCGGCCGGCGAGGCCGCTCCGGCTCGATCAGCTCCAGAAGCGGCACGCCGAGCGTGCCGAGGGCGACGATTTCGCCGGCGCCTTTTTCGAGGTAACGCTGGCGTGCGGCGTTGAGGTCGAGAACGGGGAAATAATCCGAGTTCGCCGGCATCGCATAGCTTGCAAAGAGCGGCTCCAGCGTTGCGCGGCTGCCGACGTAGCGGGCGTCGAGATCGCCGACGCTGAGCGCGTGGATCGTCCAGAGCTCCTTGGCGAGCCCCGGGTGCTCGAAGACGCGCGCCTGCGGCTCGGGGAGTATCGGCGTGTCGCTTGCGACGATCAAGAGGTCATGATCGCTCGGCGCGTAGATGACGTAATGCGGGAAGACTTCGCCGAGCGCAGCGAGAACCGTCGCGACCAGGCTTGCATCCATCTCGTAGAGCTGGATCCATTGCGCGAGCATGCCGCCCGGGTTGAGGTGCGGACGCACCCGCTGGTAGAACTCGCGCGTGAAGAGGCTTGCGACTCCGCTCACCCAGGGATTCGACGGCTCGGAGATGATGAGGTCGTAGCGGCGCCGATGCGTCGAGAAAAAGCTTTTCGCATCGTCGATGACGATGGTGCCGCGCGGATCGGCAAAGGCCGCGTTATTGCGCGGCGCGAAGCCGCGCGAGGCCTCCGTCATCGCGGGCTCGATCTCGATGGTCTCGACGCTCTCGATGTCCAGGCTCTGCAGCAGCGTATGCGTCGTAAGGCCCGTGCCGATGCCGATGACGGCCGCTGTCCGGGTGTCCGGCTTCAGAGCCAGCGGCAGCGCCGCCGTCAGCACCATGGTGATCTCGTCGGAGCCGCGCTGGCCTTCGCGATCGAGGTTGATCGACCCGTCCGACTTGCCGTTGGTGCGCAGGCTCGTCGCCTCCGGATAGCGCACGAGGTGCACCGTGGCGGTCTTGCCGTCCTTGTTGTAAAGGACGGTGGCGTCGCGCGACGAAGCGAGCTCGCCATGGCGGAACACGCCCGCAGTCATCTTGTTGGCATCGAGCTCGGTGCCGAGGGCCACCGCGATGAACACCGCGGCGCAGCCGGCTGCGGCGAGCGTGAATTTCGCGCCCAGCTCGCGCAGCAGCACAAGGCCGAGCGCCACGTCGATCAGCGCGCCGGCGATCAGCGCCCCCTTGAGTCCGAGCATCGGCAGCCCGATGTGCACCGCCGCCAACACGCCGGCGATCGCGCCGAGCGTATTGGCCGCGTAGACCTGTCCGATCGCCGCCTCGCCGCGGCCGCGGCGCAGCAACGCGGCCGTGATGAGCGGCAGCGTCATGCCGGCGCAGAACGTCGCCGGCAGCATCACCAGCGCGGCTATGAATGCGCCCGAAATGTTGAACAGCACATAGCCCGTCTCGGTGCGTGCAAGCCCCTTCATCAGCGTTTCCATCAGCGAGAAGGTGGTGTCGTACAGCGGGAGCGTGGCGAGGGCGGCGAGTCCCATTGCGATCTGTACTGCGGCGAGCAGGCGCACTGGCTCTGCCAGGGCATCGATGCGCCGGCGCACCGCCAGGCCGCCGAGCGCGAGTCCCAGAATGAACGCGGCCAGCATCAGCTCGAAGGAATGCGTCGAAGCGCCCAGCACGAGCGAAAGCATGCGAATCCAGCTGATCTCGTAGATGAAGGAGGCGAGCCCGGTGAAGAAAGCGACCACGATGAGCACATCGATGCCACGCGCCGCGACGCCCGCTTGGGCGGGCGGCCGCGACTTCGGCTGCGCAAGCACCCACACGACGGCCGCGACGGCGAGGTTGAGCACGCCGGCGAAGCGCAGCGTGCCGGGCAGGCCAAACTGGCCGATGAGTACGAATCCGCTGGTCAACACGCCGGCGGCGGCACCGAGGCTGTTGGTGAAATACAGCATGGCAAGGGATTCCCCGGCGGCGGCGGGTTGCGCGCGGACCAGACCGGCGCTCATCAGCGGAAATGTCATGCCGAGGAGCACCGACTGCGGCAGGATCAGCAGGCACGACAGCGCGAGCTTGAAGGCGAGGGCGGCTGCTTCGTTGCCGATCGCCGGAAGCGCCCCGGCGTACGCCCACTGCGTAAGACCGACGTACAGCGGATGGAACGCGAGCGCCGCGAGGCCGACGAGAGCCTCGGCGAGCGCATACGTTGCGAGCGGGTTCGCGCTGCGCACGGAGAAGCGGCTGCACCACGCCGCGCCGGCTGCCATGCCGCCCATGAACACGGCGAGGACGAGCGATTGCGCATAGGCGGCGTGGCCGAGGAACAGCTTCAGGTACTGCGTCCAGATCGATTCGTAGATCAGGCCGACGAAGCCGGAAGCGGTGAACAGGACATAGAACGCGCCGCGAGACATGGCCGCGGATGCTAATTTAGGCGCATGCCGGTGTCATATCGGTTGGCCGCGTTCTACTTCGCGTTCTTCGTATGGGCCGGGTTGATGGTGGCGTATTTCCCCGCGTATCTCGCCGCGCGCGGCCTCGGCGCGGCGCAGATTGCGTGGGTCCTCGCCTTGCCGCAATTGGCGCGCATCGTTGCCCCTGCGGCCTGGGGATGGATCGCGGATCGCACCGGCGCGCAGCGCGCCATCGTGGTGTTCGCCTGCCTTGCGAACGTCGCGTGCTTCGCGCTCCTGCCGCAGGTGCCCGGGTTCGTGGCGATTTTGTGGCTCATCGGCGTAGCGAGCGTGCTTTCCGCAGCAGCGCTGCCGCTGGTCGAGGCAATTACCCTAGGCGCGCTCGCTGGCCAGGCGGGCCGCTACGGTCCGATCCGGATGTGGGGCTCGATCGGATTCATCGCGGCGGTGCTGGCCGGCGGCGCCTGGCTGGATTTCCAATCGGTGCTGACGCTGCCGCACGGGCTGCTCGCCTTTGCGCTCGCCACAGTCGCCGTGGCGCTGGCCTTGCCGAATCGCACGGCGCCGGCGGCGCGCGGCTCGATACGCGTGCCCCTCGATCCGAAAATGGCCGCGCTGCTCGGGGCCGGGTTCTGCATGGCGGCTGCGCACGGCACCTTCCATACCTTCTATACGCTGCATTTGCAGCGTGCCGGGTACAGCGGGTGGCTGATCGGCTTTCTCTGGACTCTCGGCGTGCTGGCCGAGATCGGCATATTTCTGTGGCTGCCGGCCATTTTTCGGCGCTACGCGCTGTCGCAGATCCTCATGGCAAGCGCGGGATTGGGCGTGGTGCGCTTCCTCCTCATCGGGTGGGGCGTGGACTCGCTGGCGCTGCTGCTCGCCGCTCAGCTCATGCACGGCATCACGTTCGGCGCGTTCCACGCCGCTGCGATCGCGGGCGTGCACCGCGTCTTCCCGCCGCACGCCCAGGCGCGCGGCCAGACCCTATTCTCGAGCGTGGCCTATGGCGCGGGTGGGGCGGCTGGCGCGCTGGCTGCGGGATGGGCATGGGACGCGTCCGGACCCGGCGTGGCGTTCAGCCTCTCGTCCATAGCCGCCATGGCAGGCCTCCTTTTTGCCTATTCCCTGAAACGCGCAGGGTTGTAACCTGTCAATAGAGGGCATGCAAACTCGTCGAGGCTATTAATGAACCGCAAACTGATCATCCTGGCCGCGTGTGCGGCATTCACCGCCGGTTGCGAAACCGTCGACACCACCAAGTCCGGCGCCGTCGGCGTGGAGCGACACCAGCGCATGGCGGTATCGTCCGAAGAGGTCAACGCCGGCGCGCAGAAGGCGTACGCGCAGATGATGGCCGAGGCGCAAAAGAAGAACGCCCTCGACCGTGATGCGGCGCAGGTCGCGCGCATCAAGACCATCGTCGGCCGCCTTGTCCCCCAGACAACTGCTTTCCGCGACGACGCGGGAAAGTGGCCGTGGGAAGTGCACGTCATCTCCCTCGACGAGGTGAACGCCTGGTGCATGCCGGGTGGAAAGATGGCCGTCTACACCGGGCTGATCAACAAGTTGGGCGCCACCGACGACGAGCTCGCGGCCGTGATGGGCCACGAAATCGCGCATGCCCTGCGGGAGCATTCGCGGGAGCAGATGTCGCAGCAGGCGCTCACGCAGGCCGGCATCGGCATCGCTGGCGCGCTGTTCGGCATCGGCGACCTCGGACAAAACGTCGCCGGCATGGTCGCCGACGTCACGCTTTTCAAGCCGAAATCGCGTGGCATGGAGACGGAAGCCGACCGCATCGGCGTCGAGCTGGCCGCCCGCGCCGGCTACAACCCGCAGGCCGCGGTCTCGCTGTGGCAAAAAATGGAGAAGATCGGCGGCGGCCAGCCCCCGCAATTCCTCTCGACGCACCCGTCGCACGAATCGCGCATCGCGGATCTGCAGGCCTATTCCGCCAAGGTGATGCCGCTCTATCAGGCAGCCAAGGGCGGGACCGCAAGCGCCGGAAAATAGATCATAATTCCGGGTTTCCGCAGTGCGGAAACCCGGATGCCACAGACTCTCTACGACAAGCTTTGGGATAGCCACGTCGTCCATTCCGAGGACGACGGCACCGCCCTTCTTTACATCGACCGGCACCTCGTCCACGAGGTGACGAGTGCGCAGGCCTACGAAGGCCTGCGCGCCGCCGGGCGCAAGCCATGGCGCACCGACTCGGTCGTCGCCACCGCCGACCACAACACACCGACGACCAACTGGCAGGAAGGCATCGCCGGGGTGCGCGACAAGTTCGCGCGCCTGCAGATCGAGACGCTCGACGCGAACATGAAGGAGTTCGGCGCCAAGGTCTATTTCCCCTACCTCGACAAGCGCCAGGGCATCGTGCACGTCATCGGGCCGGAGCAGGGCGCGACGCTGCCCGGCATGACCGTGGTGTGCGGTGATTCGCATACCAGCACCCACGGCGCGTTCGCCTGCCTCGCGCACGGCATCGGCACCTCGGAGGTCGAGCATGTCCTCGCGACGCAGTGCCTCGTCACGCAGAAAATGAAGAACATGCGCGTCAACGTGGAGGGGCCGCTCGCGCGCGGCGTAACGCCCAAGGACGTCGTGCTCGCGATCATCGGTCGGATCGGCACGGCGGGTGGCACCGGCTCCGCGATCGAGTTCTCCGGCAGCACGATCCGCGCGATGTCGATGGAAGGCCGCATGACCGTGTGCAACATGGCAATCGAGGCGGGCGCGCGCGCCGGCATGGTCGCCGTCGACGAAACCACGCTCGAATACCTGAAGGGGCGCAAGTTCGCTCCGCAGGGGCGCGAATGGGACCAGGCCGTCATCTACTGGCGCACGCTCAGGAGCGATCCGGGCGCGAAATTCGATCGCGAGGTGACCCTCGATGCTCGCGACATCCGTCCCCATGTGACGTGGGGTACTTCGCCCGAGATGGTCGTCGCGGTCGACGACACGGTACCCGATCCCGACAAGGAAAAGGACGGCCAGCGCCGCGAAGGAATGGAGCGCGCGCTGCAATACATGGGGCTCAAGCCGCGCACGGCGATCACCGATATCCGCCTCGACAAGGTGTTCATCGGCTCGTGCACGAATTCGCGCATCGAAGACCTGCGCGCCGCTGCGTCCGTCGTCAAGGGCAAGCGCGTCGCGTCGAACATCAAGCTGGCGCTAGTCGTGCCGGGCTCCGGGCTGGTCAAGCAGCAGGCCGAGCGCGAGGGCCTCGATCGCGTATTTCGCGAAGCCGGCTTCGAATGGCGCGAGCCGGGATGCTCGATGTGCCTCGGGATGAATCCCGACCGTCTCGAGTCGGGCGAGCGCTGCGCCTCCACATCGAATCGCAACTTCGAAGGCCGGCAAGGTCCCGGTGGGCGCACGCACCTCGTCAGTCCCGTGATGGCAGCCGCCGCGGCGATCGCCGGGCATTTCGTCGATATCCGGCGGTGGAGCTGATGGAAAAGTTCACGGTGCTGAATGGCCTCGTTGCGCCGCTCGACCGGGCGAACGTCGACACCGACCAGATCATCCCGAAGCAGTACCTGAGCTCGATCAAGCGCACCGGCTTCGGCGAGGGTCTGTTCGCCGAATGGCGCAAGGATCCGAATTTCATCCTCAACCAGCCGCGCGCCCAGGGGGCGACGATCCTGCTGGGGCGAAAGAATTTCGGCTGCGGCTCGTCACGCGAGCACGCGCCTTGGGCGCTGATGGACTACGGCTTCCGCTGCGTCATTGCGCCTTCGTTCGCCGATATCTTCTTCAACAATTCGTTCAAGAACGGGTTCCTGCCGGTGGTGCTCACGGAGTCCGAGGTCGATCGGCTGTTCCATGAGGCCAATGCCTTCCCCGGGTTTCGCCTCGTGGTCGATCTCGAGCAGCAGACGGTGGCGAGCGCGGATGGCTCGCGTGTCATGCGCTTCGACATCGACCCGTTCCGCAAGTACTGCCTGGTGAATGGCTTCGACGAGATCGGCCTCACGCTGCGCCACGCGGAGAAGATCAGTACCTTCGAGGCGGCGCGAAAAGCTCGCTTTCCCTGGTACTACTAGATGCGCGTCGCCATATTGCCCGGTGACGGCATCGGGCCGGAAATCATTGCACAGGCGAGGAAGGTGCTCGGCAAGCTCGGCGTGCCTCTCGAGATGCACGAGGCGCCGGTTGGCGGCGCGGGCTACGAGGCCGGGGGCGATCCGCTCCCTCCGAAAACCCTGCAACTGGCCAAGGACGCCGATGCCATCCTCTTCGGCGCGGTAGGCGACGCGCGCTACGACAAGCTGCCACGCGCGAAGCGTCCCGAGCAGGCCATCCTCGGATTGCGCAAGGAGCTCGCGCTTTTTGCCAACCTGCGCCCGGCGCAGGTGCATCCCGAGCTCGCTTCGGCCTCGGCACTCAAGGCGGAGGTCGTCGCCGGACTGGACATCCTGATCGTGCGCGAGCTCACCGGCGACATCTACTTCGGCGAGCCGAAAGGAATTCGAGAAACGCAGGGCGAGCGAGAAGGCTTCGACACCATGCGCTACCGTGAGAGCGAGATCCGGCGCATCGCGCGAGTTGCCTTCGATGCGGCGCGAAAGCGCGCCAGGCGCGTGTGCTCGGTCGACAAGGCGAATGTGCTCGAGACCTCGCAGCTCTGGCGCGAGGTCGTGACCGCCGAGGCCGCCCAGTACGCGGATATCGAGCTGTCCCACATGTACGTCGACAACTGCGCGATGCAGCTCGTGCGCAATCCAAAGCAGTTCGACGTCATCGTCACCGGCAATCTTTTCGGCGACATCCTGTCCGACGAAGCGTCGATGCTGACTGGATCGATCGGCATGCTGCCGTCCGCCTCCCTCGACGCGGCGGGCAAAGGGCTTTACGAGCCGATCCATGGCTCCGCGCCGGATATCGCGGGAAAAGGCGTGGCCAATCCGCTCGCCACCATTCTTTCGGCTGCCATGATGCTGCGCTATTCGCTGCGCCAGCCGCAGGCTGCCGAGCGCATCGAGCGCGCGGTGACCAAGGTGCTGCGCGACGGGCTGCGTACCGCGGACATTCACACTGCCGGGACGCGCAAGGTCGGGACGGCAGAAATGGGCGACGCAGTGCTCGCCGCTCTATAAACTATGGCGATGCTCAGAGTCGGCATCGTCGGATGGCGCGGCATGGTCGGGTCGGTGCTCGTGCAACGCATGCGCGAGGAGCGCGACTTCGACCACCTCGAGCCGGTTTTCTTCTCGACCTCGCAGGCGGGGGGCAAGGCACCGGCGATCGGAAAGCAGGCGGAGCCGGTCAAGGATGCAAAGGACGTCGCGGCGCTGAAGGCGCTGCCGGTCATCGTCTCGTGCCAGGGGGGCGATTACACGAACGAGGTGTACCCGAAGCTGCGTGCCGCGGGATGGAAGGGCTACTGGATCGATGCCGCTAGCGCGCTGCGGATGAAAGACGACGCAGTCATCATCCTCGACCCGGTAAACATGCCCGTCATCAAGCAGGCGCTCTGCGACGGCAAGCGCGACTTCATCGGCGGCAATTGCACGGTGAGTCTCATGCTCATGGGTATGGCCGGGCTTTTCCAGCGCGATGAAATCGAGTGGATGACGAGCATGACCTACCAGGCGGCATCGGGCGCCGGTGCGGCCAACATGCGCGAGCTCGTCGCTCAGATGGCGCACATCGGCGATGAAGCGGCTGCGCTGCTCGAGGATCCGGCGTCGGCCATCCTCGATGTCGACCGCGCAGTGACCGATACGCTGCGCTCGCGCGAGATGCCCAAGGAGAATTTCGGCTATCCGCTCGCCGCGAGCCTGCTGCCCTGGATCGACAAGGACATGGGCAACGGGCAGAGCCGCGAAGAATGGAAAGCGCAAGCCGAAGCGAACAAGATCCTCGCCCGCAACGGCAACGCGATTCCGATCGACGGCGTGTGCGTGCGCATCGGCGCGATGCGTTGCCACAGCCAGGCCCTGACCATCAAGCTGCGCCGCGTACTGCCGCTCGACGAGATCGAGGGCATCCTTGCCGAGGCGAACGACTGGGTTAAGGTAGTACCGAATCGCCGCGAAGAATCGCTCGCCGAACTCACGCCGGCCGCAGTCAGTGGCAAGCTGTCGGTGCCGGTCGGGCGCCTTCGCAAGCTACCTATGGGGGACGACTACCTCACTGCGTTTACCGTCGGCGACCAGCTCCTCTGGGGCGCGGCGGAACCGTTGCGGCGCATGCTACGCATCCTTTTGGATGCGGGAGTTAAGCACTAAAAACCGAGAGAATCTCTCAATTTGCAGCCGTAAGGCCATGATGTTAATGTAAATGGTCCGGCTCAAAATAACGTGGGGTGGGGAATCTTGGGTAGAGCGATCACCATCGTCGTCGCGCTTGCGGCTTGGCTGGGCCTTGCCAGCGCAGCGAATGCGGCGGGTCTGGGACGACTGACGGTCATGTCGGCGCTCGGCCAGCCTTTACTCGCCGAGATCGAAATCGTTTCCCTGCAGCCCGGCGAGGAAGAGGGTTTGTCGGCGAAGCTCGCCCCCTCCGAGGCATTCGCAGCCGCCGGAATCGAAGTGAACGCGGCGCTTAGCGCGCTGCGCATCAGCATCGAGCGGCGCGACAAGCGCCCCCTCCTGCGTCTGACCACTGCGCAGCCGATCAACGAGCCGTTCCTCGACCTTCTCGTCGAGCTGCAATGGACCAGCGGCCGACTGGTACGCGAATACACGTTCCTTCTGGACCCGCCGGAATATCGCAGCCGCCAGCAAGCAATCGCGGCGGCTCCGCTACCGCCGGTCGTAGCGAAGCCGGCTGCCGCTCCCGAGCCCAAGCCGGCGGAAGCGCCGCCGGCCCCCGTGACCACCACTGCGCCCGCGCCTACGGCGGAAGCACAGCCGAGCCCGGCACCCGCTCAAGAGTCCGCGCCTGCGACCCCAACCCCGGCGCCGACAGAAGCAGCGCCGGCTGCACCAGCTGCTCCCGCCGCGGCCGCGCCCGCTGCGACGGAGAAACCGGCGGCAGGGACGGCGACTCACGAAGTGAAGCGCGGCGACACGCTCGGCGCGATCGCCAAGCAGCACGTGCGGCCTGGCGTCACGCTGAATCAGATGCTGATCGCGATCTTCCGGGCCAACGAGGACGCTTTCATTCGCGGCAACGTCAACCTCGTTCGCACCGGCAAGATCCTGAATATCCCGGATCCCGACACGCTCGGCACGGTCGATCGCGAGGAAGTGAACCGGCTGGTCAAGGAGCACCACAGCCAGTTCATGGAATACCGCGGCCGGCTCGCCGCCGTGCCAGGCGCGGCGGACGCCGCCGCCGGACAGCGCGAAGTCACCGGCCGTATCGAGGGCAAGCCTGAAGCGCCCAAGCCCGCCGCGCCGGACCAGCTGCGCCTTTCGAAGTCCGAGCCGACCAAGCCGGGCACGCCCGGGGCTCAGGCCGCCGGCGAAGACAACGCCGTAGCGCGCCAACGCGCGCTGCAGGAGTCGCAGTCCCGCCAGGCCGAGCTCGAGAAAAATGTAGCCGATCTGCAGAAACTGCTCGCGATGAAGAACCAGCAGCTCGCGGAGATGGAAAAGAAAGGCGCTGCCAAGCCGGCGCCGACGCCGGTGCCGCCGGTGGCGCAAGCCCCGGCGCAACCGCCCGCGCCTAAGGCACCCGAAAAACCCGCGGCCGTCGAGCCGCCGAAGCCGGCGCCGCCTGTTGCGACCCCTCCGAAACCGGCCATCGAGGCCCCGAAGCCGGCGGCCGAGACTCCGAAGCCGGCGGCCGAAGCGCCGAAGCCGGCCGCCGAGGCACCAAAGCCTGCTGCCGAAGCCGCGAAGCCGGCGCCGACAGAAGCCGCGAAGCCGGCGCCGACAGAAGCGCCGAAACCGGCGGCCAAGGCCGCTGCAAAGGCGCCACCGCCGCCAGCCCCCGAGCGTCCCTTCTACGAGGAGTACACCGAGGACCCGATGTTCCTCGGCGGCCTCGCGCTTCTGCTCCTGCTTCTGGGCGGGTATGCCGCGTATGCATGGCGGCGCAAGAAAGCGGCGCAAGCCAAGTTCCAGGACAGCGTGCTGGGTGCGGCAGCGTCGAGCACGGGCGGTGCATCTTCCTTGGTGGAACCGACCGCGCCGCCGTCGAGCACAACAACCACCACGGTCTCCCAGTCGGCGAGTCAGGCCCCGTCCGGCATGGAAAGCGAGGAGGTCGATCCGATCGCCGAGGCCGACGTCTACATGGCGTATGGGCGCGACGCGCAGGCGGAGGAAATCCTCAAGGAAGCGCTGCAGAAGGATTCGACGCGCATCCCGGTGCACGCAAAGCTTCTGGAGATCTTTGCGCATCGCAAGGACACAAAGTCTTTCGAGCAGACGGCCCTCAAGCTGAAGGGCCTGACCAACGGCAGTGGGCCGGAGTGGGACAAGGGCGCGGCGCTTGGCCGGTCGATCGACCCGGGTAACGGTCTCTATGCGGGCGGCGGGGTAGCGGAAGCGTCTGCGCCGGCAGCGCCGGTTGCGGCGGCTCCGACGCTCGACTTCGATCTGGGCGGCGCCGGCCAAGCCCAGGCGCCTGCTCCAGACATCTCGCTCGACGATGCGCCGAAGGCTGCACCGGCCGGCATGGACTTCGACCTGGGCGTCACGCAGGGTATGGCGAAGCCAGCGTCGCCGGACGAGACGCTGATCGCCGGCGGCCAGGACAACTCCGGCAGCATCGATTTCAATCTGGACTTGGGCGCCGACGAGAAGAAGCCCGCGGCGGCTCCTGCAAAACCCGCGACTCCCGCGCCGGAGCCCAGCGGCGGACTCGATTTCGACTTGAACCTGGATAGCGACAAGAAGCCCGAAGCGCAGGCGCCGGCGACCGAGCTGCCGAAGATGGATCTTTCCGATATCAGCCTGGACCTCGGCCCCGTCGACGCGACGGTGATGGCGCCCAAGCCGAGCAGCGATCCCAAGTGGCAGGAAGTCGCCACCAAGCTCGATCTCGCGAAAGCGTACGAAGAGATGGGCGACAAGGACGGCGCGCGCGAGCTGCTGAAGGAAGTCGTCAAGGACGGCGACGCGACGCAGCGCGGCAGCGCGGAGCAATTGCTCGCCAAGCTTGGCTAGCCCGGCCCCGAGGTAGTCCCACTCAGTTAAACCAATATTCCCCGCATTGCCCTAGGACTCGAGTACGACGGCAGCCGCTTTCTCGGCTGGCAGACCCAGCCCGGCGGCGGGACGGTGCAGGATGCGCTCGAAGCCGGGCTCGCCGCCATCGCCGGGGAGCGTATCGATACGAATGCAGCCGGCCGCACCGATCGAGGCGTGCATGCCCGCGAGCAGGTCGTGCATTTCGATACTGCCGCGCTGCGCCCCGCAACTGCATGGGTGCGCGGGGTCAACACGTTCCTCCCCGACTCGATGGCCGTGCTCTGGGCGCAGACGGTGGACGCGGATTTCCACGCACGATTCAGTGCTCTCGCCCGCACGTATCGCTATCACCTTCTCAACCGGCCGGTCCGTCCGGCGCTCGCGTCGCGGCAGGCGGGCTGGTACCACGCCCCACTCGATTTAGAAGCCATGCGCGAAGCCGCGCGGGCGCTCGTTGGCGAACATGATTTCTCCGCCTTTCGTGCGGCAGAATGCCAGGCGAAGACGCCGGTGCGCACGGTGCACAGTCTAGCGATCGAGCGCCAGGGCGAGCACATCGACTTCACGATCCGCGCGAATGCCTTTCTGCAACACATGGTGCGCAACATCGTCGGCACGCTGATGTACGTCGGCAGTGGCAAGCATGCGCCGTCATGGGTAGGGGAGGTGCTCGCGTCACGCGATCGCAACCAGGCCGCGCCGACCTTTGCGCCGGAAGGGCTCTACTTGCACAAGGTGGAATACGACCGCAAATGGAGTTTTCCCCAATGAGGACGCGCATCAAGGTCTGCGGCATCACGCGCCCGGCCGACGCGCGCGCGGCCGCCGAAGCCGGCGCGGATGCGATCGGCTTGGTGTTCTACCCGCCCAGCCCGCGTTACCTGTCGGTGGAGCGCGCGGTCGAGATCCGCGATGCGCTGCCGGCGTTCGTGCAGACCGTCGCGCTTTTCGTCAATGCGGATGCCTCGCAGGTTGCGCAGGTGCTCGGGCGAGTGAAACCGGCGCTCCTGCAGTTCCACGGCGAGGAGACGCCGCAGTTCTGCTCCCAGTTCGGCGTGCCGTACGTGAAGGCATACAGGGTGAAAAGCGGAGTGAGCATCGGGGTCGATTTGCTAGAATACTTGCGCGCCTTCTCGACGGCGGCGGCGTGGCTTCTGGACAGTTTCGTCGAGGAATACGGCGGTGTCGGCGAGCGCTTCGACTGGTCGCTCGCTCCCCTAGGTGGCCAACCCGGCCGCGAGCGGCCCCTCATTCTTTCCGGCGGTCTCGAGGCGGGCAACGTAGGCGAGGCGATTCGGCGCGTGCGGCCTTGGGGCGTGGATGTCTCTACCGGCGTCGAGTCGGCAAAGGGCATCAAGGATGCGGGCAAGATCGCGGCTTTCGTCGCAGAGGTGAGAAATGCGGATCTATGACCTTCCCGATGCGCGCGGCCATTTCGGCCCCTACGGCGGCGTCTTCGTCGCCGAGACGCTGTCGCACGCGCTCGATGAGCTGCGCGATGCGTACGCGGCAGCGCGCAAGGACCCGCAATTCGAAGCCGAGTTTCGCTACGAGCTGAAGCACTACGTCGGGCGTCCGAGCCCGGTGTACCACGCGAAGCGCCTGTCCGCGGAGTGCGGCGGCGCGCAGATCTACATCAAGCGCGAGGACCTGAACCACACGGGCGCCCACAAGATCAACAACACCATCGGGCAGGCCCTGCTCGCGCGCCGCATGGGGAAGAAGCGCGTCATCGCGGAGACCGGGGCGGGCATGCACGGCGTCGCTACGGCGACGGTGGCGGCGCGCTACGGCATGGAATGCGTCGTGTACATGGGCTCGGAGGACGTGAAGCGCCAGGTGCAGAACGTCTACCGGATGAAGCTCCTCGGCGCGGCCGTGGTGCCGGTGGAGTCGGGCTCGAAGACGCTCAAGGACGCGCTCAACGAAGCCATGCGCGATTGGGTCACCAACGTCGACAGCACCTTCTACATCATCGGCACCGTCGCCGGCCCGCATCCTTACCCGATGATGGTGCGCGACTTCCAGTGCGTGATCGGCGAAGAGTCGATCGTGCAGATGCAGGATCTCGCCGGGCGTCAGCCCGACGCCGTCATCGCGTGCGTGGGCGGCGGCTCTAACGCGATGGGCATCTTTTATCCGTACGTGAAGACGAAGACGCGCCTCATCGGCGTGGAAGCCGCAGGTGAGGGTCTCGCGACCGGCAGACACGCCGCGTCGCTCTGCGCCGGCAAGCCCGGCGTGCTGCACGGCAATCGCACGTACCTGCTGCAGGACGCGAACGGGCAGATTACCGAGACCCATTCGATCTCCGCCGGCCTCGATTATCCGGGCGTTGGTCCGGAGCACGCCTGGCTGAAGGACAACGGCCGCGCCGAATACGTCGCCGTGACCGACGCCGAGGCGCTCGAGGCCTTTCACGCCCTGTGCCGGCGCGAGGGCATCATTCCGGCGCTCGAGTCCGCGCACGCGCTGGCGCACGCGATGAAGATGGCACCGTCGATGCGAAAGGACGAGATCCTGCTCGTCAACCTCTCCGGCCGCGGCGACAAGGACATGCACACCGTGGCCGAGCGCTCGGGCATCAAGTTCTGATGGGGCGCATAGCCCAGCGGTTCGAATCGCTGCGCAAGACCGGGCGCAAGGCGCTCATTCCCTACATCACCGCGGGTGATCCGCATCCTTCCGTTACGATGCCGCTCCTGCGAGCGCTGGTGGAAGCCGGTGCGGACATCCTCGAGCTCGGCGTGCCATTCTCCGATCCGATGGCCGACGGCCCGGTTATCCAGCGCTCCGGCGAGCGCGCGCTCAAGCACGGCGTGGGCCTGGGCGATGTGTTGCGCATGGTCAGCGAATTCCGCCGCGCGGACAGCGCGACGCCGATGGTGCTGATGGGCTATGCCAACCCCATCGAGGCAATGGGCACGCAGAAGTTCCTGCAGGCCGCCAAGGCGGCTGGCGTAGACGGCGTCATCGTCGTCGACTACCCGCCGGAGGAATGCATCGAGTTCTCAGGCCAGGCGAAGGAGCACGGCATCGATCCGATCTTCCTGCTCGCACCTACGTCCACCGACAAGCGCATCCATGAAGTCGCGCGATGCGGCAGCGGCTATCTCTATTACGTCTCGCTTCGCGGCGTCACAGGGGCCGCGAACATCGATCTGTCCGAGATCAGCGTGAAAATCCCGCAGATCCGCGCAGCTACGCACCTCCCCATTGGCGTGGGCTTCGGCATCCGCGACGCAGAATCGGCGCGCCGCGTAGCGCAGGCTGCCGACGCGGTGGTGATCGGAAGCCGCATAATCCAGGAGATCGAAGGCGGCACGGCCGAGCAGGCCGTGTCCCGCGTCAAGGCGTTCCTGCAACCGATAAGGGAGGCGCTCGACGAGCGCTCATTTTCCAAATGAGCTGGCTGCAGAAACTCCTTCCACCCAAGATCCAGCGCACCGGCGGTCCCGGCACCCGAAAGACGGTGCCCGAAGGCCTGTGGACTAAGTGCGCGTCGTGCGATGCGGTGCTCTACAGCACCGACCTGGAAAAAAACCTGAACGTCTGCCCGAAGTGCGGCCACCACGAGCGCTTCGGCGCGCGGCCGCGCCTCGACGCGCTGCTCGACCCGGACGGCCGCTTCGAGATCGGCGCGGAGGTCCTGCCGGTCGATCCGCTCAAGTTCAAGGACTCGCGCCGCTATGCCGAGCGCCTGACCGAAGCGCAGGAGCAGACAGCCGAGGGCGACGCGATGGTCGTCATGCAGGGCTCGATCAAGGCGCTCGGCCTCGTCTGCGCCGCCTTCGAGTTCGACTTCATGGGCGGCTCGATGGGCTCGGTGGTGGGCGAACGGTTCGTGCGCGGCGTGCGCGTGGCCATCGAGCAGAAGCTGCCGTTCTTGTGCGTCTGCGCTTCCGGGGGCGCCCGCATGCAGGAAGGTGCGCTGTCGCTCGCACAGATGGCGAAGACCACGGCGGCGCTCACGGACCTCGCGGAGCGGCGGCTGCCGTTCATCTCCATCCTCACCGACCCGACGATGGGCGGCGTGTCGGCGAGCTTCGCCATGATCGGCGATGTCGTGATCGCGGAACCGCGCGCCCTCATCGGCTTCGCCGGCCCGCGCGTCATCGAGCAGACCGTGCGCCAGAAGCTGCCCGAGGGATTCCAGCGCGCCGAGTTTCTGCTCGAGAAGGGCGCCATCGACATGATCGTCGACCGCCGCCAGCTGCGCGACAAGCTGCATGCCCTTCTTTCCCACATGCTGAGGCTGCCCGCCGAAACCGCGGTGTGACCGGATTTATCGAGCTGGTTGGCGTCTCCGAGCGCGTCGCTGGCACCGCCAGCCGCCTTGCCAAGGTCCGCGAGCTCGCCGAGTTCCTTCGCAAGCTCGCCGCGGAAGAAATCGAAATCGCGTTGCCCTATCTCAGCGGCGAGACGCGCCAGGGCAAGCTCGCCGTCGGCGGCGCATCGCTGCAGTCCGCGCGCACGGCACCTGCTGCCGAGCCCGCGCTGACGATAGCCGGTGTCGATGCGACGTTCCAGGCCTTGAAGCAGGTGAAGGGCAAGGGCTCTGCCGGAAAGCGCAGCGCCTTGCTGCGTGAGCTTTTCGCGCATGCGGCCGCGGCGGAGCAGGATTTCCTCGTGCGACTCATCGTCGGCGAGCTGCGCCAGGGAGCGCTGGAGGGCATCATGGTGGAGGCGGTTGCCGCCGGCGCCGCCCTCCCGCCGGCAGACGTGAGGCGCGCGGTGGCTTTTGCCGGCGCCGTTGCGCCCGTCGCGTCCGCGGCTCTTTCTGGCGGCGCAGCCGCGCTCACGAAGTTCTCGATCCAGCTCATGCAGCCCGTGTTGCCGATGCTGGCGCAGCCGGCGGTGGACATCCCAGGCGCGCTCCAAGCGCTGGGCACGGCGCTCATCGAGTGGAAGTTGGATGGCGCGCGCGTGCAAGTGCACAAGTCGGGGAGCGACGTGCGCGTCTATACGCGCAACCTGAACGACGTCACCTCGCGGGTGCCCGAAATCGTGGCCGCGGTGCGTGCCGCCTCGGCAGGGACGCTCATCCTCGACGGCGAGGCGATCGCGCTTCGCGCCGACAGCAGGCCCCATCCGTTCCCGGTGACGATGAGCCGCTTCGGCAGTCAGCAGGAAGACGAGCGCCGGCGCGCCGAGCTGCCGCTGTCGGTATTTTTCTTCGACTGCCTCTACAAGGATGGTGCATCGCTCGTCGACCACCCGACGCGCGAGCGTCGCGAAGCCTTGCAGCGCGCTCTGCCGCCGAACCTGGTCACGCCGGCGCTCGTCACCGCCGATGCCGGTGAAGCGCAGCGCTTCTACGAAAGCGCGCTCGCCGCCGGCCACGAGGGCGTGATGGCCAAGGCGCTCGACGCGCCATACGAGGCGGGACGACGCGGTGCGGGATGGCTCAAGGTCAAGCGCGCGCATACGCTCGACCTCGTCGTGCTGGCGGCCGAATGGGGCCATGGCCGGCGAAAAGGCTGGCTGTCGAATCTGCACCTTGGCGCACGCGATCCCCGAACCGGCGGCTTCGTCATGCTCGGCAAGACGTTCAAGGGCATGACCGATGCCCTGCTCAAATGGCAGACGGAAGAGTTCCTCAAGCGCGAGACTGGGCGTGACGAGTGGACCGTGCGTCTCAGGCCCGAGCTCGTCGTGGAAATCGCCTTCAACGACCTGCAGGAAAGCTCGCAATATCCCGGCGGGCTCGCGCTGCGCTTTGCGCGCGTGAAGGGCTATCGCCCGGACAAGCGACCCGATGAAGCCGACACCATCGATACCGTGCGCGAGATCTACCGGGCAAGCCTGGGATGAGGACGCTCGCGCAGTGGCTCGACTTCATCGAGCGCCAGCATCCCAAGACGATTGCGCTCGGGCTGGAGCGCGTCCGCGCGGTGCTCGAGCGGATGCAAGTGCGTATTCAGGCGCCGGTCATTACCGTCGGTGGCACCAACGGCAAGGGTTCGTGCTGCGCGCTCCTCGAGGCGATGCTGCGCGCCGGCGGCTATCGCACCGGCCTTTACACCTCGCCCCACCTCGCGCGCTACAACGAGCGCGTACGCATCGGCGGCGTTGAGGCGAGCGACGAGCTCCTTTGCGCGTCGTTCGAAGCGGTAGAAGCCGCACGCGGCGATATCGCCCTCACTTATTTCGAGTACGGCACGCTCGGCGCGTTGTGGATCTTCGCACGCGAGTCGATCGAAGCCGTCGTGCTCGAGGTCGGGCTCGGCGGCCGCCTGGATGCAGTAAATGTCATTGACGCGGACTGTGCGGTGCTGACGAGCGTCGGCATCGACCACGTCGACTACCTCGGACCCGACCGTGAGTCGATCGGGCGCGAGAAGGCGGGCATCTTTCGCGCCGGCCGACCTGCCGTCATTGCCGAGCCGCAACCGCCTCAGTCGGTGCTTGCGGCTGCGGGCGTGCATCATCTGCTCGGCCGCGATTTCGGCTACGTCGATCAGCAGAGCCAGTGGAGCTATTGGGGGCCGGCGGGCAAGCGTGGCGGGCTGGCGCATCCGGCGCTGCGCGGTGCGATGCAGCTGCGCAACTCGTCCGCGGCGATGTGCGCGCTCGACTGCCTGCGCGAGCGCTTGCCTCTCAGCATGCAAGACATCCGCCGTGGACTTGCGGAGGTCGAGCTGGCCGCGCGTTTCCAGGTCCTTCCCGGGAAACCACAGGTGATCCTCGACGTTGCGCACAACCCGCAGGCCGCGCAGGTGCTCGCCGATAATCTCGCCTCGTCGGGCTTTGCGCCCGACACGATCGGCGTCTGCGGGATGCTGCGCGACAAGGACATCGGTGGCGTGCTGCGTGCGTTGGAGCCGCGGATTACGCGCTGGCACCTTGCATCGCTCGGCGGTGCGCGCGGCGCGAGTGCGGATGAGCTGGCGCAGCATGTGGGCGCTGACGCGCGGCGGTTCGATTCGCCGGCCGAAGCGTTCGCGGCGGCCCTGAGTGGCGCCGGCGAGAATGATAAGATCGTCGTGTTCGGCTCCTTTCTGACCGTCGGCGAAGTCCTGGGATGGCTGAAGAACAACAAGACGTCGAAACGCTGAAACGCAGGGGGCGCCGCAGGCTCGTCGGGGCGGTCGCGCTCGTCCTGCTCGCCGTGATCGTTCTTCCCATGGTGTTCGACCCGGAGCCGAAGAGCACGCTCGCGCCGGTCGAGGTGCGTATCCCCGGCGAGAACGAAACGGCCTTCGCACCCAAGCCGCCCGCGAAGGCTGCGCCCAAGCCGGAAGCGAAG
>DATLDY010000047.1:0-5791 GCA_035525655.1 Burkholderiales bacterium
ACGCGCTTCGAGCCGAAGCCGCCGCCCATGTCGGGCGAGATGAGGCGTAGCTGCCGCTCCTCGAGCCCGAGAACCTGCGCGAGGCCGACGCGCGTCTGGTGCGGCGACTGGCTGCCCGTATAGACGGTGAGCTCCTCCAGCCGATGATTCCACTCGGCGAGGATGGCGCGGCCTTCGAGCGGCACCGCGCTCTGCCGGTTCATGCGGTATTCGCGCGTCACGGTCACGGCCGCATTGCGCCGCGCGGCCTCGACGTCGCCATAGGCGTTCTCGCGCTTCACGAATACGTTGTCGCCCCACTCCTCGCGCACGAGCGGCGCGCCGGGCTTCAGCGCATCGAGCATGTCGACCACCGCCGGCAGCTCGTCGATCTCCACGACTACGGCGTCCGCGACGTCCTCCGCCTCGCCTCGCGTCGCGCCGACCGCCATCGCGATCGCCTCGCCGGCGAAGCGCACGCGCTCCGACGCGAGCGCCGGATGCTCCGAGTACTTGAAGCCCTCGATCTTGGTCACCGCGACGATCGGCTTCAGGTCCGGGAAGTCGCGCGCGGTGAAGACCTTGCCTCCAGGAACATGGATGCTTTTGATCGTGCCGTGCGCCACGGCACTGCGCACGAACGCGACCTCCAGCGTGCCGGGAAGGCGGATGTCGGAGACGAACTGGCCGCGGCCGTGCAGGTGGCGCCGGTCTTCCTTGCGGCGCAGAGACGCGCCGACGCCTTTGCCGCCCTTCTCTTTCACTCTTGCTTGAGCCCCATCTGCTTCACCAGCGCGCCGTACTTGACGATGTCGGCATCGCGCACCTTCTTGAATTCCGCCGGCGTGGTGTAGTAAGGCTCGGCGCCGAACTGGGCCATTTGCTTGCGCACGTCGTCCGACTCCATCATCGCCTTGAGGCTCGCGGAAAGCTTGTCGATCACCGGCTGCGGCATCTTCGCCGGCGCCTCGACGCCCATCCAGAAGTTCATCGTCGCCTGCGGAAAGCCGGACTCCGCCGCGGTCGGGACCTCAGGCAGGAGGCTCGAGCGCTTCTCCGACATCACCAGGATCGGGCGCACCTTGCCGCCGCGCACGAAGCCGATCGTGGATGGGAGCGAGTCGAACGCCATCGAGACGCGGCCCGAAATCACGTCGGGGAATGCCGCGGCCGATGTCTTGTAAGGCACGTGCTCCATCTCGATGCCGGCCGCGCCGAGCAGGATCGTCGCGGAGACGTGGCCGGTGCTGCCCGGGCCGGAGGAGCCGTAGGACAGCTTGCCCTTGCCGGCGCCTTTGCCGTACGCGATGAGATCCTGGATCGTCTTCACCGGCAGGTCGTTATTGACGACCAGGATGTTCGGCGTCGTGATGATCGTGCTCACCGGAATCAGGTCGGTGCTCACGTTGTAAGGCATGCTCTTGATGAGCGCCGGCGCCACCGCGGTCATCGGCGGGCTGGTGAGCAGGATCGTGTAGCCATCGGGTGCCGATTGCGCAGCGATGTTGCCGCCGATGGTGCCGCCGGCGCCGCCGCGGTTCTCGACGAACACCGACTGGTTCATCGTCTTGCTCAGTCCCGCGGCGAGCACGCGCCCGACCGAGTCCGACACGCCGCCGGGCCCATAGGGAACGATGAGCCGGATCGGCTTCGATGGATAGGCGTCCTGTGCGCCGGCGCTGAAAGCCGCCAGCATCGACGCGATGGCAATGATCTTTCTCATGATGTTCCGTATCCTCCGCCGCCTGCGGTTTCCATGACGACACGATCTCCCGCTCGCAGGATACGGGGTTCGGTCGGATCCACCTGCTCGCCGTTGATCACAAGGCGTCCCGGCTGGCCGGCGCCGCCGCCGGCAAGTCCGGCCGGCACCGACTTCAACTGGGTCATTAGAAACGATGCGGTGGCCTCCCTGGCGTCCGCGAGCAACTGGAATTCGAAATGCAGGCCGTCGCCGCCGCGGTGCTTGCCGCCGCCGCCGCTGCCGCGCCGGATCTCGCGCTTGATGACCCGGATGGGTGCGAGGCCTTCCATCACCTCGACGGGCGTGTTGCCGAGGTTGGCGGGGAACGAGGTCGCCGAGAACCCCGCGCGGCGGGCGGTCGCGCCCTGGCCGGCGTTCAGGAAGTTCACCACTGCATAGCGCTTGCCGCGGTATTCGCCGGACATCGTCATCGACGAATTCGGCGAGCCGCCGGCCCATACCTTGCCGGGCATTACGCCGGCGAGCGCCTTGAACACCGCCGCCGGCAGCAGATGGCCGATGGCGCTGCGCCCGCCGGAAGCGGCGGGATACGTCGGATTGAAGATCGAGCCGAGCGGCGCCGTGGTGGTGATCGGCGCAATGCTGCCCTCGTTGTTCGGGATATCCGGGCACAGCAGCGCCTTGATCCCGTACACCGTGTACGCAAAGGTGTAGATCGGCACCACGTTCATGGCGCGCGCCACCTGCTGGCTCGATCCGGCGAAGTCGATGTCGATGCGATCGCCTTTCTTGGCGAGCTTGCACTGGATGACGATCGGCGCCTCGAAGCCGTCGTGCTGGATCGTCGAGGTGTAGTCGCCGTCGGGGATCTTGCGGATGGCGTCGCGCATGGCCTTCTCCGAGCGCGCACGCACCGCCGCCCCGAGCTCCTCCAGGTCCACCTTGTCGAGCAGCGGCTGCAGCCGCTCGGCCATCATGCGGCACGCCGACACCTGCGCCCAGATATCGCCCATCCCCTGGTCGGGCACGCGGATGTTCTGCATGATCATTTCGATCAGCACGTCGTTGGGCTTGCCGGCCTCGAGGAGCTTGGCCAATGGAATCTGCAGCCCCTCCTCGTAAATCTCCCGGCTCGAATTGCTGCGCAACCGCCCGCCGATGTCGGGGAGATGCGAGACCACCGCCGCGAATGCCACCAGCTTGCCCTGCCGGAAAATGGGCGTCACCGTAGTGACATCGTGGATGTGCCCGGAACCTTTCCACGGATCATTGGTGATGTAGACGTCGCCATCGCGCATCGTCTGCGCCGGATACTTGGCGAGGAAGTGCCGCACGGTCGCGGGCAGGCAGCCGATGAACCCCGGCAGGCTCATGTTCGATTGCGCGAGCGAGCGACCTTGCGCATCGGTGAGCACGATCGCGAAATCGTTGCCGTCGCGCACCAATGTCGAGAAGCAGGTGCGCACGAACGCCGCCGCGGCCTCGTCCACCACGCTGATGAGGCGCTTCCACAGGATCTCGAGCTCGATGGCATTGAATTCCATCAATCGAACTCCTCGATGGCGACCGAGACGGTCAGGTCCGGAAGGATGCTGACAGTGGATTTAACGGCGGCCACGATGGTGCATTCACGCTCCTCCAGCACAAGGGGCCCCTTGACCGACGTCCCCGGCGCAAGCGAGTAGCGATCGTAGACCGGCACTTCGGCATAGGCTTTCTTCAGCGGCAGGTAAATCTTGCGGCGGCTCGCCGGCGCGTGCGTTTTTTTCACGGCCCACTCGAAGCGATGCCCGCGCCCCTCCGCCTTGCCGGTCAGGCGCCAGGTGATCACCTGCTGCCTCGCGCCCGGTACCGTGCGGCCATAAAGCTTCTTGTAGTTCGTCTCGAACATGCGCACCAGGTCGTCGCTGTCGATCGGGCCGTGCGGAAACGCGACCGCCACTTCCGCGCCTTGTCCGAAATAGCGCATGTCGGCGCCGAGCGTCCATTCCACCTGTCCCGCGCCCGCGCTCGCCAGCTCGGCCTGCGCCTCGCGCTTGAGCTCGTCCAGCTTCTGCGTAACGCGGTCCCAGCGGATATCGTTGACGAGCTGCGGATCCGACCACGCCCGATCCACGCGCGCCGGCGCCGCGAGCATGCCGAGGCACGAGCCCGCACCGGCGGCGATCGGCACCATCACGCGCGGGATGCGCAGCTTGCGCGCCGCTTCCACCGCGTGCACCGGCCCCGCGCCGCCGGTCGCGAGCATGGTGAACTCGCGCGGATCGTGGCCGTTCTCCGCGATGTGGATGCGCGCCGCGCTCGCCATGTTCTCGTTCACCATGTCGTGGATACCCCACGCCGCTTCATCGGGCTCCACCTTGAGCGAATCGGCGAGCCGCGTCATCGCCTTGCGCGCGGCGGCGGTGTCGAGCTTCATCTCGCCGCCGAGGAAATTGTCCGCGCTGAGATAGCCGAGCAGCAGGTCGGCGTCCGTCACCGTCGGATCGGCGCCGCCGCGGCCATAGCACGCCGGCCCCGGCACCGAGCCCGACGATTGTGGACCGACGTTCAGCAGGCCGAGGTCGTTGCAATAGGCAATGGATCCGCCGCCCGCGCCGATCTCGATGAGGTCGATGCTGGGAATCAGCACCGGCAAGCCCGAGCCGCGCTTGAAGCGCTGCACACGCGCGCATTCGAAGGCGTGCGCGACCGGCGGCTCGCCACCCACCGCGACGCAGGCCTTTGCCGTCGTGCCGCCCATGTCGAAGGCGAGCACGTGATCGACATTGTTCTGGTGCGCGGTGTTGAGCGCCGAGAGCACGCCCGCCGCCGGCCCCGATTCGAGCAGCAGGATCGGCGTATGCGCCGCCGACTTGCCGGAGGTGAAGCCGCCGCTCGACACCATGATGCGCAAAGGCACGCCGGCCTGGATCTTCGAGATGCGCGCCTCGAGCTCCTGGAGATACGCGCCGACGATCGGCTTCACGTACGCGTTCGCCGCCGTGGTGGAGGTGCGCTCGAACTCCTTGATCTCGCGCGCCACCTCGGACGAAAGCGACACCGCCACGCCCGGCAGCACCTTCGCGAGCCTTTCGCCGATCGCGCGCTCGTGCACATCGTTGACGTACGAATGCAGGAGCGACACGGCGATCGATTGGACGCCCATCGCTTTTAACTCTGCACTTACTTTTCTCAGCTCGGATTCGGCGAGCGACTGCAGTACCTCCCCGCGCGCATCCAGCCGCTCGTCCACCGTCACCCGATCCGCGGCGGCGATCAGCGGCTTGGGCAGCTCGATGTCGAGGTCGTAGATGTCGTAGCGCCATTCGCGGCCGATGTTCAGCATGTCGCCGTGGCCGCTGGTGGTGACGAGAGCGGTGCGCGAGCCTTTGCGCTCGATGAGCGTGTTGGTAATGAGGGTGGTGCCGTGCACGACCTCGCCGAGGCCGGACGCTTCGGCTGCGGCCTGCTTGAGGAGATCGACAAGGACGGTCGACACCGCCTCGCCCGGATCGTCCGGCGTGGTCGGCGTCTTGCCGACCCAGATGCGGCCCGAAGGCGAGAGGACGGCGACGCCATCGGTAAAGGTGCCGCCGATGTCGACGGCGACACGCAGGCTGCCTTTCAAGTGCGTGCGATCCCGTCCATGAACCGTTGCCGGATCTTCGCCGGGTCGCGCTCGGTCACGCCCGCGGGCTTCGCGCCATCGATCTTCGCGCCGATGAGCCATGGGCCGGCGCCCTTGAGCGCGCGCTCGACGAGCGCCTCGAAGTGCGCTTCGTCCTTGGCCCATTCGCTTTGCTTGAGGCCCGCGCCTTTCGCCATGCCGACGAGGTCGACCGTGCTTGCCGTCAGCGACTTCTGACTGCCGGTGATCTGGTACATCTGGTTGTCGAACACGACGATGGCGAGGTTCTTCGCGGCGGTGGTGGCTACGGTGCCGAGGCAGCCGAGCTGCATCAGGAGCGAGCCGTCGCCTTCGAGCACGAAGGTCTTCCTTTGCGGCTGCGCGAGCGCGACGCCCAGGCCAATGGGAATCGCGAGGCCCATGCTGCCGAGCATGTAGAAGTTCTGCGGCCGCTGGCCGGCGGTCCAGAGGTCGAAGTTCGTGTTGCCGATGCCGCC
>DATLDY010000053.1:0-37631 GCA_035525655.1 Burkholderiales bacterium
AAGCTGCCCTACGATGCCGAGCGCGCCTTCGTGCCGATCTCGCTCATCTGCGAGCTGCCGTTCGTGCTGATGGCGAGCCCGAAATTTCCACCGAGCTCGGTGCAGGAGCTGGTGGCGTACGCGAAGGCCAACCCCGACAAGGTCACCTTCGCGAGCTCGGGCCAGGGCGGCTCGCCACATCTCACCGCCGAGATTTTCCAGAACGCGACCGGCACGAAGCTCACGCATGTCCCGTACAAAGGCGGCGGGCCGGCGATGACCGACCTGATGGCCGGACACGTCGATCTCCTCTTCGCCTCCGTGCTCGAAGGATCGGGCCACATCAAGAGCGGAAGGCTGAAGGGCCTTGCGGTCACGCACGCGCAGCGCTCGCCCGCCCTGCCGGACGTGCCGACGCTCGCCGAGGCCGGCGTGAAGGAGGCCGAGTCGGGCTCGTGGATCGCGCTCCTCGCCCCGGCCGGGACGCCGGCGGCGATCGTTTCCAAGGTCGGCGCCGACATCAAGGAAGCGGTGGGCGCGCCGGACGTGGCGGAGAAGCTGATCGCACAGGGCGCCGTGCCGCAGGCGAGCACGCCGCGCGAGCTGCAGGCACTGATCGACGGCGACCGCCTGCGCTATGGACGCATCATTCGGGACAAAGGCCTGAAGGCCGAGTAGTCCGGGCACGGCGCTTGCGGTGTGTCGGGGCTGCCCTATTGCACACCCCACATGAGCCGCACACCCCACATGAGCCGGAGACCCACATGAGCGCCAACCCCACCTACGCAACCGACCCCCGCCGCGATGCGGCCCTTTCCTATGGATCCGCCGATGTGCGCGGCGGCTCCCACAACAGCGCCGTCGCCTGGGGTGCGATCTTCGCCGGTGCCGCTGCTGCCGGCGTACTTTCCCTCATCCTCCTCATCCTCGGCACGGGGCTTGGCCTGTCGGCGATGTCGCCTTGGGCCAATGACGGCGCGAGCGCGAAGACGCTCGGCGTCTCGACCGGGGTCTGGGTGATCCTCATGCAGCTGGCTTCCTCCGCGCTCGGCGGCTACATCGCCGGCCGGCTGCGCACGCGCTGGCTGAACCTCGATACCGACGAGGTCGTGTTCCGCGATACGGCGCACGGCTTCCTCGCCTGGGCGGTAGCGACGCTCCTCACGGCAGCGCTGCTTTCCTCCACGGTCACGTCGATCGTCTCCGGCGGCGTCAAGGCCGGCGCCTCGGTCGCCAGCGGCGCGGCGAGCACCGCGGCCAGCGCGGCCGCGAACGCAGCCTCCGAGGGCGCGAAGTCCGAAGGCGGGCCGTCGAGCTATCTGATGGACCAGCTTTACCGCAGCGCGAAGCCCCGCGCCGGCGGCACCGAGCAGGCGTCCAATGCCGAAGTGACGCGCATCTTCGCCAACGGTCTATCGGCGGGGCAGCTGCCGGCCGAGGACACGCGCTATGTGGCGCAGGTCGTGTCGCAACGCGCGGGCATTTCGCAGCAGGAGGCGGAGAAGCGGGTAAATGACACCTTCGCCAAGGTGAAGGAGACGGAGACCAAGGCGCGCGAGGCGGCCGACGCGGCGCGCAAGGCCTCGGTAGCTGCGGCGCTGCTCCTCTTCATCTCGCTCCTGATGGGCGCGTTCCTCGCCAGCTGGTCCGCGGTGCACGGCGGACGCCGGCGCGACGAGATCACCTAATTGGTGACTGTCACCCTTTACTAGGTTACTTGTCCGCCCAGGGCATTTCCTTCCACATCTCGCGGTACATGCCGTCCGCGTCGCGCACCAGCGCTTCGTAGTCGGCCGGCGCGAGGTAGCGCATCGGGGCGAAGAACTTCGCCGCCTGGGCGAGGAATTCCGGATCGGCCGCCGCCTGCGCGATCGCCTTCACGAGGCGATCACGCACCTCGTTCGGCAGGCCCTTGGGCGCTGCCACCCCGCGCAGCGATGACATCTCGATGTCGTAGCCCTGCTCGCGCGCCGTCGGCAGGTCGGGCGCGAGGTTGGTGCGCGCCGGGCTCATCTGCACGAGGTTGCGGATCGGCGTGCCGCCCTTCTGGTATTGCAGCGCCTCGCCGATGTTGATCGCCGCGACGACGATCTGCTTGCCGAGGATCGCCGAGCGCACGTCGGCCGAGCCCTTGAACGGGATGTGGCGCATCTTCACGCCGGCTGCGCGCTCGAACTTCAGCATCGCGATGTGATCGTCCGAGCCGATGCCGGTCGTGCCCACCGTCGCCTCGCCCGGATGCGCCTTTGCCCACGCCGCGAGCTCCGCGAGGTTGCGCACCGGCATGTCGGCGTGCACGGAGAAGTTGCACGGGTCGTCGATGATGTTGCCGATGTACTCGAAGCGCTGCCAGGTGAACTGCGCCGCGCGCTCGATCGGGATGGTGAGAAGCGGCGGGGTGTTGACGAAGCCGATCGTGTAGCCGTCGGCGGGCGAGTTGGCGAGCGCCGCGAAGCCGACCTCGCCGCCGGCCCCTGCGCGATTGACGACCACGATCCTCGCGCCGCCGCCGAGATACTTCTCCACGAACGGCACCAGCGCGCGGCCGACGAGATCCGTGCCGCCGCCGGGCGGGTACGCGATGATCATCGTGATCGGCCGCTCGGGGTATGCGGCGTTGGCGATGCCGCAGATCAGAAGAAGTGCGAGAGCCATCCATCGCTTGAGCATCGTTCCTCCTCCAATAATTACGTACCGGGTACGGAATTCAGCCTTGCCACACGCCGTAGCCCTTTTCGCGCAAGCCGATGGCCAGCTCGACTTCCATGTCGCGAGCGCCATCGTACGGCATCGGGTTGTAGACCTGATAGAGCTCGGGCATCAGGCGCAGGCCGTACAGCATCACGTAGCGGTTCGACTGGATGCCGGCCTTGTGCTTGTCGAAGCGCACATCGGGGTCGAGGCCGGTCATGCCGACGTAGACGCACGGCTTGGTCGCGTCGTAGTCCGGGTTCGCCTTGCGGAAGCGCCCGCGCTGCAGCACCTCGGGCGATAGCTCGACGACGTACACCGAGTAGCGCGCCTTTTTCTTCCTCACGCGCGCACCAGGCGCAGCAGGGTGAGCTCCGGGTTCGTGCCGAAGCGCACCGGCGGCCCCCAGGTGCCGGTTCCCGCGCTGACATAGACCTGCATGCGTCCTTCCTGCGACAGGCCCGAGACATGCGGCGCGTGCACCAGGCGCACGGCGAGTGTCCACGGAAAGAACTGGCCGGCGTGCGTATGCCCGGACAACTGCAGGTCGAAGCCGGCCGCCGCGCCCAGCTTCGCAAGCCGCGGGTTATGCGCGAGCAGGAGCCGAAGGTCCGCCTGCTCGGTGATGGTGATCTGCGGCGGCAAGCGGCCATATGCGGGGTCGACCACGCCGCCGACCAGCAGGCGCGCGGCGCCTTTGCGCAGCACGGTGTGCGAATTGACGAGCACGGTCATGCCGAGCTGCCGGAAGTGGTCCATCCACGCCTCGGCGCCGGAGTAGCAGTCATGGTTGCCCAGCACGAAGTAAGCGGGCGAGAGCCCGGCGAGCGGTGCCACGTCGTGCGCAAGGTGCGGGACCGGACCGTCGACGATGTCGCCGGTGAGGACCACGATGTCCGGATTCAGCGAGCGCGAAAGCGCGACGACCTTGTCGACGTAGCGCCGGCCGATGCTCGGCCCGACGTGCAGGTCGCTTATCTGCACGATGCGAAAGCCCTCGAGGTCCGCATGCAGGCCGGCGATCGGGATGTCGACGCGCTCGATGCGCGGCCCGCGGAAGGCGGTGGCGGCGCCGATTGCCATCGCGAGGAGCGATCCGGCCACGACCACTGGCACGCCCGCGTTTGCGATCATGAAATGCGGCGATGAAAGCGCCGGCGACAGCGTGGCGAGGAGGAGCACGTCGCGCGCGAGCGTGAGCACCACGATGAAGCTCACCCAAGCCATCGACAGGTGGCTCGCGTGCTGAATTACCCTGGCGCCGAAGCCTTCGCGGCTGCGCGACGAGCCCCAATAGAAGGCGGGCAATACCCAGACGAGGAGGAACGGCACGGCGAGCGCGAGGGCGCTCCATGCCCCGGAGGCGAGGCGCCAGGCGACATAGGCGTAAGCCGCGGCGAGGAACGCGGTGACCGCGAGGGCGAAGCGGGTCACGCTTCAAATATCCGCTTCAAATCCTTGCTGGGAAAACTATGGGGCAGCCAGGTGAACGTGCCCTGCTCCTTCATCTCCTGCGCCGCCTTCATGACGGCGGCGAGCCCCAGGCGGGCGAGCGCGCCGCCGACGCTGATGCGCTTCACGCCGGCGTCGGCGAGCTGCGCGAGGGTGAGCGACGGATCGGCCGCGCTCATGACGACATTGACAGGCTTGCCGACCGACGACGCGACGGCGCGGATCGTCGCAATATCCCGCACGCCGGGTGCGTAGAGGACGTCGGCGCCGGCTTTTTCAAATGCCTGCAGTCGGCGGATGGTGTCGTCCAGGTCCCGCCGCCCGTGCAAAAAATTTTCGGCGCGCGCGGTGAGCGTGAAGGAAAAGGGCAACGCGCGGGCGGCTTCGACCGCCGCGTGCACGCGCTCCACGGCGAGCGCGAAGTCGTAGATCGGGCTCGCGTCGTCGCCGGTCGCATCCTCGATCGAGCCGCCGACCACACCGACTTCGGCCGCGAGCGGAATCAGCGCGGCCGCAGCGCGCGGCTCGTGCGCATAGCAGTTCTCGAGATCCGCGCTGACCGGCAGCGGCGTCGCTTGCACGATCTGCGCGCAGTTCGCGAGCACTTCGTCCCGGCGCACCGCGCCAATGCCGTCGACGCGGCCGAGCGCCGCGGCGAATCCGAGGCTCGTCGTGGCGATGGCGTCGAAGCCCACCGCCGCGAGGAGCTTCGCGCTGCCGGCATCCCACGCATTCGGAATGATGAACGCGCCGGGACGCAGGTGCAGCGCGCGGAATTTCGCCGCCTTTTCCTGCTGAGCGGTCAAGCCTGTTCCGGAATGCGCAGCCGGCCCTTGATGATCTTGCGCGTCGGCGTGAGCGGCATCTCCGGCACCACCACGAGGCGCTCGGGGAGCTTGTTCTTCGCGATCTGGCGCGAGAGCAGGTATTCCACGATTTCCTCCAGGCTGAGCCGGTCCTCATTCTTTTTCAGCACCACGAACGCGCATGCCTTCTCGCCCAGCACCGGATCGGGCATCGGCACGATGGCCGACTGCAGCACCTTCGGATGCGCATCGAGCAGCGCCTCGACGTCGGCCGGATTGAACTTCACGCCGCCGCGGTTGATGACGTCCTTGATGCGCCCGGTGATCGCGTAGTACTCACCCCGCCGCTCTGCGAGGTCGCCCGAGCGGAACCAGCCGTCGGCGGTGAATGCCGTGGCATTCGCCTCCTCGTTGTCGTAATAGCCGGAGAACGTGAGCGGCCCTTTCACCTGCAGCTCGCCTTCGTCCGATACGCGCACCTGCGTGCCCGGACTCGGCCGGCCGGCGCTCGTCGCCGCCGCTTCGGTGCCGTCGCCGGGACGCGTATAGAGCGCGGCCTGCAGCTCGGTCATTCCCCAGAGCTGCGTGACGGCGCAGCCGGGAAGCTTCTCGGCAAAGGTGCGCACGAGCGGCGGCGGCGCCATGGAGCCCGACACGATCGCGAGCTTGAGCGAAGACCAGTCGTGCGTATCGAAGAGGCCCGCGTTGCGGCACGCGGCCACGTGCGCGGGCGCCGTCCAGAGCGCAGTGGGCCTGTGGCTTTGCACGGCCTGCGCGAGCTCGTCGGGCTTGAATGCGGGCAACAGGAGCGTGCACGCGCCCACGGACCACGCGCAGTGCAGCGAGTACAGGCCATAGAGATGCGAGAGAGGCGCCGCGCAGAGCACGCGCGACTGCGCGCTGAGCAGATGCTCGGCCGCGCCCAGGCGGCTGTTGCCGAGCATGGTGCGATACGCGTGCGGCACGGCCTTCGGCGACGCGGTGGTGCCCGACGTATAGAGGACGAGGAACGGATCGCGTGCATCCGGCGCCGGATGCGATGCCGGCAGCGGCTCGGGGTCCTCGAACTCGCTGAAGGGCAGCGCGCCGGTGAAGAACAGCTTGGCGCCGCTATGGGCGAGGATCGATTCGATCTCGGCGCCGCGATACGGCATGTGCACCGTGCACATCACGGCGCCCAGGCGCGCGATCGCAAGGTGCACGATGAGGAACTCCGGCGTGTTCGGCAGCTGGATCGCCACCACGTCGCCTGCGCCGATGCCTTTCCGGTAAAGCCCGGCGGCGACGCGGAGCACGCGGCCCTCCAGTCGCCGCCAGCTGAGCTGTCCGCCCGCCCAGAGGATGGCGGGTGCGTCGGGCCGTTCAGCCGCATGCTTGCGCAGCCAGTGCCACAGCGTGTCGTCATCGCGCCACCAGCCGCGAGCCTTGTATTCGCGCTCGTCTTCGCTGCGGTAGGCGGGACGCTCCATCGGTCCTAATATTAGACGATGGATGAAGCGTTGCTTCTCGCCCGGTTTCAGTTCGGGCTGAACATCGGCTTCCACATCCTGTTCCCGACCATCACCATCGGCCTGGCGTGGATCGTGGCGTGGTTTCGCATCCGCTACGAGATCACGCGCGACGAATCATGGCTGCGCACCTACCGCCTGTGGGTCAAGGTATTCGCGCTGTCCTTCGCGATGGGCGTGGTATCCGGCGTGACGATGAGCTTCCAGTTCGGCACCAACTGGCCGCGCTACATGAACACCGTCGGCAACATCGCCGGGCCGCTTCTCGCCTACGAGGTGCTGACGGCGTTTTTCCTGGAAGCCTCGTTCCTCGGTGTGATGGTGTTCGGCATGGAGCGCGTCTCCGGGCGCGTGCACGTCGCCTCGGCGCTGATCGTCGCCGTCGGCACGACGGTGTCGGCGTTCTGGATCCTGGCGCTCAATTCCTGGATGCAGACGCCGACCGGACACGTGCCGTCACCGGAGGGCCTCATCGCCCAGAGCTGGTGGACGGTGATCTTCAACCCGTCGTTCCCGTATCGCCTGACGCACATGCTGCTCGCCTCGGCGGTGACCTCGTCGTTCCTCGTCGCCGGACTCTCCGCCTGGCGGCTCCTCGGCGCGCCGGGCGATGCCGCCGCACTCAAGACCCTGCGCTTCGGTGCCCGCCTCGCCGCGGTGCTGGTGCCGCTGCAGATCATCGCCGGCGACCTGCATGGCCTGAATACGCTCGAGCATCAGCCGGCGAAGATCGCGGCGATGGAAGCGCTGTGGAACACCGAGCGCGGCGCGCCGCTTGTCCTCTTCGCCATCCCCGACGAGGAAAACCAGCGCAACCGCTTCGCGCTCGAGATCCCGAAGGCAGCGTCGCTGATCCTGACCCATAAGGTGGACGGCGAGGTAAAAGGCCTGACTGCATTCAAAGACCGTCCACCCGTCGCACCGGTGTTCTTCGCCTTCCGCGTAATGGTCGGCATGGGGCTCGCCATGCTGTTGCTGGCGTGGGGTGCGCAATTCTTTTTGCGCGCGCCGCCGCGCTGGCTGCTGTGGACCTTTGCCGGCTTCACCTTCGCGGGATGGATCGCGACCCTCGCCGGCTGGCTTGTGACCGAGATCGGCCGGCAGCCGTGGCTGGTGACCGGAATCCTGCGCACGGCGGACGCCGTGGGCCCCGCGAGTGGCGCGAAGCTGGGCGCGAGCTTGACCGCGTATCTGGTGACCTATGCGGCGCTGCTGCTGGCGTACATGGTCACGCTCACTCATATGGCGAGGAAGGCGTAAATGGACCTCCCGCTCATCTTTGCAGTGCTGATGGGAGCGGCCATCCTTATCTACGTGTTGCTGGACGGTTATGACCTCGGCGTCGGCATGCTGATGCCGGCGGCCGAGCGCGAAGAGCAGGACCTGATGGTGGATTCGATCGCGCCGTTCTGGGACGCGAACGAGACTTGGCTGGTGCTCGGCATCGGGTTGCTGCTGGTGGCCTTTCCGGTCGCGCACGGCGAGATCCTCGGCGCGCTGTACCTGCCGGTGGCGGCGATGCTCGTCGGCATCATGCTGCGCGGCGTCGCCTTCGAGCTGCGCGTAAAGGCCGAAGGCTGGCACCGGGAGCTTTGGAACTGGCTTTTCTGGGCGGGCTCCACGCTCGCCGCCTTTGCGCAGGGCCTGATGCTCGGGCGCTACGTCACCGGCTTTGGATCCGGCGCCGGGTATTGGCTCTTCGCGATCGTCGTCGGCGCGAGCCTTTGCGGCGGCTACGTGCTACTGGGCGCGACCTGGCTCATGCATAGAACCGAAGGTGAAGTTCATGGAAAAGCCAGGTCCTGGGCGCGCTGGGGCCTCCTCTGGGTCGCACTCGGCGTGGCGCTCGTGAGCATCGGCACGCCGCTCGTGAGCGAGACGGTGCGCGACCGGTGGTTCGATTTTCCGCGCACGCTCGCGTTGATGCTGCTGCCGCTCGCGACGCTGGGCGCGGGCGTGTTCGTCTGGTTCCAGCTGCCGCGTTCGGATTGGAAGCCCTACGCCGGCGCAGCGGCGATCTTCGTGCTCGCCTTCGCCGGCCTCGCGTACAGCCTGTTCCCGTACGTGATCATCGACCGCCTCACCATCTGGCAGGCGGCGGCGCACGACAGCGCGCTGCGCTTCGTCGGCACGGGGGTGCTGATCGTGCTGCCGTTCATCTTTGGCTATACGATCTATTCGTATCGCGTGTTCCGGGGCAAGGTGCGCCGGGGCGCGTATCAACACTAGGAGGCAGGGCCATGGATGAAACGCGGCGCCATCTCTTGATGGGCGCGGGCGCGCTGGCGCTCGGGGCGGGCAAGGCGGCGGCGCAGGAGCCGCAGCAGCCGCCGGGCACGCTGACCAACGACCAGATCAAGGCGGAGAAATCGAAGGCGATGCAGTGGCACTCGGAGCGCCCGCTCACCGGCAGCGTGCCGGCGCACGAGCACGACTTCGACGTGACGCCGAACGACCGCATGTTCGTGCGCAACAACCTCCTCACGCCGGTGCTCGACATCAACACGCACCGCCTCACGCTCAAGGGCCTGGTCGATCGCGAGCTCAGCTGGTCGGTCTACGACCTGGCGAAGGCGTTTCCGACGGTGACCATCCAGGGCATGCTCGAGTGCGCGGGCTCGGGACGCTCGGCGCACAAGCCGGCGGCGAGCGGCACGCCGTGGCTCGAGACCGGCGGCATGGGCTGCCCGAAGTGGGGCGGCGTGAGGCTCGCCGATCTGCTCAAGGCCGCGGGAGTGAAGGCCGGCGCCGTGCACGTCGCGGGACAGGGCGGCGATCCGGGAATGGTGGCCACCGCGGCCCCGGTCATCCGCTCTATCCCGATGGCGAAGGCGATGGATCCGAACACGCTTGTCGCCTGGGCGATGAACGGCGAGCCGTTGCCCTTCATCCACGGCCATCCGTTGCGCCTTGTCGTCCCGGGCTGGGTGGGCTCGGCGTCGACGAAATGGCTGCACACGCTCACCGTGCTCGAAGCGCCCTTCAAGGGGCCCTTCATGACCTCGAGCTACGTCACGCCGCGCCATGCGGTCGAGCCGGGCCAGAAGATGACCTCGGACACGGTCAGCACGGAGGGCTGGCCGGTGAAATCCATGATTACCTCGCCGGCGCCGAACGCGCGCTTCAAGGCCGGTACGCGAATCCCCGTCCGCGGGCGCGCATGGGTCGGCGAAGGCGCGATCGACCGCGTAGAGATCTCCACCGACGAAGGCAAGACGTGGCAGCGCGCCGAGCTCGCGGCGCCGGGCGACAAGTACGCGTGGCGCACCTTCACCTACCAAATGGAGGCAAGACAGCCGGGCTACACGACCGTGCTGGCGCGCGCCTGGGACGATCGCGGCAACGCGCAACCGGCAGTGTCGACGTGGAATCCGCTCGGCTATTTCTGGAACGGCTGGCATCGCGTCGGGGTGATGGTTGAGGCTTAGCGCCTTCATCTTTTTTTTCTGCGTCGGCACCGGATGGGCGCAGGACCGGCTGATCCCCGGCCCGGGGTCCACGCTCACCGAGAACAAGTGCAAGATCTGCCACGAGCTGCAGCACATCCGGCGCTCGCCGCTTTCGCGCGGCGAATGGGCCGACAACCTGCGCAACATGAAAGAGCGCGGCACGCCGATGACGGATGCCGAGATGCAGGTGATCCTCGATTACCTCTCCACCTACTACAACCGCGAGAAACCGGCGCCGGCGCCGTCAGCGGATACGCTGGCCGCGGGCGGAGATTCGGTTCAGGGACTGCTAGAGAGGAACGGCTGCATCGGCTGCCACGCGCTCGACCAGAAGGTCGTCGGCCCGGCGTTCCGCGATGTGGCGCGGCGCTATGCCTCGGATACGAGCGGCGCGGCGCAGCTAGCTACGAAGATTCGCGAAGGCACCCAGGGGACGTGGGGGCCGGTGCCGATGCCGCCGAATCCAAGCGTGTCGCCGGCGGACGCGCAGGCGCTGGCGAGCTGGGTGCTGCAGCAGAAATAGAAAGGGCTCCTTGCGGAGCCCCTCGATACCCAGGGAAAAGAATCAGGCGGTGCGCGGGATCGGCACGAAGAACGATTCGCGCACCACGTCCTTGCCGGCGATCAGCTCTTCAGCCTCGCGGCGCTCTTCGTCGAACACGACCGCGGCCAGCTTCTGCAGCGTCTCGCGCGCTTCGTCCAGCGTTCTTCCATGGGAATTCACACCCGGAAGCTCCTCGATGAAGCCGATGTAGCCATGGTTCGATTTGAGGTAGACCGCTGTAAACGCGAGGCGTCCCTGTTCCATTCGTTTCCTCCTAAGGCAGGTCGAACAGGTTACGCCCGGAAGCTTTCAAAAGTATTACTGCGCGAAAAAAAACCGCGATGGATTAAGACTTCAAAACTTCTGTGGTCATTACGACCACAAATTTTCTGCAGCGCCGCAATTGCCCTGCGCAAATTGCTGCACTGCTTTATTTCTCGAGCAGGTTTTTCTTGTCTTTTTTCTTCGCCCATTCGTCGGCGTCGGGCGGTCCGGGCTTGCGCTCGATGATCGGCTTCCAGAGCTGCGCGAGCTCTTTGTTGAGCGCGACGAATTCCTTCTGCGCGTCGGGCACATCGTCCTCGGCGAAGATCGCTTCGACCGGACACTCGGGCACGCACAGCGTGCAGTCGATGCACTCGTCGGGGTCGATCACCAGCATGTTCGGCCCCTCGCGGAAGCAGTCGACCGGGCAGACGTCGACGCAGTCGGTGTATTTGCACTTGATGCAGGTTTCGGTAACGACGTAAGTCATTGTGGATCAAGAGTTTAGCACCGGCCCCGGCCACCCGCAGCGCGATCCTTCATAATGGAGGCCTTCCTGCTGCATTAGCCCCCGCACCAGCCACCTACCCCCCCGACGGAGAACCATGAGCAGTCCCGCAATCCAGCACGTTACCGATGACACGTTCGACCCCGAAGTATTGAAGTCCGACACCCCGGTGCTCGTCGACTACTGGGCCGAGTGGTGCGGCCCGTGCAAGTCCATCGCCCCGATCCTGGACGAGGTGGCCAAGGAATACGAAGGCCGCTTGAAGATCGCGAAGATCAACGTCGACCAGAACCAGACGGTGCCGGCGAAGTTCGGCATCCGGGGCATCCCGACGCTGATGCTGTTCAAGAACGGCAACGTCGAGGCGACGCGGGTCGGCGCGCTGTCGAAGTCGCAGCTCACCGCTTTTCTTGACAGCAATATTTAAACGCCTTACTCTGTTTTGAGAGCCGCGCCGATGTCGGCGCGGCCGCAACTACCGAGCGCCGGACCGAAGATCCTCTAGGTCACTGGCGCAATCCCGAGAATGTCCAGGCCCCAGGCAGTCCAGCCGGAAGCAGCGCGTTCATCGCAACGCCAGGAAGCGGCGCCCACGCCGAGTCCCGAAGGCGCTTTGCCGATCCCGACGCACCTTTCCCAGCTGAAGTCGCACCACGTCACGCAGCTCGTCGAGATGGCCGTGTCGAACGGCATCGAGAACGCGAGCCGCCTGCGCAAGCAGGACCTCATCTTCGCGCTGCTGAAGAACCAGGCGAAGAAGGGCGAGGCCATCTTCGGCGACGGCACGCTCGAAGTGCTGCCCGACGGCTTCGGGTTCCTGCGCTCGCCGGAAACCTCCTACCTCGCGAGCACCGACGACATCTACGTCTCGCCCTCGCAGATCCGCCGCTTCAACCTGCACACCGGCGATTCGATCGAAGGCGAGATCCGCACGCCGAAGGACGGCGAGCGCTACTTCGCCCTCGTCAAGGTCGACAAGGTCAACGGCGAGGCGCCCGAGGCCGCGAAGAACAAGATCCTCTTCGAGAACCTGACGCCGCTGCATCCGGACGAGCAGTTCAAGCTCGAGCGCGAGATCAAGGCCGAAGAGAACATCACCGGGCGCGTGCTCGACATCGTCGCGCCGATCGGAAAAGGCCAGCGCGGCCTCATCGTGTCGCCGCCGAAGGCGGGCAAGACCGTGATGCTGCAGCACATCGCGCACGCGCTCACCGCCAACCACCCCGACGTCACGCTCATCGTGCTCCTCATTGACGAGCGCCCGGAAGAAGTGACCGAGATGACGCGCACGGTGCGCGGCGAAGTGGTCGCCTCCACGTTCGACGAGCCGGCGTCGCGGCACGTGCAGGTGGCGGAGATGGTGATCGAGAAGGCGAAGCGCCTGGTCGAGCACAAGAAGGACGTCATCATCCTGCTCGATTCCATCACGCGCCTTGCGCGCGCCTACAACACCGTGGTGCCGGCCTCCGGCAAGGTGCTGACCGGCGGCGTGGACGCGAATGCGCTGCAGAAGCCCAAGCGCTTCTTCGGCGCGGCACGCAACGTCGAGGAAGGCGGCTCGCTCACGATCATCGCCACCGCGCTCATCGACACCGGCAGCCGCATGGACGACGTGATCTATGAAGAATTCAAGGGCACCGGCAACCTGGAAGTGCACCTGGACCGCCGCATGCACGAGAAGCGCATCTACCCGGCGATCAACGTCAACCGCTCCGGCACGCGCCGCGAGGAGCTGCTGATCGACGCGCCGGTCCTGCAGAAGATCTGGGTCCTGAGGAAGCTCTTGTTCCCGATGGACGAGCTCGAAGCGGCCGAATTCCTGATCGACAAGCTGCGCGCGACCAAGACCAACGCCGAGTTCTTCGACTCGATGCGCCGGGGCTGATCGCAGACAGAAGAGAACAAGAAAATCGGGGCCCGACCCCGATTTTTTTTGGGGGAAGGGCATGCTCGACACCACGCGCCGGGTCGCGACGCCCGAAGGCATCGAGCTCACACTGCACCTGGCGGGGCCCGTGCCGCGCGCCCTCGCCTGGGCGATCGACCTATTGCTCCGCATCGGCATCGTCCTCGTCATTTCGATTCCCGCGATGTCGCTCGGCCGCGCCGGCTGGGGCGTCGTGCTGATCACGCTGTTCTTCGTGGAGTGGCTGCTTCCGGCCTGGTTCGAGGCCGCATGGCGCGGGCAGACGCCCGGCAAGCGCGCGCTTGGCCTCATGGTGCTCAATGACGACGGCACGCCCGTGCGCTGGCCGGCGGCGCTCACGCGCAACCTCCTGCGCGCGGCGGACTTCCTGCCATTCATGTACGGCCTGGGCCTGATCGCGATGCTCGCCAACCGCGACTTCAAGCGGCTGGGCGACCTTGCCGCGGGCACCGTGGTGGTCTACCAGCTCGAGCGACGCATTGCCGCGAAAAAAATCCCGGAAGCTCCAGCCGTGGCGCCTCCCATCCCGCTGCAACTGGCCGAGCAGCGCGCCCTCCTCGACCTGGCCGAGCGCTCGGCGACGCTTACGCGCGAGCGCGTCGAGGAGCTTGCCGAGCTGCCGACACCGCTGGTCGCGAACCTCGATGGCGCGCGCGCGGCGGCACGCCTGCTCGGCATGGCCAATTACATCGCCGGAAGGTCATGAGGCAGGCGATCTTCGAGCACGAGCATGGCGCCGACTGGCAGGCGTTCGAGAAATTCCTCGACCAGGCCGAGCCGGCGCCGTTTGCGCCCGCCGAGATGCCGGCGCGCTATCGCCGCCTTTGCCAGAGCCTCGCGCTCGCCACCGACCGGCAATACAGCCCGGACCTCATCGATCGCCTGAACCGGCTCGCGCTGCGCGGGCACCACGCGCTGTATCGCAACCGGCGCCGGGAGACGCAGCAGGTGCGCGAGTTCCTGCTCGGCGGCTTCGCCGCGCTGGTGCGGCGCGAATGGCGCCTGGTGACGGCGGCGGCGATCCTGTTCTTCGGCCCCTTCATCGGGCTGATCGCGCTGCTGCAGCAGTTCCCGGAGTTCGTGCACTACCTGCTCGCGCCGGAGCAGATCGCCCAGTTCCACCAGATGTACGACCCGGGCAACCGGCGCCTGGGCATGCGCGAGGCGGACACCAGCGTGATGATGTTCGGGTTCTATATCTGGAACAACGTGCGCCTCGGCTTCCAGACCTTCGCCGGCGGACTCCTCGCCGGCGTCGGCTCGGTGTGGTTCCTCGCCGGCAATGCCGTGATCCTCGGCGCGGTCGCCGGCTATCTCACCCAGGTCGGCTACGGCGCGACGTTCTGGTCCTTCGTCGCCGGGCATTCGGCGCTCGAGCTCGTCGCGATCGTGCTTTCCGGCGCCGCGGGCCTTCGGCTCGGGCTCGCGCTCATCGCGCCTGGCAACCGCAGCCGCAAAAGCGCGCTCGTCGCCGCCGCAAGGCCCGCGGTGCGCATCATGTACGGCGCGGCGATCCTGTTCCTCGCCGCCGCATTCGTCGAGGCGTTCTGGTCGCCGCTCACCGCGTTCCCCGTGAGCGTGAAGATCGCCGCCGGCGTCGCCGGCTGGGTCATCCTCGCCGCGTACTTTCTTCTAGCGGGCCGCCGTGCAACCTTCTGAGATCGCGGTCGAGCTGCGCCCGCGCACGCCGTGGGAGGCGATCGACCTGGGCTTGGCCATGCTGCAGCGCTGGTGGCAGCAGGCGTACAGCGCGCACGGCCTGGTTCTTTCGCTCGTCGTGGTGCTGGCCGTCGGCACCGCGTGGAGTCTCGAGCGGCCGTGGATTGCGCTCGCCGCCATCTGGTGGCTGAAGCCGTTGTACGACCGCGTGGTGCTGCATGTGCTGTCGCGCGCGGTGTTCGGCGAGCTGCAGGGCGTGCGTGCCACGCTCGGCGATGCCCGCGAGTGGCTCGGAAGCGGGCTCTTCATGGCGCTCACCTTCGATCGCTTCGACCTCGCGCGCTCCTTCAACCTGCCGGTGGCGCAGCTCGAGGGAGGCCGCGGCCGCGAGGGACGAGCGCGGCGCAGCGTGCTCGGCCGGCGCGCACGCGGCCATGCCGTGTGGCTGTCGATCGTTTGCCTGCATTTCGAGGGCGTGCTGTATTGGTCGCTGCACCTGCTGGCCAGCATGCTGCTGCCGGCCTCATCCGTGGACACGCGCGACGTCATGGAGGCCCTGATCGGCGGCACGGACTGGAGCTACGCCGACATCCTCGCGTATGCGGCCGCCGTGCTCATCCTCGAGCCGTTCTACGTCGCGGCCGGCTTCGCGCTTTACCTCAACCGCCGCACGCTCCTCGAAGGATGGGACCTTGAAGTGGCGCTACGCCGCCTAGCGGCGCGTGCTGCGCCGGTTGTCTTGCTTCTTGTGATCGGTGCCCTCCCTCTGGCGGCGCTTGCGCAGAAAGATCCGAAAGCCGAGATCGCGGAAGTGCTCAAGGCGCCCGAATTCGGCTACGAGCGCGAGGCGCTGCGCTGGGTGCCGCGGGCTTCCGAGGCGAAGGAACCCGCACCGCCCGAAGCGGCGCCTGACTTCAGCTTCGTCCGCTGGCTCGCGAAGCTCGCGCAGTTCGCGCTGTGGGCAGTGGTGGCGGCCGCCATTGCGTACATGCTCTGGTGGATGGTGCGCGCGCTGCCGCGCCACGGCGCGCCGCCCGTGGAACGCTACCAGGCACCGGCGTCGCTCTTCGGAATGGATCTCGCCCCGCAGACGCTGCCCGCCGACGTGCCGGCTGCCGTCCTGCAACTCGTGCGCGAGGGAAAGCCCCGCGAGGCTCTGGCGCTTCTCTATCGCGGCGCGCTGTCCCGGCTCGTCCACCAGCGCGGCGTGGAGCTTCATGCAAGCCACACGGAGATGGAGGTCCTGGCGCTCGCGCCCTCGGATTATTTACGGCAATTGATAACTGCGTGGCGCGCGTGCGCGTATGCCGATCGCGTGCCGTCAGCGCAGGCAATCGAGCAGCTCACGAAGGGGTACGCCAGCCTGTGAGCCGCCGCTTTGTCGCCTACGCCCTCCTCGCGCTCGTGGCGGCCGGAGTCGTGTGGTTCTTCAAGACCTTCGAGCGCATTCCGGTAACCGAGCGCGTGCCGCCGTCCGGCGAGGCGCGGCTGCGCGACTTCCTCGCCGCCGAGCGCTTCGCCGAGCGCATGGGAATGCGCTCGCGCGAGCTGCGCTCGCTCCCGGAGCTCGACGCTCTGCGTCCCGGCGTGCTTCTCATGCCGAACCGCCGCCAGGCGATCGATACCGACCGGGTATTGCGCCTGCTGGCGTGGGTGCAGGCCGGCGGGCATCTCATCGCCGAGGCCGAGCTTCCCGGGGTGAATGACCCGCTGCTCGAGGCGCTGCAGGTGACGCGCGCGCAGGTGGCGGAAAAGCTCGTCTCCTTTCCCCGCGGCAGGGGGATGGTGAGCGTCGCGCCGAGCCTCAACTTCGCGCGCAACGAGTCGATCGGCGCCGAAGGCAACGCCGAGCGCTTCTGGCAGCTGCTGCAGCTCACGCCGGCGCAGGAAGTGCAGGTATTTTTCCGGCCGCAGCGGCTGTCGCTCGGCCGCTTCCTGGTCCAGCACGCGCTCGCGGCGATCATCAGCGCGGGCCTGCTCCTCGCGCTCTGGCTCTGGCGCATCGCGCCGCGCTTCGGCCCCGTATCGCCCGATGCGCCGCCGGCGCGCCGGCGCCTGCTCGATCATCTGCGGGCGAGCGGGCGCTACTACTGGTCGCAGGGCTTGCGCGCGCCGCTCGTGCTCGCCGCGCGCGATGCGGCGCTGCGGCGCATCGCGCGCTCGCAGCCGGATTTCGGCGCCGCGTCGAGCGCCGAGAAGCAGCAGCGCCTTGCCGCGCTCGCCGGCATGAAGCCGCAGGAAGCCGCGCAGTTCCTCGCCGCCGGAGGGGCGGTGCGCGGCGCGGATTTCATCCGTATCGTGCAGCGCGCGCAGCGCGTGCACAGTGCACTGGATAAGGGGGGACGATGAACGAAGAACAATTTGCCCAGGCGGCAAAGGTGGCGGCAGCGATGCGCGCCGAGGTGGCCAAAGCCCTCATCGGGCAGAAAGAGGTCGTCGATGCCGTGCTGGTCGCGCTCCTCGCCGGCGGCCATGTGCTCATCGAAGGCGTGCCTGGATTGGGCAAGACGCTCCTCGTGCGCGCGCTCGCGCGCACGTTCAGCGGCACCTTCGGGCGCATCCAGTTCACGCCCGATCTCATGCCCGCGGACGTGACCGGCCATACGCTCTACGACCCCAAGAACCAGGTGTTCACCGCGCGCCGAGGACCGGTGTTCGTCAACCTGCTCCTCGCCGACGAGATCAACCGCGCGCCGGCCAAGACGCAGGCGGCGCTGCTCGAGGTCATGCAGGAAGGCCAGGTCACCATCGAAGGGCAGACGCACCTGCTCGAGCCGCCCTTCATGGTGCTCGCCACGCAGAACCCGATCGAGCAGGAAGGCACCTACGCCCTGCCCGAGGCGCAGCTCGATCGCTTCCTCCTGAAGGTGCGCATCGACTATCCGACGCAGGCGGAGGAGGCGGCGATGGTGCGCCACGTCACGGCCGGCAAGGTGGGCGACCGGCTCGACGTCGAGCCGGTGGCGCAGCTGGTCAAGCCTTCCACCGTGCTCACGCTGCAGAGCATCGCGGCGAGCCTGCGCATCGACGATGCGGTGCTCGACTACGCGGTTCGGCTCGTACGCGCCACGCGAAGCTGGGCGGGCGTGGTCGGCGGCGCGGGCCCGCGCGGGGGCATCTCGCTCGTACGCGCGGCGCGCGCCGCGGCGCTGATCGAAGGCCGCGACTTCGTCACGCCCGACGATGTGAAGCGCATGGCGCTGCCGGCGCTGCGCCATCGCGTGCGGCCCTCTCCCGAGCTCGAGCTCGAAGGCCGCGACAACGACGCGATCCTCAAAGGCCTCATCGACAAGATGGAGGCGCCGAGAAAGTGATCCTGCCGGGCACGCGCCTCCTCTGGGCACTGACCGGGCTCACCGGCGCGGCGATCGGCGTCGCGATCTTCAAGGACTTCCAGCCGCAATGGACCGCGCTCGCGGCGGCCTTTGCGGTCGTTTGCGTCGTCGACCTCTTGATCGCCCTGCGCCTGCCGGCGCCACTGGTCGCGCGCCAGGTTCCGGCCTCGCTCGCCCTCGGCGTGCCGGTGGACGTGCGGCTGCGGGTGCGCAATGTTTCAGGCAGCGCGTTGCGTGCCGATCTGCACGACCACTACCCGACAAGCTTTGACTGCCGCGGCATGCCGCGCCGCCTCGAGCTCAAGCCACACCAGTGGACCGAGGTCGCGTACCAGGCCCGGCCCCTCGCGCGGGGTGAGACCGCGTTCTCGAAAACTGAACTGCGGGTGTTCTCGCCGCTCATGCTCTGGCAGGTCACGCGGCATGCCGGCGAAGCGATGGCGGCGCGCGTGTACCCGAACTTCCGCGCGCTCGCGCGCTACACGCTGCTGGCGACCGACAATCGCCTCTCGCAGATCGGCGTGCTGCAGGTGCGCCGGCGCGGCGAGGGCATGGAGTTCCACCAGCTGCGCGAATACCGGCAGGGCGACCCGCCGCGGGCGATCGACTGGAAGGCGACGGCGCGCACGACGCGGCTGATCGCGCGCGAGTACGAGGAAGAAAAGGACCAGCGCGTGCTGCTGGTCATCGACTGCGGACGGCGCATGGCATCGAAGGATGGGGCGCTGTCCCACTTCGACCACACGCTAAACGCCGCGCTGCTACTCGCGCACGTCGCGCTGCGCCAGGGCGACTCGGTGGGGATGCTGACCATGGGCGGCGTCAGCCGCTACTGCGAGCCGCGCAAATCGATCGGCGCGGTCCACGCGATCCTGAACCGCGCCTACGACATCGAGCCGACGCTGGCCGTGCCCGATTACCAGCAGGCCGCGCGCGACATCATGCGGGCCCAGCGCCGCCGCGCGCTCGTCATCCTGCTCACCAACCTGCGCGACGAGGACGACGACACGCTGCTGCCGGCGCTGAAGCTCCTGCGCACGCGTCACCTGGTCGTGGTTGCTTCCCTGCGCGAAGGTGTCCTGTCGCGCGCGCTGACAGCGCGCGTCGACAGCTTCGACCGGGCGGTCACGCATGCCGCCGCGGCCGACTACCTCGCCAGCCGGGAGCGCGCCTTCCGCCGCATCGAGACCGCCGGCGCGATCACGCTCGACGTCGAGCCCGAGCGGCTGCCGATTGCATTGGTTAACAGGTACCTGGGACTGAAGCGCGAAGGACGCCTGTAAACAGAATAATCGGGGACGGAGCCCGAATTCCGATTGGGTGGGCGTCGCTGGAATTCGGGCTCCGCCCCCGAATTATTCTGTATAATCCGCGCCTTCGCAGAGAAGGCCCCCTCATGAAACCAGGCACCCACCCCGAATACAAGCCGGTGATCTTCCACGACACCAGCGCGAATCACTCGTTTCTCACCCGCTCGGCGATCGACACCAAAGGTCGCGAGACGATGAAGTGGACCGACGGCAAGGAATATCCGGTCGTCAAGGTCGAGGTGTCCTCCGAGTCGCACTCGTACTACACCGGCAAGCAGAAGATCGTCGATACCGCCGGTCGCGTCGAGAAGTTCAAGCGCCGCTACACCAAGAAAACGAAATAAACCCCGGGGCTATGCTGCCCCGCCTCACGCTTCCTCCGCCCCCCGCGGCGCTCGCGGTGCTGGCGGCCGCGTTCATCCTGCCCGGCCTCGTGTTCCACGACCTGTGGAAGACGCAGGACGCGATCGGCCTGGGCATCGTGCACGGCATGGCGGTGAGCGGCGATCTCGTCGTGCCGAGTGTCGGCGGCGTACCCTGGCTGCAGGACCAGCCGCTCTACCACTGGGTCGCGCTCCTCTTCGGCAAGCTGTTCGGCTGGGCGATCGAGTTCCACGCCGCCGCGCGCCTGGCGAGCGGCGCCTTCGTCGCGGCGGCTTTCGTCTTCATCTACAGCGCCGAGCGCGAATGGACGGTCGACGACCCGGACGTGCGCCGCACGGCGGCGGGGGCGGCGTTCCTGGTCCTCATGGGCTGCGCCGGCCTTCTCGTGCACGCGCACGAAGCGCTGCCGGAGCTCGCATCGCTCGCGGCGCTGTGCGCAGCACTCACGGCATTGCCTTATGCGACGCGCCGCCCCGTGCTCGCCGGCATGGCCTTCGGCGTGGCGCTCGGCGTCGCGTTCCTTTCGGCGAGCTGGACGGCGCCGGCGGGCCTCGCGCTCGCCGTGATCGCGGCGCATCTCGCCGTGCCGGAATGGCGCACCCGCAGCGGGGCGACATTCCTCGTGATCTCGCTCGTGCTCGCGCTCCTCATCGCGTCGGCCTGGCCGCTTGCGCTCGCGCTGCGCTCGGGCGATCTATTCCTCGACTGGTGGGACATCGCCGCGCAGCGCGACGGCCGCTTCGGCGAGAACGTGCGCCACTTCTTCTCGACGGCGAGCTGGTTCACGTGGCCGGCATGGCCGCTCGCGCTGTGGAGCGCCTGGTCGCTGCGCAGGCGCTGGCGCGAGCTGCGGCTTTTCGTGCCGGGAGCCGCGGTGCTTGCGATGGCGGCGCTGCACATTGTGTGGGGCCCGCCGCAGGACGAGAACCTCATCCCTCTGCTCGCGCCGCTCTCGCTCCTGGCCGCGCACGGCGTCTTCACCCTGCGCCGCGGCGCCGTCGCCGCCCTGGACTGGTTCGGCGTGCTGACCTTTGCCGTATTCACCGCGCTCGTATGGCTGGGCTACATCGCCATGCTCACCGGCCTGCCGGCTCCGATGGCGCGCAACTTCGCGCGCATCGCGCCGGGGTTCGTCGCGCAGCTGCAGCCCCTGGCCGTGGTCGCCGCGGTCCTACTCATCGTCGTCTGGTCCTATCTCATCTTCTTCACGCCTTATTCGCCGATGCGCAGCGTCGCGCGCTGGGCATGCGGGATGGTCCTCCTGTGGGGCACGTTCGCGATGCTGTGGATGCCCTGGGTCGACTACCAGAAAAGCTACCGCCCGGTCGCCTTGCAGCTCAAGGCGAAAATCCCGCCCAAGTCCGCCTGCATCGCGCAGCGCGGCCTCGGCGTGTCGCAGGCCGCGGCGCTCGACTACCATGGGGGCATCCGCACGCAGCCGTTCGACGCGGCGAAGCCGGCGGCGTGTCCGCTGGTGCTCGTGCAGGGCGCGCCGCAGGCCGAGCGTGAACCGCAGGCGTCGACGGCCCGGCCCGTCCAGTGGGCCAAGCTTGCCGACGTCGGCCGTCCCGGCGACCGCGCGGAACGCTACCGCCTCTACCGACTGAAACGATGAACACCACACCGCCGACCGAGTGCAAATCCTGGAGCGAGCTCGCCTCCCACGCCGAAAGCTGGAGCGGCGTGCACCTGCGCGAGCTCCTCGCCGATCCTGCGCGCGGCGCGCAATGCACGGTGCAGGCGGCCGGCGTGCGCTACGACTATTCGCGCCAGCGCCTGAATGCGATGACGCTGCGCCTTCTCGCGCACCTCGCCGAAGAGCGCGGGCTTTCCGAGTGGCGCGCGGCGCTTCTCTCCGGCAAGACCGTCAACTCGACGGAGGACCGCGCGGCCTGGCATACGGCGCTGCGCTCTTCGAATCCGCCGCCCGAAGTGAAGGAAACGCTGGAGCGCCTGCGCCGCCTCGCTTCGCGCGTTCGCTCCGAAGGCAAGATAAAGCGCGTCATCAACCTCGGCACCGGCGGCTCGGACCTTGGGCCGCGCCTGCTCGCCGATGCGCTAAGCGATGGCGTGCTCGATGTGCGCTTCGCCGCGAACGTGGATCCGCGCGACCTCGAGCGCGCGCTGGAAGGCGCGAAGGCCGAAGAGACGCTGTTCATCGTGGCGTCGAAGACGTTCACCACCCAGGAGACGATGGCCAATGCCGAGGCTGCCAGGCGTTGGGGCGCAAGACATATCTACGCGGTGAGCTCCAACGTCGAGCTCGCGACGAAGTTCGGCGCCACGGAAGTGCTGCCGATGTGGGACTGGGTCGGCGGCCGCTTCTCGGTATGGTCGGCGGTCGGCCTGGCCGCGATGTGCGCGATGGGGCCCGATTCCTTCCAGCAGTTCATGGAAGGCGGGCGCGAGGTCGACGAGCACTTCGCCGCCGCGCCGCTGGAAAAGAATATTCCGGTGCTGATGGCGCTGATCGGCGTGTGGAATACCAACTTCCTCAAGGCGCCGACGCACGCCGTGCTGCCCTATTCGAATGCGCTGCGCATGCTGCCCGCCTACCTGCAGCAGCTCGAGATGGAGTCGAACGGCAAGCGCGTCGACCGCGAGGGCCGCCCGCTGGCGTACCCGACCGCGCCGGTGCTCTGGGGTGCGGAAGGCACGGTGAGCCAGCATTCGTTCCACCAGCTCCTGCACCAGGGCACGCAGGTCGTGCCCGCCGACTTCATCGACCTCGACCTCGAGAAGAACCTTTCGGCCAACTGCCGCGCGCAGGCCGACGCGCTCGCGCTCGGCACCAATGACCCGGGACTGCCGCCGCACAAGCGCTACCCGGGGAACCGGCCCTCGAGCATGCTGAATCTGGACAAGGCGACCCCGAAGAACCTCGGCCGGCTCATCGCCCTCTACGAGCACAAGGTCTTCGTCCAGGGCGTGGTCTGGAATGTGAACAGCTTCGACCAGTGGGGCGTCGAGCTGGGCAAGCACATGGCAAAGGAACTGCTGGCCTCAAAACTGCTCTCCGGGAGATAGAAATGGACCAGGAAACCTTCAACCTCAGCATCCGCAAGTTCCTCAAGATGGTCGGCGTGAACTCGCAGCGCGAGATCGAGCAGGCGGTGCAGAAGGCCATCACGGGCGGCAAGCTCCAGGGTACCGAGACCCTGCAGGCGAAGTGCACGCTCGAGATCCCCTCTTTGGGCGTAAAGGTGCCCTTCGATGGCGAGATAAAACTAAAATAGCCCCATGAACAAGGCCCGCGAATTCGACCAGTCTGTCGTCACCGAGCTGCGGGCGCTGCTCGGCGACCGGGTCTCCGTGTCGGCCGCGGTGCGCGAGCACCATGGCAAGGACGAGTCGTACTTCCCGTACGCGCTGCCCGATGCGGTGGTGTTCCCCCACACGACGGAGGAAGTGCGCGACGTCGTCAACATCTGCCGGCGCCACCAGGTGCCGATGATTCCGTTCGGCGTGGGCACCTCGCTCGAGGGGCACATCCTGGCGGTGAACGGCGGCGTGTCGATCGACCTGTCGCAGATGAACAAGGTGCTCGGCGTGCACGAGCAGGACCTCGACGCGGTGGTGCAGGCCGGCGTCACCCGCAAGCAGCTCAACGAATACATCAAGCACACCGGGCTCTTCTTCCCGGTCGATCCCGGCGCGGATGCGACGCTCGGCGGGATGGCCGCGACGCGCGCCTCCGGAACCAACGCCGTGCGCTACGGCACGATGCGCGAGAACGTGCTCTCGCTCAAGGTGGTGCTCGCCGACGGCAGGATCATCCAGACCTCGCGGCGCGCGAAGAAATCCGCCGCGGGCTACGACCTGACGCGGCTCTTCGTCGGCTCCGAAGGCACGCTCGGCGTCATCACCGAGGTGACGGTGCGGCTCTACCCGGTGCAGGAAGCCATGTCCGCGGCGGTGTGCGCGTTCGATACGGTCGACGGCTGCACGAAGACCGTCATCGAGACGATCCAGGCCGGCATCCCCATCGCGCGCTGCGACATCGTGTGCGACAAGACGGTCGACGCGATCAACAAGTACAAGAAGACCAGCTACCGCGTGGCGCCCACCGTGTTCTTCGAGTTCCACGGCTCCAAGACCTCCGTCGTCGAGCAGGCCGAAACGGTCCAGGCGATCGCGAAGGAGCACGGCGGCAAGGACTTCGTCTGGGCGACCCGGCCCGAGGAGCGCACGCAGCTCTGGCAGGCGCGCCACGACGCCTACTTCGCGTGCCTGCAGATCCGGCCCGGCTCGCGCGCCGTATCGACCGACGTCTGCGTGCCGATCTCGCGCCTCGCCGAATGCGTGCACGAGACGATGGAGGACGTGAAAACGTACTTCGCGCCGGTGCCGCTGCTCGGCCACATCGGCGACGGCAACTTCCATTTGATGCTGCTCGTCGACCCGGCGAAGCCCGAGGAGACCGAGATTGCGAAGGCCTTCAACAAGCGCCTGGTGGAGCGCGCACTGCGCATGGAAGGCACCTGCACCGGCGAGCATGGCGTCGGCATGGGCAAGATGGGCTCCATGCGCATGGAGCTCGGCGAGGACGCGATGGATGTGATGCGCGACATCAAGAAGGTGTTCGACCCCGACAACCTGATGAATCCCGGCAAGGTGGTACCGGCCCCCCTATGACGAAAATCGCCTTCGTGCTGGCAGCGTTCCTCGCCGCAGGCTCGGCTGCGGGGCAGTCGACGCCGCGTGCGGCGGACAAGGCGCCCGAGCGTCAGGAGCCCAAGGGGCCCGCCCTCAACCTCAGGCTGGAGGAAGGGGTGGGCGCCAGCCCGCGCATCACCTTCGGGCCACCGGCCTCGGCCACGACAAAGGAAGAGCGCGAGAAAACGCTGCCCGAGCTCGGTGGGCAGCCCGGCAAGTTCGACCGGCCGATCAATCCGAATTCGTCGGGCTCCCCGATCCCGAAGCCGTACGATCCCTACAATTCGCAGTGAGCGCCGAGAAGCGGCTGAAAGAGCTGAAGATCGACCTCGGCGCGGTGTCGGCGCCGGTGGCGAATTATGTCAACGCGGTGCAGACCGGCAACCTCCTTTTCCTCTCCGGCAAAGGCCCGCGCGCAAATGCCGATGGCACGCGCGCGAAAGGCAAGGTCGGGCGCGAGTACACCGTTGCGCAGGGCTATCAGCAGGCGCGCAGCGTCGGCATCGATCTCCTCGCGGTGATGAAGAGCGAGCTCGGCAGCCTCGACCGAGTTAAGCGCGTCGTGAAGGTGCTCGGCATGGTGAACGCGGTGCCCGAGTTCGAGGACCCGCCCAAGGTGATCAACGGCTGCTCGGACCTCTTCGTCGAGGTGTTCGGCGAGCGCGGCAAGCACGCGCGCTCGGCGGTCGGCATGGCGGCCCTGCCGATGGGCATCCCGGTCGAGATCGAGTGCATCGTCGAGGTGGGGCCGCGCCCCGCGCGCAAGAAGAAACATCGGTAGTCACCGAAGGAGGCAGTCCATGCGGTTCCCCTTGCTGGCATTCCTCGCTGTGTGGTCCCTCGCCGTGTCGGCGCAGAGCTGGGGTCCGCGCACGCTCGACGAGCTCAAGCAGGAGACCATCCGTCGCGCCGAGCGCAACATGGGCCCGATCGCCGGGGTCAAGGCCGAAGACGCGCGCGAGGCGATGGCCGCGCTCACGAGCCTCGAGCCCGACGAGTGGGCCGCGGTCTGGAGCCGCATCGGCGAGCGCCATTTTTCCGCGGGCGACTTCTACAACGCCTGGCATGCCTTCAATGTGGCGCGCTGGCCGAGCGAGAAGCTCTCGCCGGGCAAGCAGCGCGCCTACGCGCGGGCACTCGAAGCGTTCCAGCAGTACGGCAAATCGCTGCGCCCTCCGCTCGAAACGGTGCGCATCCCGTTCGAGGGCTCGGAGATCGTCGCGTACCTGCGGCGCCCGCAGAACCGTCCCGCGCCGGTCGTGATCGGCATCAACGGCCTCGATTCGCGCAAGGAGGAGGTCATCGCGCGCGCCGATCGCTATTTGAATAACGGCGTCGCGGTCCTCGCCGTCGACATGCCCGGCACGGGACAGGCGCCGATCGTCGCGGACGTCGGCGCCGAGCGCATGTTTTCGAAGGTGCTCGACTACATCCAGACGCGGCCGGAGCTCGATGCGAAGCGCGTCGTCGTGCAAGGGCGCAGCTGGAGCGGCTACTGGGCGGCCGTGCTCGCCTATACGGAGAAGGATCGACTGCGCGGCGCGGTGGTGCACGGCGTCGGCGTCCACGAGTACTACGCGCCGGAGTGGCAGAAGAAGGCGTTTTCCACGCGCGAATACCTGTTCGATATCTATCCGGCGCGCGCCTCGGCCTACGGCACGAAGACGATGGAGGAGTTCCTGGCGTTCGGGCCGCGCCTTTCGCTGGTGGCGCGCGGGATGCTCGAGCAGCCTTCGGCGCCGATGCTGCTGGTCAACGGCGAGCGCGACACGCAGCAGCCGATCGCGGACCTCTACCTCCTCATGAAGCACGGCGAGCCGAAGGAGGTCTGGGTCAACCCCGAAGGCGGCCACATGGGCCGGTCGCAGCGCTGGCCCGACGGCCGGGTGATGGCCGAGATCGTCGAGCCGTGGGTGCTGCGGCGGCTGGGCGTCGACACGCTGCTGCTCGCGCAGGTGAGCATGGAGAAGCCGCCTACGCAGAAGGCGCCCGCCAAGGCCGAGGAGAAAGACAAGCCGCCGGCGCGCATCACGCTGAAACCCAGGGGCGGTACCGGCTCCAATGTCGGCGACGATGCGTCGGGCGGCGGCGCGACCAGCGGTTCGGCTTCCAAGGGCGGCACACCGGGAACGCCTTCCGGATCCTTTTCCAGATAACTCCGTACGTCGTACGGAATCAGATGGTCATCACCGCCTTGCGGTAGAACTTCAGCTCCTCGATCGACTCGAGGATGTCGGCGAGCGCCTCGTGCTTGCCTTCCTTCGCGAAGCCCTTCATCAGCTCGGGCTTCCAGCGCCGCACCAGCTCCTTCAGCGTCGAGACGTCGAGGTTGCGGTAGTGGAAGTGGGCTTCGAGGCGCGGCATCCAGCGAGCGAGGAAGCGCCGGTCCTGGCAGATGGAGTTGCCGCACATCGGCGAGCTCGCCGCCGGGACGTGCTGCGCGAGGAAGTCGAGCGCGGCGCGCTCGGCCTCGGCCTCGGTCATGCGCGAGGCGCGCACGCGCTCGATGAGGCCGCTCTTCTTGTGCGTGCTCTTGTTCCAGCTGTCCATGCCCTCGAGCACCTCGTCTGGCTGGTGCACCACGATGACGGGACCTTCGGCGAGGGTGACGAGCTGCGGGTCGGTGACGAGGAGCGCGATCTCGATGATGCGATCGGAGTCGGGCTGCAGTCCCGTCATCTCCATGTCGATCCAGATCAGGTTGTTCGCGCTGTTGTCCGAGCCGGCGGCCATGGCTTATTCTAGCTTTGCATGCCGAACACCCTGACCGGGCTCTTCATCGCCGCGCTGCTCGCGGCCACCGCCACGCGCCTGTGGCTCGGCCGCCGCCAGATCCGCCACGTGAGCGCGCACCGCGACGCGGTGCCGGCGGGCTTCGCCGACTCGATCTCGCTTTCGGCGCACCAGAAGGCCGCCGACTACACCGCGGCGAAGACGCGCCTGGGCGCGATCGACGTGGCGATCGGCGCGGCATTCGTGTTGGTGCTCACGCTCGGCGGCGCGCTGCAGCGGCTTGCAGACGTGTGGGCCGGCGTGTTCACACCGGGCGGCCTCGCCCATGGCACGGCACTGCTCCTCAGCCTGTTTTTCGTGCAGGGCGCCGTCTCGCTGCCGCTCGCCCTCTACCGGACGTTCGTCGTCGAGGCACGCTTCGGCTTCAACCGCATGACGCTCGGCCTGTTCCTCACCGATCTGGCCAAGCAGGTACTCCTCGGCCTCGCGCTCGGGGTGCCGCTCCTCCTCGCCGTCCTTTGGCTGATGGAGCGCATGGGGCACTACTGGTGGCTCTACGTATGGATCGTGCTCACCGCGTTCAGCCTGGTTTTCCAGCTCATCTTCCCCGCGCTCATCCTGCCCCTCTTCAACAAGTTCACGCCGATCACCGAGGGCGAGCTCGCGCAGCGCATCGCCGCGCTCCTCGAGCGCTGCGGCTTCAAGTCGAGCGGCCTGTACAAGATGGACGGCTCCAAGCGCTCGAGCCACGGCAATGCCTTCTTCACCGGCTTCGGCGCGACGAAGCGCATCGTGCTATTCGACACGCTCGTCGAGCGGCTCAATCCGTCGGAAGTCGAGGCGGTGCTCGCGCACGAGCTCGGCCACTACAAGCTGCACCACATCGTGAAAATGCTCATTCTCAGCACGGCGATGACCTTCGCCGGCCTGTGGGTGCTCGGCCAGCTGATCGACAAGCCCTGGTTCTATGCCGGGCTCGGCATCCGCACCCCGAGCACCGCGGCTGCGCTCGCGCTCTTCATGCTCGTCGTATCCGAATTCACCTTCTTCCTGCAGCCGCTGATGGCGCGCTACTCGCGCAAGCGCGAGTTCGAGGCCGACGCGTATGCGATGCAGCACGCGAGCTCGAGCGAGCTGGTGCGCGCGCTCGTCAAGCTCTACCAGGACAACGCCGCCACGCTCACCCCGGACCCGGTGCATTCGGCGTTCTATGATTCCCACCCGCCGGCGGCGCTGCGCATCGCCCGGCTGAAAGGCGCGACATGAGCCCGCTCTCGACCCGCAAGTGCAAGCCGTGCGAAGGCGGCGTCGCGCCGTACACCCCGGCGCAGGCGAAGGACCTGCTCAGGGAGCTCAAGGGCTGGATCATCGAGGACGGGAAGCTGGTCAAGGTCTACCCGTTCACCAACTATTACCAGACCATGGCTTTCGTCAACGCGCTCGCCTGGATCTCGCACCGCGAGGACCATCATCCCGACCTCGAGGTCGGCTACAACAAGTGCCGCATCGAGTACTCGACGCACGCGATCGGCGGGCTGTCGGAGAACGACTTCATCTGCGCCTCGAAGTGCGATGCGCTGTTCGATCTTTGAAACGCGTCTTCAGCTCGTACAACCTCGCAGCCGTCCATCACGCACGCAACCTGCTGGACGCCGCGGGCATCCAAGCCGTGGTTAAAAACCAGTATCTGTCCTCCGGCATGGGCGACCTGCCGCCGGCGGAATGCCAGCCCGAGCTGTGGGTGCTGAGCGATGCCGACGCAGCGCGCGCCGAGCAGGTGATTTTCGCCCGCGAAGATCCGGGACCGGCTTGGCGCTGCGGGTGCGGCGAGGATCTGGCCAGCCAGTTCACGCAGTGCTGGCATTGCGGCGCCTACCGCCCGCTATAAGAGGCGTGCCACCGTGAGCATGAGAAGGGCGAAGACCCATACCACCACGGCGCGCCACAGGAGGCCCACCGTGCTGTCGAGGAAAGGACCTTCCGCCGGCTCGCCCACGCCGAGCTCCGGACGCGGCTGCATGCCGTCGACTTCCTGCACCGGCATGCCCAGGCGCACGCCCATCGCGCCGGCGCCGGCGGCGAGCACGATGCCCGCGTTGGGATCGAGCCAGCTGCGCGCCTGCGTGCGCCAGCAGTCGACCGCATCCTCGAAGTCGCCGACCACCGCAAAGGCCGCCGCGGTCAGCCGCACGGCCGGCCAGTCGAGGACATGGAACACGCGGTTGGCGAACTGGCCGAAGCCGCCGAGGTCCTTCCAGCGCCAGGCGAAGTAGGCCGCGAGCCGGTAGAGGATCGCGCCGGCGGGTCCGGGAAGGAGCAGGTACCAGAGCAGCACGCCGAACACGTGGCGGTGCGAGGCGAGGAGCGCCTCCTCGATCGACAGGCGGATCACCTCCTCGCGCGTACGCACCACGCCCGACGCGCCGCGCCAGTGCTCGAGCAGGCTGCGTGCGCGCTCGATGTCGCCCGACTTCATGGCGAGCTGGATGTCGGTGAAGTAATGGCTGAACTGCCGGAAGCCGAGCGTGAGGTAGAGGACGGCGATGTTGAACGCGAGCGCGAGGAACGGGCTCACCGACAGGAGCAGCGCATGCACCACGAGGGACAGCAGCACCGGCGGCAGGACGGCCACCAGCCACGCGATCCTGCCGTGCTTGCGCTCGCCGCCGTTGAACGTCTGCTCGAGCCAGAGCGCCCAGCCGCCGAGCGTGCCCTGCACCGCCTTGCGATCGCCGAGGGGGCGCCACTGCTCGATGACCAGCGCGGCGATGATGGCGAGGACGCTCATGCAAGCATTCTATAAAGGTTGACCAGCATCCCGGCGGTGGCGCCCCAGATGGTGCGGCCGTTGTGCTCGATGACGTAGTAGTGCGCCGTGCGTCCGCCAATCTCGCGCGAAGCCCTCTGGTGATTGGCGGGATCGAGCAGGAAAGCGAGGGGGACCTCGAACACCTCGTCGACCTCGCGCGCATCGGGCACCAGCTCGAGCGGCGGGGTCACTACGCCGACCACCGGCGTCACGCGGAATCCGGTTCGCGTCAGGTAGTCGGGCAGGCGCTTCAATACCTCGACGCGCGCGATGGCGAGGCCGACTTCCTCCTCGGCTTCGCGCAGCGCGGTGAACTCCGGCGTCGGATCGCCCGGCTCGGCGCGGCCGCCGGGAAAGCTCACCTGCCCGGAATGCGCCTTGAGGTGCGGCGTGCGGCGCGTAAAGAGCACGGTGGCCTCGCCCGGGTGAGCGATGATCGCGATCAGCACCGCCGCCGGCGTCACGGCGGCTTCGGTGCGTCCGGCGCCATCGTCGCCATAGACGGACGAATCCGGTGCGGCTGTCCGGGCCAGCCGGCGGCGCAGCTCGGCCAGATCCACTACACTCGGGCCGGCATCACGCCCACAACCACCCCGGGAGGAGAACCATGAAACGCATCGCCCTGCTTGCCGCGCTCGCCATTTTTGCCGCGCCCGCTTTCGCCAACAGCTGCCCGAAGCACATGCGGGCGATCGACGCCGCCCTGCCGAACGCGAAGCTCAACGCCTCGCAGATGGCCGAGGTGAAAAAGCTCCGCGCCGACGGCGAGGCGCTCCACAAGGCCGGCAAGCACGCCGACTCGGAAGCCGCGCTGAAGAAAGCCGAGGGCATCCTCGGCATCAAGTAGTCCTCCCCGTAAGGAGCGCAAGAAACGCGCTGAACTTCAGGGGACCAGGACGACCGAGCCGGTCGTCTTGCGCCCCTCGAGGTCCCGGTGCGCGCTCGCGGCATCGGCCAGCTTGTACTTCTTCGTCGTCTCGATCTTCACCTTGCCCGACGACACTACGTCGAAGAGGTCCTTGGCGCGCGATTGCAGGTCCGCGCGCTGCGCGATGTAGGTGGCGAGCGTGGGGCGCGTGACGTAGAGCGAGCCCTTCGTTGCCAGGATGCCGAGGTTCACCGGCGCCACGGGACCCGAGGCGTTGCCGAACGACACCATCAGGCCGCGCGGGCGCAGGGAGTCGAGCGAGCCTTCCCAGGTCGTCTTGCCGACCGAGTCGTACACCACCGGCACGCCTTTGCCGTCGGTCAGGCTCTTCACCTTCTCGACGAAATTCTCCTTGCTGTAATTGACGACGTGCGTGGCGCCATGCGCCTTGGCGAGCGCCGTCTTGTCTTCCGAGCCGGCCGTGCCGATCACGGTCACGCCCAGATGCTTCAGCCACTGGCAGGCGATCAGCCCGACGCCGCCGGCGGCTGCGTGCCAGAGCACCGTCTCGCCCTTCTTCACGGCATAGGTGCTGTGGATCAGGTAATGAACGGTGAGTCCCTTCAGCATCATCGAGGCCGCCTGGTCGTCGCTGATGCCTTGCGGCAGCTTCACCATGCGGTCGGCCGGCACCACGCGCGTCTCCACATACGAGCCCGGCAGGCCCGTATAGGCGACGCGGTCGCCCGCCTTCAGGTCGGTCACGCCGCCGCCCACCGCCTCGACCACCCCGGCGCCCTCGTTGCCGGCGATCGCCGGCATCTGCATCGGGTAGAGGCCCGAGCGCTGATACGTGTCGACGAAGTTCACGCCGATGGCGGTGTGCCGGATGCGCACCTGCCCCGCGCCAGGCTCGCCCACCTGGACATCGTCGAGCTGCAGAACTTCGGGTCCACCCTGCTTATGAAAACGGATTGCCTTGGCCATGCGTCTTTCTCCTGGGAAATGAAACGACCTAGTCTTTCTTGGGAGCTTCGGGGCCGCTCGCGCGCATCGCCTGGAGCGCGGCTCGCTGCAGCTCGAGGCCCTGGATGGAAAACTTCACCATATTGAGGTTCATGTTGAGCCACGCCTCGACCGAGCGCAGGTCGGCGATGCGCTTCTCGACCTCCTGCGGGTCGAAGGTCGGCATCGCCATGCCGGGCAGCGGCACCCCGAGGTTGCCCCACAGGCGCCGGTACATCTCGAAGGGATCCGACGGCGGCGTCTCGTCAGCCATTTTTCTCACCGGCTTCGCTGGCCTCGAAGAATTCGCGGATCTCGGCATCGCGGCTGATCGCATCCTGGTAGCCGAGGTCGATGAGCGCGCGGCAGAACGATTCCTCGAACAGGAGATAGCTTGCGAGGTTCGACCCGGAGCGGTTGAGCGCCCCGGTCGGCTTGAGGATGAAGCGCACGGTCGCCGGCAGCTCGTGCAGGAAGCGCGCGGCGATGCGCTCGATCGGCTGCGACGGCGTAATGAACAGTACCTTTACCGGGCGAAGGTGCACGCTGGAATCGCTCAGCCGCTCGGGCGGGATGAGCTGCACGGTGCGGTTGATGCGCTCCATGCGCTCGATGTCGACGGCCAGGCTGTCGAGGAAGATGGAGTTGAGCGCATGGCCCGCGATCTGCGCGAACGACGGGTACACGTTCGAGCGCGCGCGTGCCTGCTCCTGGGTCTGGCGGCCGGTACCGACGATCAGCACGCGGTCGGCGCCCAGATGCAGCGCCGGGCTGACCGGCGCGATCTGGCGCATGGAGCCGTCGCCGAAATACTCACGGTGCACCTTCACGGCGGGAAAGATGAACGGCAGGGCCGCCGAGGCGAGCAGGTACTCGAGCTTCAGCGCGACCGAAGCGCCGATCCGCTGGTTGCGCTCCCAGCCTTCGAGGCCGGGGCCGCCCTGGAAGAACGACACGCTCTGCCCGCTCGTATAGCCCGATGCCGTCACGCAAAGCGCATACAGCATGCCGGCGTCGATATTCGCCTGGATGCGGTCGAACGGCAGGGTGCGGGAAAGCATCTCGGCGAGCGGCGAATTGTCGAGCAGCGACACCGGCGCCTGGCGCCTGATGAGCATCATCGCCGCGAGCCAGCGCGCGCCGCTGCCGAGGATGTGCCACGCATCGGTGCGGTAGACGTGCTCGCAGTGCATGTTCTCCCACACTTCGAGCAGGTTGCTCACGGCGCGCGAGAAGTCGTCCGCGTACACGCCGAGGGTGGCCGCGTTGATCGCGCCGGCGGAGGTGCCGCACAGGATGGGGAACGGGTTCTTCTTCGGGGCGCCGAGCACGTCGCGCACCGCCTTGACCACGCCCACCTGGTACGCGGCACGTGCCCCGCCGCCGGTGAGCACCAGGCCGGCGCGCGGGCGCACGCGGCTGGTTGGAAACTGCGAGATGGTTGCCGTCGCGGCTTCCATCAGAACAGGCTCTCCTGCATGCGCGGCGCGTTGGCGTCCGCAACTGCGAGCGCGGTCATGTTGACGATGCGGCGCACCGTCGCCGACGGCGTGAGGATGTGCACCGCCCGCGCGGGGCCGAGCAGCATTGGCCCGATGGTGACGCCGCCGCCGCTTGCGGTCTTCAGCAGGTTGAACGAGATGTTCGCCGCATCGAGCGTCGGCATCACGAGCAGGTTGGCCTCGCCGCGCAGGCGCGCGCGCGGGAACACCTTCAGCCGGATTTCCTCGGAAAGCGCGGCGTCGCCGTGCATTTCGCCGTCGACCTCGAGCTCGGGCATGCGCTCGCGGATCAGCGCGAGGGCCTGGCGCATCTTGCGCGCGGACGGCAGGTCGAGCGAGCCGTAGTTCGACGCCGAGAGGAGCGCCACCCTCGGCACGACGCCGAAGCGCCGCACTTCGTCGGCGGCAAGCAGCGTCATCTCGGCAATGTGCTCGGCATCCGGGTCATGGGTGACGTAAGTGTCGCAGATGAAGACGGTGCGCGCCGGCAGGATGAGCGCGTTCATCGCGGCGTAGTGGCGCACGCCGGCGCGCAGGCCGATCACCTGGTCGATGTAGCGCATGTGCTCGGCGAACATGCCGAGCGTGCCGCAAAGCATGGCGTCGGCTTCCGCCTTGTAGACCATCATCGTGCCGATGAGGGTGGTGTTGCGCCGCATCTCGATGCGCGCGTATTCCGGGGTCACGCCGCGCCGCTCGGTGATCTGGTGGTAGGTGCTCCAATAGTCGCGGTAGCGCGGATCGGACTCCGGGTTGACGAGCTCGAGCTCCTTCCCGGGCCTCACGCGCAGGCCGAGTCGCTCGAGGCGCTGCTCGACGACCGGGGGGCGGCCGATGAGGATCGGCCGCGCGAGCCCTTCATCCACCACGATCTGGACGGCGCGCAGCACTCGCTCGTCCTCGCCTTCCGCGTACACCACACGACGCGGCGTTGCCTTCGCCGCCGTGAACACCGGCTTCATGATCAGGCCGGAGTGGTAGACGAATTGCGTGAGCGACTGCTCGTAGGCGTTAAGGTCGGCGATCGGGCGCGTGGCCACGCCGCTCGCCATCGCTGCCTTCGCCACCGCGGGCGCCACGCGGGCAATGAGCCGCGGATCGAAAGGCCGCGGAATGATGTATTCCGGACCGAAGCTGATGGTCTCGATGCCGTAGGCGAGCGCCACCTGCTCGGAGGTCTCGGCTTGCGCGAGCTCGGCGATCGCACGCGCCGCGGCGAGCTCCATCTCCGTGGTGATGGTCGTGGCGCCGACGTCCAGTGCGCCCCTGAAGATGAACGGGAAGCACAGCACGTTGTTCACCTGGTTCGGGTAGTCCGAGCGCCCGGTGGCGATGACGCAATCGGGGCGCGCCTGCCTCGCGAGCTCGGGCAGGATCTCCGGATCGGGATTGGCGAGCGCCAGGATGAGGGGCCGCTCGGCCATCTTCTTTACCATCCCCGGCTTCAGCACGCCGCCGGCGGACAGGCCGAGGAACACATCGGCGCCCGCGATCGCCTCGTCGAGCGTACGGGCGCGCGTCTCCTTCGCGTAGCGCTCCTTGTCGGGGTCCATCAGCTCGCGGCGGCCCCTGTAGACCACGCCCGCGAGGTCGGTCACGGTGATGTTGGCGAGGCGCAAGCCCATCTTCTCAAGGAGACCCAGGCACGCGAGCGCCGCGGCGCCGGCACCCGAAGCGACGAGCTTCACCTCCTCGATCCTCTTGTTCACGACGCGCAGCCCGTTCATCACCGCTGCGCCGACCGTGATCGCGGTGCCGTGCTGGTCGTCGTGGAACACCGGGATCTTCATGCGCTTGCGCAGCGCGCGCTCGACCACGAAGCACTCGGGTGCCTTGATGTCCTCCAGGTTGATCGCCCCGAAGGTCGGCTCGAGCGCCGCGACGATGTCGACCAGCTTTTGCGGGTCGCGCTCGTCGACCTCGATGTCGAAGCAGTCGATGCCGGCGAACTTCTTGAACAGCACCGCCTTGCCTTCCATCACCGGCTTGGCGGCGAGCGGGCCGATGGCGCCCAGGCCGAGCACGGCAGTGCCATTCGTGATGACCGCGATCAGGTTGGAGCGCGAGGTGTACAGCGCCGCGCACGCAGGATCGCGCACGATTTCTTCGCAGGCGGCGGCGACGCCGGGGGAATACGCGAGCGCGAGATCGCGCTGGTTGGTGAGCTGCTTGGTCGGAAGGACGGAGATCTTTCCCGGCGGGTGGCGCCGGTGGTAATCGAGGGCGTTCTTCTTGAGCTGCTCGTCCACGGAACGATTCTATAGAATCCGCCGACCATCTCCCAACCGACGCCCACCGCGCGCCGCGCCGCGGAAATCGAACCTTTCGAAGTGATGGATGTGCTCTCGCGCGCGCATGCTCTCGAGCGCGCCGGACGCCGCGTGGTGCACATGGAAATCGGCGAGCCCGACTTCACGGCGCCCGAGCCGGTGGTCGAAGCGGGAGTGCGCGCATTGCGCGAGGGACGCACGGCGTACACCGCGACGCTCGGCCTGCCGCAATTGCGCGAGGAGATCGCCGCGCACTATGCCCGCCGGTTCGCGCTTCGCGTTCCGGCGGAGCGCGTGGTCGTCACTTCCGGTGCATCGGGCGGCCTCCTCACCGTCGCCGCGCTGTACATCGATGCCGGCGACGAGGTCCTGGTGCCCGACCCCGGCTATCCCGGCTACCGGCATTTCGTGCGCGCCTTCGAGGGCCGCGCGCGAGCGCTCCCGGTCTCGGCGGCGGAAAGCTTCCAGCCTACGGTAGCGATGGTGCGCGCGGCCTGGACCCCGCGCACCAAGGCGCTGATCCTCGGCTCGCCGTCCAATCCAACCGGGACGTTGATCGAGAGGAAGGAGCTTGCCGCCATCGCGGCATTCATCGCCGAGCGCGGCGGGGTGCTGATCGTCGATGAGATCTACCAGGGCCTGAGCTATGGCGCCGAGCCGTCGAGCGCCTTCGGCCTGCCTGGCAACGTGGTGATCGTGAACAGCTTCTCCAAGTATTTCTGCATGACCGGCTGGCGGCTGGGATGGGCGGTGCTTCCGTCATCGGCCGTGCGTGGCTTCGAAAAGCTGGCGCAGCACCTGTTCATCTCGGCACCCGCAGCCGCGCAATACGCCGCCTGCGCGGCGTTTTCTCCGGAGTCGATTCGAGTGCTGGAGGAGCGCCGCGCGCAGTTCGCGCGCCGGCGGGACTTCCTGTTACCCGTATTGAAACAGGCCGGGCTGCAAGTGCCAGCCGAGCCTCACGGCGCCTTCTACGTGTACGCGGATTGCGCGGGCGATGCGCGGCGGTATTGCCTGGAGCTGCTGGAGAAGGAGGGCGTCGCGGCCACGCCGGGGGTGGACTTTGGGGCCAACGGCACCGACCGGTGCGTGCGCTTCGCCTATACGCGCTCGATGAGCGACCTCGAGGAGGCCGCTTGGGGAATCAGGCGCTTTGCTGCTTCTTGGCTTTCTGCCTGAGGAACTCGAGCCGCGCGCGCTCGGCAAACACCTTGTTCGCGTACTGCGAGCTCGGCTCGTCGAAGGCGCCGGCGTACATCTGCAGCGCGGTCTCGGTATCCCGGAAGCGGCGCTGGTACTCGCGCAGGATCTGCGTGCCGACCAGGATGTTGACCTCCGGCTCGAGGAGCGCGTGCTCGCCGCCGTGCTCCATCAGCTTCTCCAGGTGGAATTTCGGGATGATCTGCATCAAACCCTTGGCGCCGACGGTGCTCTCGGCGACCGGGTTGTAGCGCGACTCGACGGCCATCACCGCCAGGATCAATAGCGGGTCGACCGAGTACTGCTGGCCCGCGCGGTAGGCGGCCGAAACGTAGCCGGCGATCGCCGCCTCCGAGACGCGGTAGCGCTTGGCAATGAACTCGGTGACAGCGCGCTGCTCGCGGTCGAGTGGCGTCTCGGCCTGGGGCTGGATGGGGCCGGCGACCACGCTCGAAGGCTCGAAGAACACATCACCCACGAGCCCCGGCAGGCGGTTCATGCCGTCGCCCTGCAGTGGAAGGATCACCAGTCCGCCGATCGCCACGAGGCCGATCAGCGCCAGCGTGCTTTTCGCGCCGGACCAGGCGCGCACTCCGAGAGACCTAGTCATGTGCCACCTCCGTGCCCCGGTCCCGTGTTCTGACTTGGGCTTGGTTAACGACCGGGACAGCAGGTCGATAACCGGGGCTAGATGGTTTAACGCAACAGGTGTCTGTTGCGCTGCAGCGGACAGAATGATATGGGACATTCTTCAATCCTGTCAATCACTTCG
>DATLDY010000065.1:0-15865 GCA_035525655.1 Burkholderiales bacterium
GGCGTCACCATGTAAGGCGCGTAAGTCTCGGTGTAGCCGTGCTCGGTCGTGTGAATGTCCAGCATGAACTGCGCGAGCGCGCGATGCAGGCGGGCGATGGCGCCCTTCATGACGACAAAGCGGGAGCCGGCCACCTTTGCACCGGTGGCGAAATCCAGGCCGCCCAGACCTTCGCCGATGTCCACATGGTCTTTCGGCGCGAAGGAAAACTGCCTGGGCTCGCCCCAGCGCCGCTCCTCGCGGTTCGCTTCGGCATCGCCAACCGGCACCGACTCGTGCGGCACGTTCGGGATGCGGCCGAGGAAATCCTGGAAGCCTTCCTGCAGCTTGACGAGCTGCGCTTCCGATTCCTCCAGCAGGGACTTCAGCTTCTCGCCGCGCTGCAGGAGCTCGGAGACGTCGTGCCCCTTGGCCTTCGCCTGGCCGATGTCCTTGGCGATCCGGTTTCGCGACGCCTGCGCCTGCTCGACCGCGGTCTGCAGGTCCTTGCGCGCCTTCTCGAAGCGCTGGAACTGGTCGGCGTCGAGCTGAACGCCGCCTCTGGTGGCGAGGCGGCGAGCGACCTCTTCCGGGTTCTTGCGCAGGAGCTGGATGTCGATCATTTGTTCTTGTCCGCCTGGGCATCGAGCCGGCGCAGCTCGTCCATCCGCTCGCGGATGCGGGCTTCCGCGCCGCGCTCCGTCGGCTTGTACCACTCGACGCGCGGCATGCCGTCGGGGAAGTAGTTCTCGCCGGCCGCGTACGCGCCCGCTTCGTCGTGCGCGTAGCGGTAGTCTTTTCCGTAGCCGAGGTTTTTCATCAAGCGAGTCGGTGCATTGCGGATATGCAGCGGCACCGGCCGGGTGCCGTCCCTGGAGATGAAATCGCGGGCCGCATTATAGGCTTCGTAAATGGCGTTCGATTTCGGGGCGAGCGCGAGGTAGATGACCGCCTGCGCGAGCGCAAGCTCGCCTTCCGGGCTGCCCAGGCGCTCGTACGTGTCGCAGGCGTCGAGCGTGATGCCGAGGGCGCGTGGGTCTGCCAGGCCGATGTCCTCCACCGCCATGCGCACCACGCGCCGGCCGATGTAACGCGCATCGGCACCCCCGTCTAGCATCCGCACCATCCAGTAGAGCGACGCGTCGGCGTTCGATCCCCGCACGGCCTTATGCAGCGCCGAGATCTGGTCGTAGAACTGCTCGCCGCCCTTGTCGAAGCGCCGCAGGTTTTTCGCCAGGGTCTGCTCGACAAAGGCACCGTCGATCGGCTGGTGGCCGGTGTTCTTCAGGATCTCGACGGCATTCAGCAGCCGCCGCGCATCCCCGTCTGCGAAGCCGACCAGGCGCGCCTTCGCGCTCTCGTCCATCGCGATGCCGGAACGGTCCAGCAAGGTTGATAAGTCTTCGGTGGAAAGCGGCTCCAGCACGTACACCGTCGCGCGCGAAAGCAGCGCGCTGTTTACCTCGAACGAAGGGTTCTCGGTGGTCGCGCCAACGAACGTGATCAGCCCCTGCTCGACGTAGGGCAGGAAGGCATCTTGCTGGCTCTTGTTGAAGCGATGCACCTCGTCCACGAAGAGGATGGTGCGCCGGCCGAACTGCTCGAGGCGCGCCTGTGCGGCCGCGACGGCCTCGCGGATTTCCTTCACGCCGGAGAAAACCGCCGACAGCGCGACGAACTCCGCATTGAACGCGTTCGCCATCAGCCGCGCGATGGTCGTCTTCCCGGTCCCCGGCGGTCCCCACAGGATCATGGAATGCGGCCGGCCGGACTCGAACGCGAGGCGCAGCGGCTTGCCGGGGCCGATGAGGTGCGCCTGGCCCACGACCTCGTCCAGCGTCTTCGGCCGCAGCCCCTCGGCGAGCGGGGCGACAGGCTCCGCCTTGCCGAACAGATCCTGCGTCACTTCATTTATCGCCTAAGACGTCCGCGCCCTTGGGCGGATCGAAGCGGAATTCCGATGCATTTACGTGCGGATTGCGCTCGAGCTTGGAGAAGCGCAGCTGGGTCGTCTGGCCGAAATGGTCGGTGAGCTCCATCGCCTGCAGACCAGCTTTGCCGAATCCCATGCGCACGCGCTCGAAGCCGGCCTCGCGCTCGCGGGGCGTCGCGTTCATCCATTCGAGGCCGTCCTTCTCGCCGCCGTCGGCGAGCTGGAATGCAGCCTCGATGCCGCTGCCGCCCGCAAGGAGCGCAGCCGGGGTAGAGCCGAGCGCGGCCGTGAGCTTGCGGACCGTCACCTGGTTGAGCTGGCGGTCGTAGATCCACACGCGCGTGCCGTCGCCGACGATGACCTGGTCGGCGGGCTTGTCGTAGACCCAGCGGAAGCGCCCGGGGCGCTGGAAGATGAAGTTGCCGCGTGTTTCCTGCACCAGCTTGCCGTTGCGGTCGAACACCTTCTGCTCGAACGCCGCGCGCGCGGATTGGGTGCCGTTGAGGAATTCCTTGTAGCGATCGAGGCTGGCGGCACCGGCTGAAAAAGCAATGGAGAGGGCGATGGCGCCCAGGAGGGTTCTCATGGAAGCGAGACTACTCCGCCTTGGCCGGGACCAACACCTCGCGGTTACCGTTGGTCTGCATCGCAGAGACCATGCCGGCCCGCTCCATGTCCTCGATCAGGCGCGCGGCGCGGTTGTAGCCGATGCGCAGGTGCCGCTGCACCAGGGAGATCGACGGACGCCGGGTGCGCAGCACGATCTCCACCGCCTGGTCGTAGAGCGGGTCCTTCTCCCCTGTCCCCGGGCCCTCCCCGCCGACAGCATCCTCCGGGGCGGCGGGCTCGAGGATCTCGCTCAGGTATTCGGGCTTGCCGCTCGACTTCAGGTGCTCGACCACCTTGTGCACCTCGTGGTCGGCGACGAACGCGCCGTGGATGCGCTGCGGCAGGCCGCTGCCGGGCGGCAGGTAAAGCATGTCGCCCGCGCCGAGCAGCGTCTCGGCGCCCGACTGGTCGAGGATGGTGCGCGAGTCGACCTTGGAGGAGACCTGGAAGGCGATGCGCGTCGGAATGTTCGCCTTGATGAGCCCGGTGATCACATCGACCGAAGGCCGCTGCGTGGCGAGGATCAGGTGGATGCCGGAGGCGCGCGCCTTGGCTGCGAGCCGCGCGATGAGCTCCTCCACTTTCTTGCCGACCACCATCATCAGGTCGGCCAGCTCGTCGACCACCACCACGATCTGCGGCATCGGCCCGAGCGTCTGCGGGTTGCCGGTCTCGAGGGTGAACGGGTCCTCGTACTTCTGCTCGGTGACCTTGTGGTTGAAGCCGGAGAGGTTGCGCGCGCCGATCCAGTTCATCAGCTTGTAGCGGCGCTCCATCTCGGCAATGCACCAGGTGAGCGCGTTGACCGCCTGCTTCATGTCGATCACGACCGGCGCGAGCAGGTGCGGAATGTCCTGATAGACCGAAAGCTCCAGCATCTTCGGATCGATCATGATGAGTCGGGTGTTCTTCGGCTCCGCCTTGTAGAGGAGCGCGAGGATCATCGCGTTCAGCGCGACCGACTTGCCCGAGCCGGTGGTGCCGGCGACCAGCAGGTGGGGCATGCGCGCGAGGTCGGCGACGACCGGATTGCCGGCGATGTCCTTGCCGAGCGCGATGGCGAGCGGCGAGTTGAGCGAGTGGTACGCCTGCGATCCGAGGATCTCCGACAGCCTAACCATCTGCCGGTTCGGGTTCGGGATCTCGAGGCCCATGCACGACTTGCCGGGTATCGTCTCCACCACCCGGATCGAGACCACCGAAAGCGCGCGGGCGAGGTCCTTCACCAGGTTGACGATCTGGCTGCCCTTCACGCCCACCGCGGGCTCGATCTCGTAGCGCGTGATGACCGGCCCGGGATAGGCCGCCAGCACCTTCACCGAGACGCCGAAATCCGAGAGCTTCTTCTCGATCAGGCGCGAAGTGAATTCGAGCGTCTCCGCGCTCACCTGCTCGCCCTCGTTCTTCGCCTCGTCCAGGAGCTTGAGCGGCGGCAGCGGCGTGTCGGGCAGATCCTCGAAGAGCGGCGCCTGCTTTTCCTTCTGCACGCGCTCGGACTTCTTGATCTTGGGCGCCGGCGGCTCGATGTGCAGCGGCGGATGGCTCTCTTCGCGCTTCTTCTCCGCCTCGACGACCATCTCGCGCTCCTCGCGCGCGATTTCGCCCATGCGCCGATCCTGGCGCCGCTCCCATGCGCGGCGCGCGAGCACGTAGCCCGACTCGAGCGCGAATCCGACGAACTCAGACACGGTGAGCCAGGAAATGCCGGTAAACAGGCTGAGCGCCACCGCCGCGAGCGCAATCAGGACGAGCGTGGCCCCCGTGAAACCCAGGCCCACGGCGAGCGCGCTGCCTGCCACGTCGCCGACTACCCCGCCCGGCATGAGGGGCAGCTCCGCCGGCAGCCCATAGAGGCGCAGCCGCTCGAGCGACGCCGTGGAAACCAGCAGCACGGCAAAGCCGCCGAGCCCCAATCCGACCGCCTTCGCCGGAACGCTTCGGTAGCCCCAGACCGCGGCAGCGATGCAAAGCGCGACCCACCAGTAGGCGGAGAGGCCGAAAAGGTACAGGGATATATCGGCGACGTAGGCGCCAATATAGCCGCCGGCGTTGCGGGCAACGGCGTCGGTGGCGCTATGCGACCAGCCCGGGTCGCTGCGGTGGAAAGTGACGAAGATGAGGAAGAGGTACAGCGCGAGCGCGCCTAGGAGCAGCCACTTCGCTTCGCGTACCAGACGCGCAAGCCTCGCAGGCAGCGGGGCGGGCGCGCTCTTTTGCGCTAGAGCCTGCTTTGCAATCGTCGAATCACTCGGGCAGCATGATGGTGTCGCGCAGCACGATGGTCGAGCCGCGCACCTCGATGTAGCCGCCGGTCTGCAGGTCCTTCATCACGCGGCTCACCATCTCGCGCGAGGCGCCGATCATCTTGGCGATGTCCTGCTTCGGCAGGCGCTTGGTGACGATCTTCTCGCCGTTCACGTTCTCCGCCATGTCGAGGAGCAGCCGCGCCACGCGCCCGTAGACATCGAGGAGCGCCAGGCTGCCGATCTTGCGGTCGGCCTCGCGCAGGCGCCGCACGAGGCTGCGCATCACCTGCATGGTCATCTCGAAGCTGTCGGACAGGCACTTCTTGAAGTCGCGCTTGGCAATGGAGAGGAGCTCGCACGCCTCGATGGCCACCACGCTCGCCGAGCGCGGCTCGTCGTCGATGAGGCCCATCTCGCCGAAGAATTCGCCCGGCCCGAGGAGGGTAAGGATGACTTCCTTGCCGTCGGAGTCGCTCATCATCACCTTGAGACGCCCCGAGAGCACGATGTAGAGCGAGTCGGTGGCATCGCCGCCCGCCATGATGGTCGTGCCGCGCGCGGCGCTTCTGCGCGAGACCATGGTGGTGAGCAGACGCAGCTGCTCTTCCGGGAAGCTCGCAAACAGCGGCACCGCCTTCAATACCGCCGTCGAGACCGCAGTTGCCATAGGAGAAATACCCCTTGTAATTGCAAATCTATGTTAGCAGAACCGGGCCTTATAATTTTTGCCGCTCATGCCTTCGTTGCCGACGCGCCACTCCCGCCTACTAATTCTCGGTTCCGGCCCCGCCGGATACACCGCGGCGGTTTATGCCGCACGCGCAAACCTGAAGCCGGTGCTCATCGCCGGCATCGCCCAGGGCGGCCAGCTGATGACCACCACGGACGTGGACAACTGGCCGGCCGACGCCGACGGCGTGCAGGGTCCCGAGCTGATGGAGCGGTTTCGGCGCCATGCGGAGCGCTTCGACACCGAGATCGTGCACGACCATATCCAGGTGGCGCGCCTCGGCGAGCGGCCTTTCGTCCTCGAGGGAGACGCGGCCACCTATACCTGCGACGCGCTGATCATCGCCACCGGCGCCTCGGCCAAGTACCTCGGCATCCCGTCCGAGAAGAAATTCATGGGGCGTGGCGTGTCGGCGTGCGCGACCTGCGACGGCTTCTTCTACAAGAACCAGGACGTGGTGGTGGTCGGCGGCGGCAACACGGCCGTCGAAGAGGCGCTGTACCTCGCCAACATCTCGCGCAACGTGCAGCTCGTGCACCGGCGTGACAAATTCCGCGCCGAGAAGATCATGCAGGACAAGCTGATGAAGCGCGTCGCGGACGGCAAGATCGGCCTCGTGCTCGACTCGGTGGTGGACGAGGTCCTGGGCGACAACAGCGGCGTGACCGGAATCCGGGTTGCGGATCTGAAGAAAAACACCAAGAAGGACATCGTGGCGAAGGGCCTTTTCGTCGCCATCGGCCACACGCCCAACACGCAGATCTTCAGCGGCCAGCTCGAGATGCGCGACGGCTATATCGCCACGCGGGGCGGGTCGGAGGGATTGGCCACCGCCACGAGCGTGCGGGGAGTGTTCGCCGCGGGCGACGTGCAGGACCACGTCTACCGGCAGGCGGTGACGAGCGCCGGCAGCGGCTGCATGGCCGCCCTCGACGCCGAGAAATTCCTCGATGGGCTCGCCACCTGAAGAAGATGACGAGTTCCGCCGCGCCGTAGCCGGCGCCCAGCCCCTATCGCAACCGCGCAAGGTCGTGCACCTCAGGCGGCCGGCGCCGGTGCCGCATCAACGCATCCAGGACGAGCGCCAGGCGCTTGCCGAGTCCCTCGGCCCGGTATCGCTGGACGATGCCCTGGATTCGGGCGATGAGCTCACCTACCTGGCCGACGGCCTGCGGCGCGACGTGCTGCGCAAGCTTCGGCGCGGCCACTGGGTGGTGGAGGACGAGCTGGACCTGCATGGCATGAACCGCCAGAGCGCCGCCCTGGCGGTCCTCGATTTCCTGAAGGCCAGCAAGAAGCAGCGGCTGCGCTGTGTGCGCATCGTGCACGGCAAGGGACTTGGCTCGCATCAGCGCCAGCCGGTGCTGAAGGGGTTGCTGCGAAAGTGGCTGCGGCGGGAAGACGTGCTGGCGTTCAGCCAGGCGCCGGCTACCCAGGGAGGCAGCGGCGCCGTCTTGGTCCTACTTAAAAGCTAGAAAAAGGGGTCAGAGCAATTTTCCTGTAACACGTACGCATGCAGCCTTAGGTGTTACAGGAAAATTGCTCTGACCCCTTTTTCCTTTTTTCGCTAAACGGCAGCCTCGTTGGTCTCGCCAGTCCGGATGCGCACCACGTGCTCCACGCTGGTGACGAATATTTTCCCGTCGCCGATCTTGCCGGTGCGTGCCGACTTCACGATCGCGTCGATGGCGCGCTCGACCTGGTCGTTGGCCACGACGACCTCGATCTTCACCTTCGGCAGGAAATCGACGACGTACTCCGCGCCGCGGTAGAGCTCGGTATGTCCCTTCTGGCGGCCGAAGCCCTTCACCTCGGTGACGGTGAGCCCCGTCACGCCGACCTCGGAGAGCGCCTCGCGCACTTCGTCGAGCTTGAACGGTTTGACGATGGCTTCGATCTTTTTCATCACTGTCTCCCCACGTGGAACGACCATTGTATCGTAGCGACTTGGAAGCCGTCCGCATCGCCGATTCGCTCGCCGGCGTCGATCGCGACGAATGGAACGCGCTTGCCGGGCCGCAGCCCTTCGTCCGCCACGAGTTCCTCTCGGCGCTGATCGACACGGGTTGCGCCGCCGCGCGCAGCGGCTGGCTGCCGCAATTCGTCCTCCTCGAGCGCTCGGGCGAGCTTATCGGGGCACTGCCGCTCTTCGCGAAGAGCCATTCCTACGGCGAGTACGTCTTCGACTGGGCCTGGGCCGATGCGCACGAGCGCCACGGCATCGACTACTACCCGAAGCTGGTCTCCGCCATCCCGTTCACCCCGGTGCGCGGGGCGCGCCTGCTCGGCGCGACGCCGGAAATCAAGAAAGCGTTGATTCGCGCCGCGCTCGACCTGGCGCGCGACAGCTCCTCCCTCCACGTCCTCTTCGCGCGCGACGAGGACGCGGCGCTCCTGGTCGAGCTTGGCTTCCTCATCCGTCGCACGGTGCAATTCCACTGGCAGAACGACGCCTACGCCGATTTCGAGGACTTCCTCAGCCGCATGTCGCACGCCCGGCGCAAGAACATCCGCCAGGAGCGCCGGCGCGTGCGCGAGGCCGGGGTGGCCTTTCGCTGGGCCGAAGGCGAGGGCATCCAGCGGCGCGACTGGGAGTTCTTCAACCGCTGCTATCGCGGAACGTATGCCGCGCATCGCTCCACGCCCTACCTCAACCTCGAATTCTTCCTGCGGCTCGGCGCATCGCTCCCGGAGAACGTCGCCATGGTGCTCGCCGAGCGCGACGGCAAGCCGATCGCCGCTTCGCTCTTCGTGCGCGACGCGCAGACCCTGTATGGGCGCTACTGGGGCGCGGTCGAGTACGTGCCGCTCCTGCATTTCGAGTGCTGCTATTACCAGGCGATCGAGTTCGCCATCGCGAAGAAACTCCAGGTCTTCGAAGGCGGCGCGCAGGGCGAGCACAAGCTGTTTCGCGGCCTGATGCCGGTGCAGGCGCTCTCCGCCCACTGGCTCGCGCATCCCAAGTTCGCCCGCGCCGTCGAAACCTTCCTCGAGCGCGAAGGCGCGGGCGTGGCGCAGTACGTGAACGAGCTGGTCGAACATTCTCCATTCAAGGAGGCTTGATGCGTCTCAAAGGAAAGCTTGCACTGGTCACCGGCGCCGCATCCGGCTTCGGCGCCGGCATCGCGCGCCGCTTCGCCGAGGAAGGCGCCCAGGTCATCGTCAACGACCTCTCGCCGCAGGGCGAGAAGGTGGCGAAGGAGGTCGGCGGCCGCTTCGTCCAGGGCGACGTGACCAAGAGCGCCGACTGGGCGCGCATTGCGCGCGAGGCCGGCGACAAGCTCGAGATCGTCGTCAACAACGCGGGCTGGACCCATCGCAACAAGCCCTACCTCGAGGTGACCGAGGAGGAGTTCGACAAGGTGTACGCGGTGAACGTGAAAAGCATCTACCTCGCCGCGCGGCACATCGTCCCGCTCTTCCGCCGCCGCGGCGGCGGCTCGTTCGTCAACATCGCTTCCACGGCCGGCGTGCGCCCGCGCCCCGGCCTCACCGTCTACAACAGCTCGAAGGGCGCGGTGATCATCATGTCGAAGTCGATGGCCGCCGAATTCGGCCCGGACAAGATCCGCGTCAACTGCGTGAACCCGGTCTTCAGCCCCGACACCGGGCTGTCCGCCGAATTCGCCGGCGGCGCGGTGAGCGAGGACGCCAAGAAGCGCTTCATGGCGACCATCCCGCTCGGCCGCTTCTCAACCCCGCTCGATATCGCTAACGCCTGTCTCTACCTCGCTTCGGATGAAGCGTCGATGGTGAGCGGGGTCTGCATCGAGGTCGACGGCGCTCGCTGCGTCTGAATGAAAAAGGGGTCAGAGCAATTTTCCTGTAACACGTACGCGTGCAGCCTTAGGTGTTACAGGAAAATTGCTCTGACCCCTTTTTCTAGTCCGTCGACGAAGCCTCGGTGAGCGCGCGACGCAGGTTTTTGACGGCGGTCTGCAGCGGCCGCTCGTAGAGCGTCGCCTTGGACGGGTTCTCGATCCAGAGGCGCGCGCTGGTTGCCACGGTGCTCGCGACCTTGGAGATGTTGCCGGTGGGCGCGTAGTAGACGATCTTCAGCGCCGCCGCGCAGATGCGCTCGAGGTTCTGCGCATCCGAGGCCTTCAAGAGCTGCTCGATCTCGGTGACTTTTTCCAGCAGCTGGTCTACGGGCGACGGCATGGCGCCTTGAAGCAAGGACTAGGCGCGCTTCAGCCCGCCCAGGAGCGCGGCTACCTGCGGCTGCTTGCGCTTCGAGCGCTGCTCGGCGGGCTGCTCGCCCTGCGGGGCCGGCGCGGCGGGGGCCGTTGTTCCCTGGCCCGGCTCGTAAGGCTTCGAGAAGATCGGGTCGGACGGCGGCTTCGGCTTCGGCGGCAGCCGGTCGCGCCGGACCGAGGGCGAAGGCGCGCCGCGGCGCGAGGGTTGGTCGCCCATGAACGTCGCAACCGTGGCGCCGCTTGGCTGGAAACCGGGCACCAGGACCCGCTCGATGCGCTTCTTGATCAGCCGCTCGATGGCGGCGAGCGATTCCATGTCCTCCGGCGCGACGAGCGAGATCGCCTCGCCGGTCAGGCCGGCGCGGCCGGTGCGGCCGATGCGGTGGACGTAGTCCTCGGGCGAATGCGGCACGTCGAAATTGATCACCTGCGGCAGGCCCTCGATGTCCAGGCCGCGGGAGGCGACGTCCGTGGCGACGAGCACCGCGGTCTTGCCCGACTTGAAATCCGCGAGGGCGGCTTCGCGCTCGCCCTGAGTCTTGTCGCCGTGGATCGCGTCGGCCTGGACGTGATCGAGCCTCAACTGGTGCGCCAGGCGATTCGCCCCGATGCGCGTGCCGGTGAACACCAGCACCTGCTTCAGGCCGCGCGTCTGGATGATGTAGGCCAGGAGGTCGCGCTTCTTCTCGCGCGCGACCGGATGCACGACGTGGGTGACCAGCTCTGCCGTCGCATTGCGCGCGGCGACCTGCACCTCGGCGGGGTTGCGCAGCAGCGTCTTGGCGAGCGTGCGGATCTCGTCCGGGAACGTCGCCGAGAAAAGCAGGTTCTGCCGCTCCTTGGGCAGGAGGGCGATGATGCGCTTGATGTCGGGCAGGAAGCCCATGTCGAGCATGCGGTCGGCCTCGTCGAGCACGAGCGTCGACACCTGGTTGAACATCACCGTCTTGTTCTGCACGTGGTCGAGCAGCCGGCCCGGCGTCGCGACGAGGACTTCGACGCCGCGGCGCAGCTCCGCGATCTGCGCGTTCATGTCCACGCCGCCATAGACGACTGTGCTGCGGATAGGGAGGTGCTTCGAATAATCTTTGAAGCTCTGCGCCACCTGCACTGCCAGCTCACGCGTGGGCGTCAGCACGAGGGCGCGGACCGGATGCCGCGCGGGCGAGGTCGACGTGCTGGCCTGCGGCGCAATCCGCTGCAGGATCGGCAGCGCGAAGGCAGCCGTCTTGCCGGTGCCGGTCTGGGCGCCGGCCATGAGGTCGCGGCCGGCGAGCACGAGCGGGATCGCCTGCTCCTGCACCGGCGTGGGTGTCTTGTAGCCTAGGTCCGCCACCGCTTGCTTCAGCGGGGGGATCAGGTCTAGCTGATCGAATGAACTCAATTCAACGTACGGGCCGGCCGCTCGCCGGCTTCGGTGCCTTCGGTGCCCGGGAGCTTGAGCTCCATGTCCCAGTCGCTCTTCTTGACCGCGGCCTGGAGCAGGCGGCAGAGCGAGTGCAGCAGGACGGAGTCGAACGAGAGCGTGACGCCCTGCCCATCGGCGGGGTGCAGCGCGACCACCGGCTGGCCGTTGCGGTCGTGGCCGGTCTGGATGCGGGCGAGGAGCAGCGGCGCCTCGCCGAGCGGGCGGCTCGACGATTCGCCGGCGTCGTAGGGCTTGCTGAAATCCGCTTTCGACACGGCGTGCTCGTGCTCGAGCCCGAGCAGCGCCTTGCGGGCCTCCGGGTTCGCCTGCGTGCGAATTCGCGGGCTTGCTTCCTCCGCGAGCTTGACGAGCAAAGGCCACAGTAGCTTCACGAAGCGGCGCGTGAGCGCGAGGCGCAGCTCCATCGCCTCGTTCGTGGCGACGAGCATGATCAGGCGATCCTGCTCGGCCTCGTACTCCACCTTGAGCTGGTGCAGCTTCATTTCTCAATACTACCCTTGATGCGTTGCACGAGCGCCGTCGTGGAGCGCTCGTGCTCGAAGGGAATCGAGAGCACGCGCCCCCCGCGGCCGAGCACGCCCTGCGCGCCGACGATCTTGTCGGCGGGCCAATCGCCGCCCTTCACCAGCACCTCGGGGCGGCAAGCCGCGATCAGCTTCTCCGGCGTGTCCTCGTCGAACCAGGTGACGGCATCGACGGCCTGCAGCGCCGCGACGACGGCCAGCCGGTCGCGCAGGGCATTCAGCGGCCGGTCGGGGCCTTTGCCGAGGCGTCGGGCGGAGGCATCGCCATTCAGCGCTACCAGCAGGCTCGCGCCTTGGGCACGCGCCTGGGCGAGATAGGTGACATGCCCGCGATGCAGGATGTCGAACACGCCGTTGGTGAACACCAGCGGCCGCGGCAGCTCTTCAAGCCAGCGCGCCGCCGCGCCGGGATCGCGAATCTTCGCTTCGAACGCCGGCGGGGCTACGGGCCCGCCCTTCGCCGGGCAGCAGCGCGGCAGAGCTCGTCTTCGGCCTTGCAGTACTCGAAGACCTTGACCACCTTGCGCACGCCGCCGGTATTGCGGGCGATATCGACAGCCTCGTCGGCCTCGGCCTCGGTGACCACGCCCATCAGGTACACCGCGCCCGACTCGCTCACCACCTTGAGGTGCACCGGGCTCACGCGCTTGGTATCGAAGAGGCGCCCGCGCACCTTGGTGGTCAGGTACGAATCGTTCGCCCGGGACGGCAGCGACGAGATCCCGGACACCTGCAGGTCGTTGCTCACGTCGCGCACCGTCGGCACCGCGCGGACGATCTTCTCGGCTTCCTCGCGCGCGCGATCGTCGGGCACCTCGCCCGTCAGGAGCGCGATGCGGTTGTACGAAGTGACGTTGATATGCACGTTGCCGCCGAAGCGGTCGTTGAGCCGGTTGGAGGCGCGCACCTCGATCGACTCGTCGTCGATCTGCGTCCCGGTGCTGCGCCGGTCTTCTAGCGAGCTATAGGCGCCCGCGGCGCCCGCGCCCAGCATCATCGGCACGCAGCCGGCTTGCAGGCCGAGCGCCGCAGCGCCGGCAACCATCATCGCCCCAACGCGGATCATTTCTTCTCTCCGAGCAGCTTGTAGTCGATGGCATCGCACAGGCAGTGCAGCACGAGCAGGTGCACTTCCTGGATGCGCGCCGTGTTCTTGTGCGGTACGCAGATGTGCACATCGTCCGCGCGCAGCACCGGCGACATCTTGCCGCCGCCGTTGCCGGTGAGCGCCACCACGCGCACCCCGACCTCATGCGCGGCCTGAACCGCGTCGATCACGCTCGCCGAGTTGCCGCTGGTGGAAATGGCGAGCAGCACATCTCCGCGCCGGCCAAGCGCGCGCACCTGCTTGGAAAACACCTGCTGATACGCGTAATCGTTGGCGATGGAGGTGAGCGTCGAGCTATCGGTCGTAAGCGCAAGCCCCGCCAGCGGCGCCCGCTCGCGCTCGAACCGATTCACCAGCTCTGCAGCGAAGTGCTGCGCATCGGCAGCCGACCCGCCATTGCCACACGCGAGCGCCTTGCCACCGGTCTTGAGCGACTCCGCGAACATCAGGCCGGCCCGGGCAATCGGCTCGCCGAGCGTCGCGGCTGCAGTCAACTTGAGATTGGCGCTTTCCGCGAAGTGCGCGGCGACGCGACTGAGGAGACCTGCATCTGCTTGTTGCATGCCAGCGGCGATTTTATACCGGCGTGCCCATCAGGGAGCTCGCGATGCCAAACTCCAATACACTTCCGACTGCATGGAGAACTCTGGGGTCGGTTCTGTAAAGGTCATGGACGCCGGCGATACGATTCTGATCAGCGGGCGCGAAGAAGGACCGGTTCAACAGGTGCTGAATGACTACGTGAGCCGCGGGTCACAGCTGATCTCACCGGTTTCACGCGTCGGGAGCAGCTGGACCGCTGCCTGTACGCCACCGCCAACGATGCCGGACGACAGCGCGGAGACGCTGTCTCTAGTCGGATTGCAGTCAAAGCCACAGCCTAACCGAGAGGTGTTGAGTGACGGTTGCCGCATCGAGGAACTCGGCCACAAAATCATCGTCTATGGGCCGACCGAGGTCGCGGTCAAGCGGCGGATAGACCACTTGGTCAGGTTTGGCGCCACCATCGTCGTGCCGCCCGAGGAGAGCGAGGGTGCGTGGGTGGCCGTTTGCGATACAGGCGGCGTTGCAAATACCGGTTATCGGTGGACAGATTAGTCGACTGCTATCGCTCCCGCGCGGCCTCGTGGAAGGCTTTCTGGACCGGCGATAGCACGTATTCGAGGATGGTCCGCGTGCCGAGGTGAATCTCTCCCGCCACCTGCATCCCCGGCTGTAGCGCATAGCGCTCGCCGCCGGCGAGAAGATCCTGGCTCGCCAGCTCGACGAGCGCGCGGAAGGCGAGCGGGCCCATCGGCCGGTCGCGCCCGGTGAGCGCATCGGAACGCGTGTTCGCCGAAGGTGCCTCGGTGGCGTCGGCGTTGACGTGCAGCACCTTGCCGTCGAGGAGACCGTATTTCTGGAACTGGAAGGCGGCGAGCTTGAGCCTCGCCTCCTGCCCGGGTCGGATGAAGCCGACGTCCTGGTTCGACACCCACACCTCCGCGACCAGCTTGTCGCCTTCGGGCACGAGCGTCATGAGGATCGTCCCCGGAGCGGCGACGGTACCCGCGGTGTGCGTGGCGAGGTCCTTCACGATGCCGGCCTGCGGCGCGCGCAGCTCGAGCAGATCGCTCCTGTGCGAGAGCTTCGTGAGCTCCTGCGTTGCGCGCTCGAGCTGCGCCGCGACCTCGACGCGCTCGGTCTGCAGCTGGCGACGATAGTCGGCGGTGATCTGCGCGATCTTCTGCTGCGACTGCTCGATCAGCGACTGGTTGCTGCGAATGGTGAACTCCTGCGTGCGCAGGTCCTGCTCCTTCTCGATCCTCTCGCGCTGCTTGTCGGTATACATGATGCGTCCGGCAAAGCCGTCCTTCGCCAGCTTCTCGAACGCCTTTTCCTGCTCGACATAGTGCGGCAGCACCTGCTCGAGCTTGGCCTTCGTCGCCTGCGCCGCGGCTAGGTCGTGACGCGCCTTGTCGAGGAGCGCCCTCTCCTGCGCCAAGGCGTTTTCGTATGCACGCACATTGGCCGCGTGCTGCGCGCTCAGTTGCGCGTAAAGCTCCGCCGGATCGCCTGCCTCGCGCATAAGCGCTTTGCCAGAAAGCTGCGCATCGATGCGCCGCAGCGCGAGGCGCTTGTTGTCGTACTCCGACTGGATCGACTTCGTATCCGCCGCCGTAAGCACCGGATCCATGCGCACGAGCACCTGCCCCGCCGCGACCTTCCCGCCCTCCTTGACCAGGATCTCCTTGACGATGCCCTGCTCGGACGGCTGCACGATCTTCAGGTAGCTCGACGGCACGAGCTTGCCGTCGGCTACCGCGACGATGTCCAGCCTGCCGAGCACCGCCCACAGGATGAGGCCCGCCAGGAGCGCGATCAGCAGGCGCAGCATCCACCCGGCGAGCGGCGCCGGCGGCTTCTCCTGGATGCGAAGGAGTGGTGGAGAGAAATCCGCAGGGTCGGCTTGCATCACGTCTGCACCTCGTCCACGACGCGCATCTGCGTCGCCTTTTCGCCGCTCAGCGTGAAGACCTCGTCGACTTGCAGCCCGCGCGGCAATTGGTGAGCGATGAAGAGAATCGTGACCTTGCCCTTGAGCTGGTTCACGGTCTGCGCGAAGCGCTCGGCGGTCTGGGCGTCGAGGTTGCTCGCGGCCTCGTCGAAGATCAGCACGCGCGGGCGCTTGAGGACGGCGCGCGCGATGGCGAGGCGCTGCTTCTGGCCGCCCGAGAGGCCGACGCCGTGCTCGCCGAGCTCGGTCTTGTAGCCCTGCGGCAGCTTGTCGATGAACTCGTGGATCTCGGCGATCTTGCAGGCCTGCACCACGTGCTCGAACGTGGCGTTCGGATTCGCCGCCAGCAGGTTTTCGTAGATCGAGCCCGAGAAGAGGTAGGTCTCCTGCGGCACGACGCCGAAGTATTGACGCAGCTCGTTCGCCGCGAGGTGGCGCAGGTCGCGGCCATCGATGCTGATGCGGCCGTCGGTCGGCTGATAGAAGCCGAGCAGGAGCTTGGCGAGCGTGCTCTTGCCCGAGCCGGACGGGCCGGTGAGCACGCTCAGCTTGCCGGGCTTCAGCCCGAGATTCAGGTTCCGGTAGAGCAAGGGATGCTCGGGTGAATAGCGGAA
>DATLDY010000072.1:0-5622 GCA_035525655.1 Burkholderiales bacterium
CTCTACTACCGCCTGAACGTCGTGAAGCTCTACATCCCCGCGCTGTCGGAGCGTCGGGAAGACATCCCGCTCCTCGCCAACCATTCGCTCACCAAGCTCGCCGAGCGTTATCGCCGCGGCCGGCTGCAATTCGCGCCCGAAGCGATGGAGCTCCTCGTTTCCGCTCCCTGGCCGGGCAACGTGCGCCAGCTCCTGAACGTCGTGGAGCAGGCCGTGGCGCTCGCCGCGACCGAGGTGATCCCGGAGTCCCTCGTGCGCCAGGCGCTAGACGTCGCCGACACGGCGCTCACGCCGCTCGACGAGGCGCGCAAGGCCTTTGAAAGAGACTACCTCGTCCGCATATTGAAGATCACGGGCGGCAACGTCACCAAGGCGGCGAGGCTCGCGGGCCGCAACCGCACGGAGTTCTACCGCCTGCTCGAGCGTCACTCGCTCGAACCGGGTATGTTCAAGGGCAGCACGCAGAAGGAGAAGGCAACCGCATGAGCAAAGTTCTGGCATTCATCGGCGCGCTCGCCCTGGCGAGCGCGGCCTGGGCGCAGCAGGACATCGCGCCCGACCAGCTCGTCCAGAAGATCACCGACGAGATCCTGGCCGCGGTCAAGAGCGACAAGCAGCTCGCCGCCGGCGATCGCCAGAAAGCGGTCAAGCTCGCCGAGGAGAAGGTGCTGCCGTACGTGGACTTCGAGCAGTCGACGCGCCTCGCCGTCGGCCGCGCCTGGTCGCAGGCCACCCCGGAGCAGAAGAAGAAGCTGGTGGCCGAGTTCCGCAACATGCTCGTGCGCACGTATTCGAACGCCGTCGAGTCCTACCAGGGCCAGACGCTGAAGGTGCTGCCCTCGCGCGGCAAGCAGGATCCGGAAGACACCACCGTGCGCGCGCAATTCATCCGCGCCGGCGGCCAGCCGCTGCCGATCGACTTCGCCATGCGCAAGACCGACAAGGGCTGGAAGGTGTACGACATCACCGTCGAAGGCGTGAGCCTCGTGCTCACGTACCGCTCGGAGTTCGACGCGGTCGTCAAGCAGGAAGGCATCGACGGCCTGATCAAGCGCCTCGCGCAGAAGAACGTGCCCGCCGCAGTCGGCGGCAGCGCGCCCAAGAAGGCCGCGAAGTAGTCGGTTCACCGCAGGGCGTAGCGCCCTGTTGACAATATGAACCTGCGGCCGCCGCTATTCCGCGGCCGGCCGTAGTAGCAGACTGGCGGCTCCCTCCCACAAGAAGAGGCTGCCATGCCCGCAGGTCCGCAAGCGACCCACGTCCTCGTCATTCACCACGACCGCGACCTTCGCGAGCTGCTCAAGCGGCACCTCGCGGGTGCCGGCTATGCGGTTACTTCCCTCAAGGATCCCGGCGACATCGGCGTGCAGCTCGCGCGCAGGGGCACCGACCTGGTGGTCGTCGACATGGGCCTGCCTTACATCGATGGCGTCGAGTTCTTCGTTTCCCAGCCCGATGGGCAGCTCATCCCCGTGGTCTTCCTCACCGACGACGACAAGACGCGTGCGCGGGCCGAGCGCCTGGGCGCCGTGGCGTGCCTTACGAAGCCGATGTACGCCGATGCCTTCCTGGGAGCCGTCGCCCGCGCCTTGCGCGAGCGGGAGAATTTCGGCCTGCGCGCCGGAATCAGGCCGGCGGGTTCCTGCGGGGTCCTTGCCGCAGGGTGAGGCTCACGCGCCCGGCGATCAGCGCATCTTCCGCCATCGTATCGATGGCGCGATGGAGGTCCGCCCTGGCCACGACGAGGTAGCGCAGCGGCGGGCGATCGGGAAATTCAAGGGTCGTCGCGCCGCGCGTGAAGCGTCCGCCGGCCGTCTCTGCTTCAGTCAGTTTTCGCAGGTCCGCGCTTTTCGTGTCGCGCTGGTAGAGCGGGATCAGCGCCGACAGCGCGAGCGCGATCACATCCAGGGCCTTGCACTCCTTGACCGGCTGCTCCGGAAACAGGCGGTCGTGCGCGAGCGAGGCGGCACGCGCCAGCGGGAGGAAGTCGGTTTCGCCCATTCGGCATCATAGGAAGCCGCATCGCATCGCCAACATCTAGCCGGCTAAGCCATCTGGCGCAGCCTCGCTAGAGGCCGGACAGGATGATGCGCACGCGCTCGATCTCGACCGGCTTCACCAGGTATTCGTCGAAGCCGGCGTCGCGCGCGCGCTCCCGGTCCAGCGGCTGGCTATACCCGGTGAGGGCGACCAGGGTGCAGCCCTCGGTGCCGGGCTGCTCGCGCAGGCGCCGCGCGACGTCGAAGCCATTCAGCGTCGGCATGCCGAGGTCGACGAAAGCGACTTCGGGGCGGAAGGCCAGCGCGGCTTCCAGCCCGGAAGCGCCGTCGTGCGCGACGCGCAGCTCATGGCCCATGCCGCGCAGCAGGCCGGCGAGCGACTGGACGAAATCGCGGTTGTCGTCGACCAGGAGGATGCGCCGCGGGGACATTTTGGCCGCCCTGGGCGCCGGCGCATCGAGGCGCGCGGCGGGGCGCACGATGCGCGGCAGGCGAACCTCGAATTCACTGCCCTGGCCGAGGCCGGCGCTGCGCGCCACGACCTGGCCGCCATGCAGCTCGACGAGCCGGCGCGCGAGCGCGAGGCCCACGCCGAGGCCGCTCGAGGAGCGCTCGAGGGTTATGTCACCCTGCGTGAACATGCCGAAGATCGAATCGAGCTGCTCCGACGACAGCCCGATGCCGGTATCGCGCACGCGCGCCACCAGGTCGGCGCCCTCTGCGCCGACCTCGAACTCGATGCGACCGCCGGGGTCGGTGAACTTGACCGCGTTGTTCAGCAGATTGAGGAACACCTGCGTCAGGCGCGTCGCGTCCGCATCGATGTAGAGCGCGCCCTCCGGCAGCCGCGTTACCAGGTGATGCTCGCGGTCCTTGACGGCGGGTGCCACGCCTTCGAGCGCGCTGCGCGCGATCGCCGTGGCGTCGGCCAGCGCGCGGCGCAGGACGAGCTTGCCGGTGGTGATGCGCGACACGTCGATCAGGTCGTCCACCAGGCGCACCATCTGCCGCACCTGGCGCTCGATGATGTCGCGGGCGTTTCCCCACACCTCGGGGTCATACTCGGCGATCCGCATGATCTCCACCGCGCTGCGGATCGGGGCCAGGGGATTGCGCAGCTCGTGGGCGAGCGTGGCGAGGAACTCGTCCTTGCGCCGATCCGCCTCGCGCAGCCGCTGGCTCGTCATGCGGCTTTCGTGCACGTCGGCGCCGACGGCCAGCCAGCCGTCGACCCGCTTGCCGGCATCGGCGCTGGCGTAGGTGGGCGTGAACACGATCCGGATCCAACGCTCGCCCAGCCCGGGCAGCTGCGCGGTGCGCTCGTATTCCACCACCTCGCCGGCGAGGACCCGGTCGATGTGAGGCCCGATCATCGCCACCACCTTCGATTCCAGCACCTCGTCCACCTTACGGCCGACGATCTCGTCCAGCGAATGGCGGACCCATTGCGCGAATACCGGGTTGGCGAAGCGGTAGCGAGAATCGGCGCCGATCCACGCCACGGCGAGCGGCAGGTTGTCGAGCACGAGCTGCAGGCGCTCCTGCGCGGCGCGCAGCTCGCGCTGCGTGCCCAGGAGCTCTTCCTCGGCGCGCTGGCGGGCGGCGCGGATGCTCTGGACGTTCTGCAGGGCGGCGGCGCGAAGCCGCTCGTTCTCGTCGTCCGTTTCGGCCATCGCTACCGGCCCAGGATCGCCGCGGCCATCTCCGTACCCTTGATGCGCGCGCGGATCTTCGCGAACGCCTTCTCGCGCGTCGTGGACAGATCGTCGCTGAAAGGCGAGAAGCCGCAATCGTCGGTGGTGCCGAGCTGCTCGAGGGGAATGTACTTCGCGGCCTGGAGCACGCGATCGCGCACGATTTCGGCCGTCTCGAGCCGCGGATCGATGGTGGCGATGACGCCGACGAACACCTTCTGGTCGGGTTTGCGGTACTTGCGGATCACCTCCAGCACGCGAGCCGCGTCCTTCTCGATGGCGAGCGAGACGAAGAAGATGCCGGCCTTCAGGTCGAACAGGCTCGGCAGCAGGGCCGCGTAGTCGACGTCGGCGCTGTGCGTCGAATCGCAATCGCCGCCGGGGCAGGTGTGGATGCCGATGCGCGTGCGCTCCTCGAGCGAGAAGCGCGAGAGGGCGAGGTTGTTGAGGTCGATGAAGCTCGACAGGAGCTGGCCGCTCGGATCGATCTTCATCGCGAGGCGCCCCTCGGTGAAGTCGACCTGCACGTTGTGCGCGCCTTGCTGCAGGCAGCGGCGGATCTCGGTCTCGTGCTCCAGTATTAGGTCGTTGATGAATTCGTCGCGCGAGTAGCCCGGCACGCCGCCGGCCGGATACATCAGGCTCAGCGCCGAGGGCGAGATCACCGCCTGTTTCACTTTCGCGCGCGTGTGCTGCATCGCCTCGAGCATGAACGAGTCCGCGTATCGCTTGTAGCGAAACGGGCCGCTCTTCAGGCACGGCATGCGGCGCGTATGCCCCGCGGCGAACGGGATCTTGAAGCCGTCGGGCGTGGTATTGGGCAGCCCGTGCACGCTGTAGGTCCAGAAGTTGTGGTACTTGCGCTGCTCGCCGTCGGTGATGACCGGCGAGCCGGTCTCCTCGAATGCGTGCACCGTGTCCTCTACCGCCTTGCGATACAGGGGCTCGAGGCTCGTATCGGGCTCGCCGCGCTTCTCGACCTGCCGGATGAGCTCGGGCGGGCGCGGGATGCTGCCGATCGGTTCGGTTGGAATCGTCATGAGGCGCCTTTTTTGGTGCCCCGAGTATAGGTACCGCGCGCGACATAACGAGTCGGGAAAATCCTGACTGCGGCGCGCTTAACTACGCGATTTGGAGTAGAAATTACACGGCCCGTTTCAGCACGCACGCGGGTTCCAGTCAAAGCTGAATTTCTACCCGAGTATCGTTCCCCCGCGAAAGTCTTAAACGCAGCTTCTGCGCAGGCCCAGGTTACTGCCGCTCGCGACGCAGGCTGTAGTACGTCCCCGCAAAGATGATTGCGGCGCCGACGATCACCATGGGGTCGAAAGGCTCGGCATAAAAGACGGCGCCGACCACCGCGATGAGGGGCAGGCGGATGAAATCGATCGGCACCACGACCGTCGCGTCGGCTAGCTTCATCGAGCGCGTCATCGAGTAGTGCGCGGCGAAGGAGCCGGCGCCGATGGCGAGGATCCAAGGCACGTCGGCGAGTACCGGCGTCACCCAGCGCGGCAGCGCTGCAGTCCACGTGATGGGAAGCTGCACCACCGACATCCAGAACGTCACGGCCAGCGGGGAATCGGTGGCCGACAGGCGCTTGGTGAAGACCATGTTGCTCGCATACAGGACTGAGCCGAGCACCATCACCAGCGCGGCCGGGCTGAATGCGCCCACGCCGGGGCGCAGGATCACGAAAATCCCGAGCAGGCCGAGGACGAGCTGCACCAGCCGCGGGCGATTCAGGCGCTCGCCCAGAAAGATCGCAGCGAGGATCGCGACCCAGACCGGCATCGTGAATTCGATGGCGAACACCGTGGCGAGCGTGAGCACGCCGATGGCGTACATCCAGCACCACTGCCCGCCGAGGTGCAGCACCGCGCGTGCGGCGTGGATCCGGAAGAGCTGCGTGCGATACGGGGCGAAGC
>DATLDY010000086.1:0-3832 GCA_035525655.1 Burkholderiales bacterium
GGCTGGAACCAGTACGCGCGCAGAAGCTTCGGCTACGAGAATCGCGAGGTCGTCGGCCGCAAGCCGTCGTTCCTGTATGGCCCCGGTGCCGATGCGGCGGCCACTGCCCAGATGATCGCCAAGGCGGTGCGCTATGGCCGCTGGTCGGGGGTGCTGCGCCTGTTCAACAAGGACGGCTCCTCGCGCCTGCACAAGCGCACCATGATGCCGCTGCGCGACGATGGCGGGCGCATCGTCGGCGTGTTCGGCGTAACGCGGCCGCTGACGCGGCCGGTTCCCGGGCTCTAGCGCAGGGCGTCGGAGAGAGCCTTGAGCTCCCTGGTGGGCTCCGGCGCGCGCTTCGCCAGCTGCTCCCAATAGGCGTCGTACGCGGTCTGGCGGTGCGCCGAACCGAGGTCGATGATCTGGATGCCGGCTTCCTTGATCTTCTTGTCATCGGCGGCCTTGCGCTCGGCGACCCAGCGCACGTTTTCCTCCTCGAGCCATCCCGCCATTTTGTCGAGGAACGCGCGCTGGTCTTCGCGCAGCGAGTTCCACTTGTTCAGGTTCATCACCACGTTGACGATCACGTTGTAGAACCCCGGATCGATGCGGTACTTGGTGTGCGCGCCCCAGCCCATGTCGAACATGCCGATCGCCGGCCAGCCATACCCGTCGACGACCCCTCGCTCCAGCGCAGTCAGCACTTCCCCCGGGGCCGTCTGCACGAGCGAGACGCCGAGCGTCGTGAAAAGCGGCGTGTAGTTCGGCGTCGTGCGAAGGCGCATCCCCTTGAGCGAATTGTTCTGCGGCGGCTTGCTCGTCCAGATGTGGAAGCCGACGCCGTCCCCATAGGCGGACAGGATGCGCGCATTCAGCTTCTGCACGCTGTATTTCTGCAGCGCGTTCCAGAAGGGCGTCTTCTTCAGCTCCGGCGTATGAAGCGGCGCGAGGATCTGCGCATCGCATTCCGGGCACACGTTGGTGTAAAACGTGGGCGCGAGCGACGCGATGTCGACCACGCCGGTGCGCACGGCGTTGCCCTGCTCGAAGGTCGGAATCGCATCCGGGCCGCCGCGCAGGTTGATCTGCACGAGCCCCTTGCCTTCCTTGTTCACCTGGTCGACGAAACGCACGAAGATCTCGCCGAAGGTGGTATTGCGCGGCACGAACACGACGGCGCTAAGCGTCGTCTCCTGCGCCGCAACCGGCAGGACGGCGCTGGCAAGCAGCGTGAACAGCAGTGTTTTCATTTTCCTCATGGGTTCTCTCGTTAAGCGGTTTTACGTGCGCCGAGCGGCTTTTCGAGCCGTGCCAAAGCCTCGTCGGCTGTCATGACGTCGCCGAACTGCTGGATGAAAGTCTCGAGCGATGCGAGGTGCTCCTCATCCGATAGCGCGGCGCAGCAGTCCGAAAGCAGCACCGACTTGAAGTCGAGCATCATCGCGTCGCGCGCGGTGGAATCGCAGCAGACGTTGGTCTTGGTTCCGGCGACGAGGACGGTGTCGACGCCGAGGTTGCGCAGCACCCGCTCGAGGCTGGATGAGCCATGGGCGAGGGCGCTATAGCGGTTTTTCACCACGACCGGGTCTTCCGGCCGGCGCTCGAGGTCCTGCCACACTTCCTGGCGCGACGGGCTGAGGCTTTCCGCCATGCGCCGGCGCACGTCCGGGTTTCGCACCACGTGGTTGAAGAACACCTCCCAGTCGGTGTGGTCTCCGGTGGTGCTGTTGGCGTGGATCACCCAGATGATCGGCACCCCGATGCTGCGCAGGCGCGTGGCGAGGCGGTTGATGTTCGGCACGATGTCGCGCGAGCGCGGCACCTCGGCCGGCGCGCCGGCCATGCAGAACGTGTTCTGCATGTCGATCACCAGCAGCGCCGTCTTCGCCGCATCGAGGCGATCGAACCAATGCACGTCGCCGCTGCGCGCGATGAGGCGGTCGATGATGTGGCGGCGGATCGAAACCTTGTGCATGCGGGATCGGATTGTAGACTGTACGGCATGCCGCAGGAATTGAGTGCCCTGGTGGAAAAGGATCGCGTGCATCGCCGGGCGTATACCGACCCGGCGGTGTTCCTCGAAGAGCAGGAGCGCATCTTCCGCCGCGCATGGCTGTACGTCGCGCACGAGAGCGAGGTGCCGCATGCCGGCGACTACGTCCTCGCGCGCCTCGGGCCGCAGGAGGTCATCCTCGTGCGCCGCGAGGACGGCGGCTTGTCGCTCCTGCACAACCGCTGTGCGCATCGCGGCGCGCGCATCGTCTCGGAGGCGAGGGGCAATGCGCGGCAACTGCGCTGCCCGTATCACGCCTGGACCTATCGCCTCGACGGCAGCCTGATCGGCGTGCCGCTCGCCGACGGATATCCCGGCCTGGGCTCCCTCTCAGGGCTGGCCAGCGTCCCGCGCGTGGAGAGCTATCGCGGCTTTGTCTTCGCCTCCCACGCGCCGCATGGCAAACCGCTTGCCGATTTCCTCGGTGGTTTGCGCAGCGCCTTCGACAATCTCCTCGACCGCGCCCCCGCCGGCACGGTGACACGCTTCGGCGGCGAGCTGCGCCTCGAGTACCGCGGCAACTGGAAGATGTTCATGGAGAACGCGGTGGACCTCGTGCATCCCGGGTTCGTGCATCGCAGCTCGGTCGAGGCGGCGCGCGCGCATCCCGGGGCACTCAAGGCGGAAGCCCTGACCCAGCAGGGCGCCCAGATGTTCCTCGCCAACGGCATGAAGGGCACGCAGTGGGACGAAGTGCCGCTGCACGCCTTTCCCGGGGGCCACGTCTACATGGGCGGGTTCTACCGCCAGGGGCTCATTGCGCCGGAGCGCGAAGACCCGGTGTTCGATCGCTATCGCAAGGCGCTCGTCGAGCGCCATGGTGCCGAGAAGGCTGCGGCGGTGCTCGCGGTCGACCGGTTCAACAACCTCATCTGGCCCAATGTTTCGCTCAACGCGCGATTCGGCGCCATGCGGATCGTGCGGCCCCTCGCCGCGGACCATACGGTGGTGGACGTGGTGTGCTTCAAGCTCGACGGCGCGCCGGAGGAGATGCACGACCTCACGCTGCAGTTCGTGAACCTCGCGGCGTCGCCGGCTTCGCTCGTCGCCTCCGACGACCTCGAGATCTTCGAGCGCTGCCAGCGCGGCCTCGCGGGTGGTGCGAACGAGTGGATCGACATCCGGCGCGGCGCCGCCGGGAACATGCGTGCCGATCAACGCCATGCGGATGGTTCGATCACCTCCGGCGGCACGAGCGAGCTGCCCATGCGCCACCAGTTCGAGGCGTGGAAGTCCTGGATGACGCAATGACGGAGGTGGAGGCTTTGATCCTGCGCGAGGCGCGCCTCCTCGATGAGCAGCGCTATGCAGACTGGCTGGCGCTCTTCGCCGACGATGGCGTGTATTGGATTCCGACCCGGCCCGCGCAGGCCTCGCCGCACGAGGCGCTTTCCATCATCTACGAGCCGAAGAGCCTCCTTGCCATGCGTGTGGAGCGCTTGCAGCGCAAGGAGATGCACGTCCAGTCGCCGCCGTCGCGCACCGTCCATCACGTGAGCGCGGTCGAAGTCGCCGGCGACGAAGCGCACTCATCGCTCATCGTCGCCGAATGGCGCGCGGGAGAAGCGCGCTGGTTCGCCGCCCGCGTCACGCACAAGCTCAGGAACGAGGCGAACGGCCTGCGCATCGTGCTGAAGCGCGTCGATCTCACCGACGGCGAAGCGCCGCATCGCGCGATCGCCGTCCCGCTCTGATGGACCAGCGTGTAACCCCGGGCGTCATCGGCCGCGCCATTCCCCGCTCGCATGCCCGCCGGCTCGCGGCCGGACGTGGCGCATATGCCGACGATCTGCGCTT
>DATLDY010000087.1:0-5639 GCA_035525655.1 Burkholderiales bacterium
GATCGCACGAACGATGTGCGGCGCAAGCCCGAGCTGGTGCTCGCGTTCATCGGCGTGCGCCCGGGCATGACAGTGCTCGATGTGAGCGCGGGCGGCGGGTATACGACTGAGCTGATGGCGCGGGCGGTGGGACCGACGGGCAAGGTTTATGGGCAGAGCACGCCGCCCGATCCGGCTCGCGCGAAGCCCGCGGCGCCGGAGGCGGGATCGCCGCCGCCGGATGCGCGGCCGCGGCCGACCAGTGCGCAGCGCCTGGCCGAGCGCGCGAAGAATCCTGCGGTGAGCAACATCGTGCCGGTGGTGCGGCGCTTCGAGGATCCGGCGCCGCCGGAGCTTGCGGCGAATGCGTTCGATCTGGTGACGCTGATGTTCAACTATCACGACTTCGGCTTTATGGGCGTGGACCGCGCGCAGATGAATCGCGCGATCTTCGCTGCGCTCAAGCCGGGCGGGATCTATGTCGTCGCGGATCACTCCGGGCGTCCGGGTACCGGGATTTCGGAGTCGGGCACGCTGCACCGGGTGGAAGAAGCCTTCGTGCGCCGGGAGATCGAAGCGGCGGGCTTCCGGCTGGTGGGGCAGGGGGACTTCCTGCGCAACCCTGCCGATCCGCGCGATCGCAACACGCCCGAGCCGCCGATGCCGAAGGATGAGTTCGTCCTGAAGTTCGTCAAGCCGTAAGGAAAGTCCGGTTCGGGCACAGCGTTTGCCACGCTGAGCCATGACTTTCCACCACCAGCAGCAAAAGTGGCCCGGGCTCGAAGGCCGGATGGACCCGCGGCCGGATTACGGCGCGGCGAGCTACCGCGGCAGCCGCCGCCTCGCCGGGCGCAGGGCGCTGATTACCGGCGGCGATAGCGGCATCGGTCGAGCGGTCGCCTTGGCCTTTGCGCGCGAAGGCGCCGATGTGGCCATCGGCTATCTGCCCGAGGAGCAACCCGACGCCGAGGAGACGGTGCGCGTGGTGGAAGCGGCGGGGCGCCGCTGCCTGGCGCTGCCCGGTGATATCCAGGACCAAGCGTTCTGCCGGCAGATGGTCGCGACCACGGCAGCCGAGTTTGGCGGCCTCGAGATCCTGATCAACAACGCCGCCTACCAGATGAGCCACAGGAGCATGCTGGATATTCCCGCGGCCGAGATCGAGCGCGTCTTCCGCACGAACATCTACGCCATGTTCTACCTCTGCCAGGAGGCGATCCCGCTCATGAAGCGCGGTGCCTCGATCATCAACACGGCATCGGTGCAGGCCTACCAGCCGAGCCACTCGATCCTGCACTACGCCGCCAGCAAGGCGGCGATCGTCGGCTTCACCAAGGGCCTCGCCCAGGAGCTGGCGCCGAAAGGCATCCGCGTGAATGCGGTCGCGCCGGGTCCGATCTGGACCCCGCTCATCGTATCGACGATGGACGATGGCGCGGTCGAGAATTTCGGCGCGGACGCGCCGCTCGGGCGCGCCGGCCAGCCGGCCGAGATGGCGCCGATCTACGTTCTCCTCGCGAGCGGCGAGTCGAGCTACGTCACCGGCATGGTTTACGGCGCGACCGGCGGCGAGATTACCGCCTAGGCGTCGATCGTCTCGAAGTTGCCCGGCGCGCAGATCTCCAGGATCTCGCAGTCGGGCGAGCAATCCAGGAAGTTGTGCTTGATGGCCGGCGGCTGCACCCAGGTGTCGCCTTCCTCGAATTTCAGCACGCCCTGGCCCTCGATCTCGACTCGGCACCAGCCCTTGAGCATGTAGTTGAACTGGAAGTCGATGTGGTGCAGATGCATGCCGCCGCCGCCCTTGGGCACCGGGCCGGCTGCGCGATGCACTTCCGCCATGAACGCGCCGCCCGTCGCGTCCTTTACGCCGAGATCCCGGTCCACGAAGTAACTGCGAAAGCCCGGCTTGAACGGGCTTTCCTTGCGCCGGCTCACCGCGAATTTCTGTCTGGTCTTCTGCATCCTTGCCCTCGCCAAGTGCGTCAGTCATCATACAAGTGAGGAGGAGAACAAGGCAATGAATGCCGCCGCGCGTGCGCTGCGCATGCCGCTCGCGATTTCGCTAGAGCTGCCCGGTGCGGCCTATCTGCTGGCGTTGCTCGCTGCCGCTTTCGCGCTGGCGAGCCCGGAGTTCAGCTCGCCGCGCAACCTCGGCAACATCGCGCTGCAATCGGCGGCGCTGATCATCGTCTCGCTCGGGATGACGCTCGTCATCCTCACCGAAGGCATCGACCTCAGTCTCGGCGCGGTGCTCGGCCTTTGCGGCGTGGTGATGGGCCTGATGCTGGCTTCCCACGGTTCCCTCCCCACGGCGCTGGGAGCCGCACTGGCCATCGGGATCATCGCGGGCTGCTGCAACGGCGCGCTGGTCGCCTATGCCGGGATGCCGCCTTTCATCGTCACGCTCGGCGTCTACGGCATCGCGCAAAGCCTGGCGATGGTTCTCACCCAGGGAAATTCCGTCACCGGGTTGCCGCCGGCGGTGCGCTGGTTCAACGAAGGCGTCTGGCTCGGCGTGCCGGTGCCGATCCTCGCCATGGCCGCCGTCTTCGCCTTCACGTGGCTGCTCCTCTATAGGACGCGCTTCGGCCGCTATGTGTTCGCCATCGGCGGCAACCGGCGCGCGCTCGAGCTTGCCGGCGTGCCGGTGCGCGCGTGGCTCGTCGCGGTGTACGCGTATGCCGGACTGCTGGCCGCGATCGCCTCGTTCATCATGACGGCGCGCATGAATGCTGCGCATCCGACGATCGCGATTGGTCTCGAGTTCGACGCCATCGCGGCGGTGATCCTCGGCGGCACCTCGTTCGAGAAGGGCTATGGCGGCATCTGGGGCACGCTGGTCGGCGCGCTCGCCGTCGCCGTGCTGCGCAACGGCTTGAACCTGATCGGCCTCGGCACGGAGTGGCAGGTCGCCGTGGTCGGCCTCGTGATCGTGTCCGCGGTCGCGCTCGACGCGCTGCGTAATCGCTCATGATCGCCGCAGTGCAGCGACTTCCCACCGAGATGCTGTTCGTCGTGGTGACGCGCACCGCGTTCGTCGCGGCGCTCGTCCTGCTCCTCGCCATCGTGAGCCCGCATTTCCTCACCACGGACAACATGGTGATCGTGCTGCGGCAGGCGGCGCTCCAGTTCCTGATGGCTGCCGGCCTCACGCTCGTCGTGCTGACCGGCGGCATCGATCTGTCCGTGGGCGCGGTGCTCGGGCTCGCGGCGTGCGTCGGTGCGGGGTTCATCGTCAAGGGCTATGTGCTTCTCGGCATCCTCGCCGCGCTGGGCGCCGGCCTTGCATGCGGCATCGTGAACGGCGCGCTCGTCGCCTATGTCGGCATCCCGGCCTTCATCGCCACGTACGGGATGCTGTGGGTGGCGCATGGCCTCGGCTATGTATTCATGAAGGGCGAAGTCATCCATGGCTTCCCGGCCGGATTCCGCGCGCTCGGCGCCGGCTTCTTCGCGTCGCTGCCCATTCCGGTCATCGCCGGCGCCCTGCTGCTGCTGGCGCTGCACGTCGTGCTGCATCTCACGCGATTCGGCCGCGCGCTCTACGCAATGGGCGGCAATCCGGTAGCGGCAAGGCTCACCGGCATGCCGACAAAGCGTTACCTGGTGACGGTCTACGCGCTTAGCGGCATGCTCGCCGCCTTTGCCGGGCTGGTGGTCATCGCGCGGGTGAACGCCGCGGATTCCGGCACGGGCGAAGAGCTGCTGCTCACCGCCATCGCCGCGGTGTGCCTGGGCGGCACTTCGCTCTTCGGCGGCGTCGGCGGCATCGTCGGCACCGCGATCGGATCGCTGATCCTCGCGCTGGTGGTCAACGGAATGAACATGCTCGGCATCGCCACGTTCTGGCAGGCGTTCGCCATGGGCGTGATCCTGATTCTCGCAGTCTTCGCAGACGTTACATTCAAGAGGAGGATGTCATGAAGCTGTTGGCCATCGTTGTTGCCGCAATGCTCGCCGTCCCCAGCGCCGCCTTTGCGCAGGCACGGCCGAAGATCGTCGTGTTCACCAAGAACGTCACCAATCCATTCTGGAAGGCCGTGCGTGTCGGCGCGGACAAGGCCGGAAAACAGCTCGGTGCCGACGTCGAGCACGCCGCGCCGACCAAGCCGGACAACATCGAGGAGCAGACGCGCCTCGTCGAGGACTGGATCGTGAGAAAGCCGGCCGCGATGGTGTTCGTGCCGGTGGACTTCAAGGCCCTCGTGCCGAGCATCCAGAAAGTGAACCAGGCCGGGATCCCGGTGGTGATCTTCTCCAACCGCATGAGCGACGTCGAGTCGGTCACCTACGTCGGCTCGGACGACGAGACCATCGGCTACGAGATCACCAGCTACCTCATCAAGTCGATCGGCGGCAAGGGCAAGATCGTGCACATCGACGGCGTCCCGGCGGCGATCACGGCGCAGAACCGCAAGAAGGGCATGGAGCGCGCGCTGAAGGAGCATCCGCAGATCGAGCTCCTCGCTTCGCAACCGGGCAACTATCGCCGCCTGCCGGCGGTGCAGGTATTCGAGAACCTGATGCAGCGCTTCCCGCAGATCGACGGCGTGATCTGCGCGAACGACGACATGGCGGTCGGCGTGTCGGAAGCGCTCGCCGCAGCGGGTCGCGGCGGCAAGACGAAAGTCGTCGGCATCGACGCCATCCCGGATGGCATCGCGGCGATCCAGTCGGGCAAGATGCAGGCGACCGCGGACTACAGCGGCCACGACCAGGGCTTCCTCGCCACCTCGGCGGCGATCCGCCACCTGCGCGGCGAGAAATTCCCGAAGGAGATTGCCCTGCCGGTGGTCATCGTGGAGAAGGGCAATGCGGCGCCCTGGGCGATGCCGGTGGAGGAGAAGCCGACGCCGGACTGGAACAAGGTGCTGCAGGCGCAGAAGAAGCTCTGATGAGCGGGCCCGTCATCGAGCCGCTGATCGAGATGCGCGGCATGCGCAAGCGCTACGGCGGCGTGCAGGCGCTCGCGGGGGCGGACCTCACCGTCCTGCCCCGCGAGATCCACGCCGTCGTCGGCGACAACGCCGCCGGCAAGTCGAGCCTCATCAAGGCGCTCTCGGGCGCCGCGCCGGCGGACGAGGGCGAGATCCGCTTCGACGGCAAGCCGGTGGCAATCCGCGAGCCGCGCGATGCAAAGGGGCTCGGCATCGAGACCGTGTATCAGGACCTGGCGCTCGCCGACAACCTCGACATCCCGGCCAACATCTTTCTCGGCCGGGAGCTCCTGTGCAAAGGCCTGCTCGCGCCATTCATGGACCTCAAGCGCATGAACGAGGAAGCCGGCCGGCTCCTCGGCCGCCTGAAGATCCGCATCCCCGACCTGCGCCAGAAGGTGCGCACGCTCTCCGGCGGCCAGCGCCAGTGCGTCGGCATCGCGCGCGCCGTGTACTTCAACGCGCGCGTCATCATCCTCGACGAGCCAACCGCGGCCCTCGGCGTAGAGGAAACGCGCAAGGTGCTGGAGCTGGTAAAGGAAATGCGCGACCAGGGCCTGACCATCCTGATGATCAGCCACAACCTGGCTCACGTCTTCGACCTGTGCGACCGCGTGTCGGTCATGAAGACGGGGTGCGTGGTTGGCAGCCGACCGGTATCCGAGACCAATCGGGAGGAGATCCTGCGCATGATCGTGATGGGACGCGAAGCCGCGGCCT
>DATLDY010000116.1:0-23440 GCA_035525655.1 Burkholderiales bacterium
GCGCGCCATCTCGGCGAGGTAGCGCGTGAGCTGCCCGGCGCCGATCAGCACCAGCCGCCAGCGCGGGCCGTGCACCGCGGAGAGCATGCGCCCGTCGAACTCGAGGACGTCCTGCCAGCGGCCCGGCTCGAGCGTGGCGCGTCCGCTATCCATCTCGACGCGGCGCTTGACGAGCTGCTGCGATTGCACCTTGTCGAGAAGCTCGGCGAGGCCGCTCTTTTCGCTGATCGGCTCGAGCACCAGCTCGAGCGTGCCGCCGCACGGCAGGCCCCAGCGCGTGGCTTCGGCGTTCGTGATCCCGTAGGTCACCAGCTCCGGCTTCTTCGCCGCGGCGAACTGGTCGCGCACTTTCTCGACGAGATCGTCTTCCACGCAACCGCCGGACACCGAGCCGACGATCTGGCCGTCATCGCGGATCGCGACCATCGCGCCGATCGGCCGCGGCGCCGAGCCCCAGGTCTTGACGATCGTGCCGAGCGCGACGCGCCGGCCGCTCTTGCGCCACTGCTCGGCGGTCCGCAGCACTTCGATGTCGACGCTATCCATGCGGAAATGTTATCGCAACTCGACAACCCTTAGGCTCAGAGGCGGCCGTTCCGCCCTCGGTAATGACAATGCTGCCGCCATGGCCGGCGGCGATCTCGCGCACGATGGCGAGACCGAGTCCGCTGCCGGTGCCGGTGGTGCCCGGCACGCGGTAGAAGCGCTCAAGCACGCGCTCGCGCTCGGCCGGCGGAATGCCGGGCCCGTCGTCTTCCACCTCGACGAACGCCTGCGCGCCGCGGCGGCCGGTGCGTACGGTCACGCGCGCGCCGCGGTGCGAATACTCTATGGCGTTGTGCACGAGATTGGCGAGCGCCTCGCGCAGCAGGAAAGCATCGCCTTGCACCTGCGCGGCCTCAAGCTCAAAGCCCAGATCGACGTCGCGCGCGAGCGCCTGGTGCACCCAGGTATCGGCCTCGCCTTCCGCTAGCGAGCGCAGGTTCACCTGCGCGGCATTGCTGCGCGCGCCGGGCTCCGCGCGCGCGAGCGCGAGGAGCTGGTTCGCGAGCCGCGCGGTGCGCGTGGTCGCTTCGTGCACCTGCTGCAGCTCCGCGCGCACCGGATCCGGGAGGGGCTTGGCGAGCGCGAGCTCGGTGTGCGCCTGCAGTCCGGCGAGCGGCGTGCGCAGCTGGTGCGCGGCGTTCGCGAGGAAGCGCTGCTGGTTGCGGCTGGACTGCGCGACCTCGCCCAGCAGGCCGTTCAGCGCGCTCACCAGCGGCGCGGCCTCTTCCGGCGTGCCGGCGGCGTCGATCGGGCGCAGGTCGCCGGGGGAGCGCGCCTTGATTTCGTCCGACAGGCGCGCGAGCGGCGCGAGGCCGCGCTTCACGCCGAACCACACGATGAGCAGCGTGGCGAAGGCGATCATGATCTCCGGCAGCAGCGTGGAGAACAGGATGTCGCGGGCGAGGCGCTTGCGCTTCACCGTGGTCTCGGCGACCACCACCCGGCACGAGGCGTCGCCGCATTTCGCCCGCAGCGCGATGGCGCGCACGTTCTGGTCCTTGTACGTCGTGTCGTAGGTGATGATCGCGTCGCCGTTGTCGCTCGCCGGACCCGGCAGGCCATCGTCGCCCGCAATCCTCTCCCCCTGCGGCCCGAGCACCTGGTAGTAAACGCTGTCGTAGCTGTCGCGCCGCAGGACCTGATCGACCGCAGAGGGCAGCTCCAGACGGAACCCCTGCGCCACGGGGCGGATGTAGGCGCCGAGCGAGACACCGATGTCCACCAGTCCCTGGTCGTAGGCGGCCGTGGCCGGCTCGATCGACGGGTAGTACGCAACGAGCGCGCCCAGCAGGAGGAGCGCGGCAATCGGCGGGAGCAGCATCCGCAGCAAATGGGCGCGGAGGCTGCGCGCAGCCATGTTCAGTTTCCCTTGAACTCTTCCAGCATGTAGCCGAAGCCGCGGACCGTGCGGATCTTGATCCCCGCCGGCTCGAGCTTCGAGCGCAGGCGCGAGACGTAGACTTCGATCGCGTTGGGCGACAGGTCGTCCCCCCAGCCGGCCACCGCCTGGATGATGGCCTCCTTCGACACGATCTTCTCCACCTTGCCGAGCAGCACCTCGAGCACCGCCCATTCGCGCGCGGCGAGCTCGAGGGGCTCGTTTCGCAGGAACGCGCGGCGCGCGACCGTATCGAGCGCGAGCGGCCCGTGCGTGATGCGCGGCCCGCCGTGCGCCTGCGAGCGGCGCAGGAGCGCGCGCACGCGCGCGGTGAGCTCCGGCATGGCGAAGGGCTTCACCATGTAGTCGTCGGCGCCCAGGTCGAGTCCGTGCACCCGGTCTTCCACCGCGTCGCGCGCCGTGAGCACGAGGACCGGCATCGGCCCGTTCTTGTCTGCCGATCCGGTGCGCAGCCGCCGCAGCACCTCAAAGCCATCCATCTGCGGCAGGCCGATATCCAGGATGACGAGGTCGAAGCGCTCCTGCGATGCGGCGAGCACTGCCTGCTCGCCGCGCGAGGTGACGTCGACGGCATGGCCCTCCGCTTCCAGGATGCGCCGCAATCCGGAAGCGAGGGGTGCGTCGTCCTCGACGATGAGCAATCTCACTGCGGGAAATGCTACGATTTCCGGTCCCCGAAAGAAACCCCAAGACGAGGCCCGCATGTCGATACGCGTATCCATGAAGGTAAACGGCAAGCCGGTATCCGCGGAGGTCGAGGAACGCACCCTCCTGGTCACCCTCATCCGGGAGAACCTGCGCCTCACCGGCACCCATGTCGGCTGCGACACCGCCCAATGCGGGGCCTGCACGGTGCACATGAACGGCAAAGCGATCAAAAGCTGCTCGATCGTGGCGATGCAGGCCGAGGGGGCCGACATCCTGACCATCGAGGGCGTGGCCCACGCCGACGGCACCTTGCATCCGATGCAGGCTGCTTTCAAGGAGAACCACGGCCTGCAATGCGGCTTTTGCACCCCGGGAATGGTGATGAACGCGCTCGATTTCGCGAAGAGCCATCCCAGCCCGACCGAGCACGAGGTGCGCGAGAGCCTCGAGGGCAACCTGTGCCGCTGCACCGGCTACCACAACATCGTCAAAAGCATCATGGCCGGCGCCCGCGCCATGGCCGCGACAAAATGATGGAGGCCCGCCATGAGCACATCGCTGATCGGTGCACGCGTAGCCCGCAAGGAAGACTATCGCTTCCTCACCGGCACGGGCCAGTACACGGATGACGTAGCCCTCGCCGGGCAAGCGCATGCCGCGTTCGTGCGCTCGCCGCATGCTCACGCGGTTCTGAAATCGGTCAAGACGGACAAGGCGCGCAAGGCACCCGGCGTCATCGCGGTCTACACCGGCGCCGACCTCGCCGCGGCGAAGATGGGCGGGCTGCCCTGCGGATGGCTGATCACCGATGTCAAAGGCCAGCCGATGAAGGAGCCGCCGTATCCGCCGCTTGCGCAGGGCAAGGTGCGGCACGTCGGCGAGCGCGTGGCGGTCGTGATCGCCGAGACACAGGCACAGGCACGCGATGCCGCCGAGCTGATCGACGTCGACTACCAGCCTTTGCCGGCGGTGGTCAGCGCGGCGAAGGCGAGCAAGGGCCCGGCACTGCATGAGATCGCGCCCGACAACACGTGCTACGTCTGGGCGATCGGCGACAAGAGCGTCGTCGATGCGGCATTCGCGAAGGCGGCACACGTCACCAAGCTCGACTTCATCAACAACCGCCTCGTGCCGAACGCCATCGAGCCGCGCTCGGCGAATGCCATTTACTCGCGGGCCGACGACAGCTACACGCTCTACGTCGCGAGCCAGAACCCCCACGTCGAGCGCCTGCTGATGACCGCCTTCGTGCTGGGACTCCCCGAGAGCAAGGTGCGCGTCGTCGCGCCCGACGTCGGCGGCGGCTTCGGCTCGAAGATCTATCTCTACCCGGAAGACGTCGTCGTCACCTGGGCGGCGAAGCAGATCAATCGCGCGGTGAAGTGGACCTCGGATCGCTCCGAGGCTTTCGTCTCCGATGCGCACGGGCGAGACCACACCACGGTTGCAGAGCTCGCGCTCGACAAGGACGGCAAGTTCCTCGCCATGCGCGTGCGCACTACCGCGAACCTCGGCGCGTATCTCTCCACCTTTGCCTCGTGCATCCCGACGATCCTCTACGCCACGTTGCTCGCCGGGCAGTACAAGACGCCCGCGATCCATTGCGAGGTCACGGCGGTGTTCACCAACACGACGCCGGTGGACGCGTATCGCGGCGCGGGCCGGCCCGAGGCCACCTACGTGGTCGAGCGGCTCGTCGAGACCGCGGCGCGCGAGATGAAGCTCGACCCGGTGGAGCTGCGCCGGCGCAACTTCATCAGCGAGTTTCCTTACCAGACGCCGGTCGCGCTTTGCTACGACGCGGGCAACTACGAAGCCACGCTCGGGGCAGCGCTGAAGCTCGCCGATGTCGCCGGCTTCAAGGACCGCCGCGAGCAATCGCAAAGGCGCGGCAAGCTGCGCGGGCTCGGGTACGCCTGCTACATCGAGGCGTGCGGCATCGCACCTTCCAATGTCGCCGGCGCCCTCGGTGCGCGCGCGGGCCTGTTCGAGGCGGGCGAGGTGCGCGTGCATCCCACCGGCACCGTCACCGTGTTCACCGGCTCGCACCAGCACGGCCAGGGACACGAGACCACGTTTGCGCAAGTGGTGGCCGATCGCCTCGGCCTGGGCATGGACCAGGTCGAGATCGTGCACGGCGACACTTCGAAGGTGCTCTTCGGCATGGGCACGTACGGCTCGCGCTCGATCGCGGTCGGCGGCACTGCGATCGTAAAGGCGCTCGACAAGGTCGTCGCCAAAGGCAGGAAGATCGCCGCCCATCTGCTGGAAGCATCGGAAGCCGACATCGAGTACGACCGCGGCACATTCAGGGTCGCCGGGACCGACCGCAAGAAAACCTTCGGCGAGGTCGCGTTCGCGGCTTATGTGCCGCACAACTATCCGCTCGACAAGCTCGAGCCCGGCCTGAATGAGAACGCGTTCTACGATCCGGCCAACTTCACCTTCCCCGCCGGCAGCTACGTGTGCGAGGTGGAGGTCGACCGCGAGACCGGTGCGGCGCAGATTTGCGCCTTCACCGCCGTGGACGACTTCGGCAAGATCATCAACCCGATGATCGTGGAGGGGCAGGTGCACGGCGGCCTCGCGCAGGGCATCGGCCAGGCCCTGACGGAGAACTGCGCGTACGACCTGAGCGGCCAGCTGGTCAGCGGCTCGTTCAACGACTATTGCATCCCGCGAGCCACCGACCTCCCGCTTTTCAAGATCGACACGCGCGAGACGCCCTGCACGCACAACCCGCTCGGCGTCAAAGGCTGCGGCGAGGCTGGCGCCATCGGCGCACCGGCGGCGGTGATGAACGCCATCACCGACGCGCTCGGCATCAAGGACGTCCCCATGCCCGCCACGGCGCAGAACCTGTGGCGCGCGATGCACCCCGCTTCCTAGGAGAACTTCATGCACGCATTCCAGTACCACCGTCCCACGAGCACCAAAGACGCGCTGTCCCTCGCCAGCAAGAAGGGCGAAGGCCGCTACCTCGCGGGAGGGCAAAGCCTGGTGCAGGCGATGAAGCTGCGCCTGTCCTCGCCTTCCGACCTCATCGACCTCGGCACGATCAAGGAGCTCACCGGCATCAAGGTCTCCGGCAGCGCCGTCGAGATTGGCGCCATGACGCGTCATGCAGAGGTCGCCGGGTCCGCCGAGATCAAGAAAGCGATCCCTTCGCTCGCCGCCATGGCGGCGCTGATCGGCGACCGCCAGGTGCGGCACATGGGAACCATCGGCGGCTCGATCGCCAACAGCGATCCGGCGGCCGACTATCCCGCGGCCGTGTTCGCGCTCAACGGCAGCATCACCACCGACAAGCGCAAAATCGCCGCGGAGCAGTTCTTCACCGGGTTGTACGAGACGGCGCTGCAACCGGGTGAGCTCATCACCTCCGTCTCGTTCCAGGTCCCGAAGCGCGGCGCCTACATGAAGTTCCGCAACCCCGCCTCGCGCTTCGCCCTCGTCGGCGTCTACGTCGCCGACTTCGGCTCCGGCAACGTGCGCGTCGGCGTGACCGGCGCCGGCGCGCGCGCCTTCCGCCAGACCGAGATGGAAAAAGCGCTCTCGGCGAAGTTCGCGCCGGAAGCGGTCGCCAACATCAAGGTGAAGCCCGACGGCTTGAACAACGACCTGCACGCCTCACCCGAATACCGCGCGCACCTCATCACCATCATGTGCAAGCGCGCGGTGGAGCAGGCGCTCAAGTAGGAATTCACGGCAAAAAAAAGCCCGCCTAGGCGGGCTTTTTTAATCGGGCTCTGACCCCGATTTAGTGCGACTTGCGCGACTGCTCCGCGCGCGCCGCGCCGATGGCGGTCTTGACGTGCTTCTTCTCTTCCGGCGGCGGCAGCATCGCCTTCAAGCCGAGTGCCTGCAGGGAGAGCTCACGCATCCAGCCCTTGGAATGGTAATAGTGCTCGTCTTCCTGGTCCTCGACTTCCTTGTACGCTTCCTTGAGGGCCTTGCCTTCGGCGCCTGTCATCTTTTTCGTGACCTCGCCGATCAGCTGCCAGTTGGCGTGGTCTTTCGTTTCGGCGAGCACCACGCATTCGGCGGCGACGCACTCGGCCTTCGCGGGATTGCCGGCGCCGAGCGCGGCCTCCATTGCGGCGACGAGCGACATGCCCATGTCCTGCACGATCTTGCGGCCGGGCGTCTGCTCTTCCGCATCGAGCTGCATCTGCGAGCACACGTCTTGTAGGATCTGCACGTGCCGCTCGGTTTCCTGCTGGTACTTCTCCCACTCTTCCTTCAGGTCCTCGTTCTGCGCGCACTTGAGGGCCGTCTCATAGATCTTCACCCCGCCCCGCTCGTGCTCGAGCGATTCCAGGATCAGTTCCTTCACCATTTGCATTTCCATTGATTCCTCCGGAGGTAGATAGCCCCGCCGAAGGACGCAAAGCCCGTGCCCAGCTCAGTCGATGATTTCGTCCGAGCGCAGCAGGAGGTCTGGCGGGATGGCGATCTTCAGCGCGTGCGCGGTCTTGCGGTTCATGACGAGCTCGAACTTGGCTGCCTTCTCGATCGGCAGGTCGGCGGGCTTGGCGCCTTTGAGCACCTTGTCGATGTAGCTCGCCGAGCGGTAATAGAGATTCGAGTAGAGGACGCCGTAGGAGAGAAGGCCGCCCGACTCGACCAGGTTGCGCGCCGCATACACCGCGGGCAGCCGGTTCTTCGCGGTGAAGTCGATGATCATCGCCTGGTTGGTGAAGGTCTCGATGCCGAAGATCAGGCCGTCGACGCCGTTTTTCAGCGCGGCGTCGAGCGCAGCGCCCAGCCCATCCGGCCGGCGCACGTCGATCATGTCCGGCTTGAGGTTCATCCCCGGCGCGGCGCCCTCGATCATCTTCCAGTTGGCGAGCGACGCCGGATTGTCCGGATTGATCAGCGCGCCGACGCGCTTTACGCCGGGTGCCAGGGCCTTCAGGAATTCCATGCGTTTCGCGCTTAGCTCGGTCACCTGGCTCGTCATGCCCGTCACGCCGTCGATGCTGTCGGCGATGGCGGATGCAACGACCGGAATGCCGCTTTCGGTGTCGCGCGCGGCGAGCGTCGCCGGCGTGCCGCGCGTGAGATAGACATCGACCTTCTGCTTGGCCAGGTCTGCGGCGAGGCCCGGAAAGCGCTCGGCATGCCCTTCGGAGGAGCGATAGAGGATCGCGTAGTTCGCGCCCTCGGCGTAGCCGAGCTCCTTCAGCCCCCTGTGCAGCTCGGCGAGGTTCGTGTTGTTCGCCTGGATCGGCACCGTCTCCAGCATGCCGATGCGGACCACCCGCGCGGCGGGCTTGTCCTGCGCGCCGAGCGGCGCCGAGGCGAGCGCGAGAGCGCCTGCAAGGAAGGACCGTCGAGAGGTCATGATGGGATGCCTATTCTTCGCCGGATGCCGCGCCGCCACAACCTTTCCTTTAGCGACGCCGCCGTGCGAACAAAGGGTGGCGGTACCCGCCCAAAATCGGGAAAATGCCGCTCTTTCAGACGCTTCCTCCTTTTGGTCACCGTGCCCAAGGCATTCCCCAAGTCGATCGACGAGACCCAGGCGCTGCTCGCCTCCGGCGAATACGTGGCCGATCGCAGCCTTGCGACCTCGCTCTTCCTGTCGCTCGCCATGCGCCGGCCTCTGTTCCTCGAGGGGGAGGCCGGCGTCGGCAAGACCGAGATCGCGAAGGTGGTCTCGCTCGCGCTCGGACGCGAGCTCATCCGCCTGCAGTGCTACGAAGGCCTCGATATCGCGCAGGCCGCCTACGAGTGGAACTACTCGCGCCAGATGATCGAGATCCGGCTCGCCGAGGCCTCGGGCGAGAAGGACAAGACGAAGCTCGGCGCGCAGATCTACTCCGATGAGTTCCTGGTCAAGCGGCCGCTCGCGCGTGCCCTGGAAGGTGACGCGCCCGTGCTGCTGATCGATGAGCTTGATCGCACCGATGAGCCGTTCGAAGCGTATCTGCTCGAGGTGCTCTCCGACTGGCAGATCACCATCCCGGAAATCGGCACGCTGAAGGCGAAGGAGCCGCCGATCGTGGTGATCACCTCGAACCGCACGCGCGAGATCCACGATGCGGTGAAGCGGCGCTGCTTCTACCACTGGGTCGACTATCCCGACGCGAAGCGCGAGCTCGAGATCCTCACGCGCAAGGCGCCGAAGGCCGGCGCTGCGCTGTCGCGCGAGGTCGTCGCCTTCGTGCAGCGCCTGCGCAAGAGCGAGCTCTTTAAGCTGCCCGGTGTCGCCGAGACCATCGACTGGGCGAACTGCCTGGTCGCGCTCGACCGCGTCGCGCTCGATCCCGAGACGGTGAACAACACCCTCGGCGTGCTGCTCAAGTACCGTGACGACATCGAGCGCGTCGGGGGCGAAGAGGTCGAGCGCCTGGTGGGCGAGGCGAAGGCCGCCGCAGCCGCGTGAGCGCGGCGAGTTTCCTGCGCAAGCTGATCGGCGCCGGCCGCGCCGGCACGGACCGGCGCGCCGCCGAGCTGCTTTCCATCTGCAGCGCGCTACTCGCGGAAAGCGGCGAATACGCAAGCACCGCGCTCGCGAGCGATGCCCTGGTTGCGTACAAGGCGCTCGACGAGGCTTCGCGCGACGAGTTCTTCGAGGCGCTCGCGCAGCAGTACTCGCCCTCCCCGGAGGCGGTCGGACGCGCGGCGAGCGCGTACCAGGCGGACCCGACGCCCGAGCGCCTGATCGCGCTGCAGTCGGTGCTCGAGCCGGCGCGCCAGGAGCTGTTTCACCGGCTCAACATGGCGCCCGGGGGCACCGCCGCGCTCGTCGACATGCGCCGCCAGCTCCTCGACCGGCTGCGCGCGCACCCGCACTGGAACGTGATCGACGCCGATCTGCTGCGGCTTTTGCGCTCGTGGTTCAACCGCGGGTTCCTGCGGCTCGAGCGCATCGACTGGCGCACCCCGGCGATGGTGCTCGAGAAGCTGATCCAGTACGAGGCGGTGCACGCCATGCGCGGGTGGTGGGACCTGCGCCGCCGGCTGGAGGGCGACCGGCGCTGCTTCGCCTTTTTCCACCCGCAGCTGCCCGACGAGCCGATCATCTTCATCCAGGTCGCTCTCACCCGCGGCATGAGCGCGCACGTGCAGCCGCTCCTCGACAAGGACGCGCCGGTCGAGGCGCCCGCCGATGCCGATTGCGCGGTCTTCTACTCCATCACGAACTGCCAACAGGGCCTGCGCGGCATCTCATTCGGCAACCAGCTCATCAAGCAGGTCGCGGAGGACCTCAAGCGCGAGTTCCCGCACCTGCGTCGCTTCGCAACGCTGTCGCCGATCCCGGGCTTTCGCAAATGGCTGGAGAGCGTGAGCCTGGAGGGCGAGCACAAGGCGCTGCTCGCGCGTCTGGGAGACCCCGCGTGGCACATCGGCGAGGTACCGGAAGCGCTGCAAAAGCTGCTGATGCGCCTCTGCGCGTATTACCTGGTGAACGCAAAGCAGGACAAAGAGCCACTGGACCCAGTGGCGCGCTTCCATCTGGGCAATGGCGCGGCGCTCGAGCGCCTGAACTGGATGGGGGACTCCTCCGAGCAGGGCATGGCGCGCTCGGCCGGCCTGATGGTGAACTACGTCTACTGGCTCGCCGAGGTGGAGCGCAATCACGAAGCCTACTTCCGCGACCAGCACATCGCGGCGTCCCCGGCAATCGAGAAGCTCGCCCGCGAATGTCCGCTGCCGGCCAAAGCCGCGGCGTGAAGCAAGGCCGGCTTTCCGAAAATGTCATGCACTTCGCGCGCCTGTTGCGCGCAGCCGGATTGCGCATCGGCCCCGATCGGGTGATCGACACGGTGAAGGCGCTGCAGATCGCCGGCGCCGCGCACCGGGAAGACTGGTACTGGACCATGTCGGCGGTGCTGCTCTCCAAGCAGGAGCAGCGCCCGATCTTCGACCAGGCGTTCCAGATCTTCTGGCGCGACCCGAAGCTCGCCGAGCGCATGATGCAGCTCCTCGTGCCGAAGGCGCAGGGCCTCGCCGCGAAGCCCGAGCAGCAGAGCCAGCGCCTGACCGATGCGCTGCACAACCGCAACCGCGACGACGCCGCGCGCGAGGAGCGCCTCGAGATGGAGGCGCGGCTCACCTTCTCGTCGCGCGAGGTCCTGCAGCGCATGGACTTCGACACCATGTCGGCGGCCGAGCTCGCCGAAGCGAAGAAGATGATCGCGCAGCTTCGCCTGCCGCTGCCGGAGATCCGCACGCGGCGCTTCTACCGCCACCGCGCGGGACGGCGCATCGACCTGCGGGCGAGCCTGCGCGAAAGCCTGCGCGAAGGCGGCCACATCATCCCGCTGGTACGCGCCGCGCCGCGCCGCCTGCACCCGCCGCTCGTCGTGCTGTGCGACATCTCCGGATCGATGAACCCCTACGCGCGCATGTTCCTGCACTTCCTGCACGCGATCACCAACGACCGCGACAGGGTGAGCGTGTTCGTGTTCGGCACGCGGCTCACCAATATCACCCGGCAGCTTCGCCATCGCGACGTCGACGTGGCGATGGCCAAGGTGGCCGAGGCGATCAAGGACTGGTCCGGCGGCACGCGCATCGGCGCGAGCCTGCGCGAGTTCAATTTCAAGTGGGCGCGGCGCACGCTCGCGCAGAACGCCTGCCTGCTGCTGGTCTCCGACGGCCTCGATCGCGAAGCCGGCGAAGGCCTGGGCGAGGAGATGGAGCGCCTTGCCATGTCCTCGCGCTATGTCGTCTGGCTGAACCCGCTCCTGCGCTATGAGAAGTTCGAGGCGCGACCCGCCGGCGTGCGCGCGATGCTGCCGCACGTGGACCTCTTCCTGCCGGTGCATAATCTCAAGAGCCTCGTCGACCTGGCGAGGACGCTCACTAATCCTTTGAAGGAAAAGCCGGCATGGAAATGAGTGGCGAGCAGCTCGTCCCCGCCCCGCAGCAGGCCGTGTGGGATGCGCTCAACGACCCCGAGATGCTCAAGGCCTGCGTGCCGGGCTGCGAATCGATCGATCCCATCGGCGAGAACCAGTACCAGGTGCTGATGGTCGCGCGCGTCGGGCCGGTGAGCGCCAAGTTCAAGGGCAAGCTCGCGCTGTCCGACATCAAGCCGCCGCAGTCCTACTCGATCTCCTTCGAGGGACAGGGCGGGCCCGCGGGATTCGCAAAAGGCGGCGCGCAGGTGCGTCTTGCGCCCGAGGGCGACCAGACCAAGCTCAGCTACGACGTGAAGGCGAGCGTGGGCGGCAAGCTCGCGCAGATCGGCTCGCGCCTGGTCGACGCGGCCGCGAAGAAGGTGGCCGATGACTTCTTCCGCAACTTCAACGACAAGGTGGCCGCGCTGCAGGGCGACGCCGAGACGACGATCGTGCGGGCGAAGAAGGACGACGACGCGACCATCGCCATGAGCACCGTGCCGAAGAAGAGCGCGCACGGCGCCGACGACGAGCACGACGAGCACGACGCGCCCATCCCGCGCGACCCGGACCTGCCCGATGTGTCGAAGACCACGCTCACCTTTTTCGCCGCCAGCTCGCTCGTGGTGTTCCTCGTTACGCTGGTGGTGTTGTTCCACTGATGGGCGTTGTAGGACGCATGGACGCGGTGGTGAGCGATTTCGTCTCGCGCTGCCGCTGGTTCCGCGAGCCGATGACCAAGGGGCGCGCGCGCATGTTCGCCCTGCAGCACCGGCTGAACACGCGGCAGCGCAACTCCGTGCTGAAGCTCAAGGTCGCGACCAACTGTCCCGACTGGGAAACGCGCCTGCGCATCATCGGCGCCTGCAGCGAAGAGGTGATCGCGGATCACGAGCACGGCGGCGGGCGGGCGCACTGGCAGATCCTCGAGGACCTCGGCGTGCGCATCGGCCTCAAGCGCAGCGAGATCAAGGCAGCGAAGCCGCTGCCCTCGACCGAGCTCTGCTGGGCGGCCTGGGACGGCCTGATGGCCAACCGCCACTGGCTCGAAGGCATCGTCGCCAACACCTGCGCGGAGCGCGCCAACGTCCCCGGCTACGGCAAGGGCGAGATCAGGAAGCGCGGCTGGTTCGGCATCGAGCGCGGCCGCTGGGGGAAGCTGTTCGGGCTGCAAGGCGACGAGCTCGAGTTCTTCGAGCTGCATACCGAGGCCGACATCGCGCACTCGAACATGGGGTGGCGCGCGGTGGAGAAATTCGCCAAGGAGCTGCACATGGAGGACGCGGCGGTGAAGGCGTGCGAGCGCAACCTGCATGTCTGGGAGCACTACCTCGACGGCATTGCGGCGGCGGGCGATGCAAGACGCTGAGCGTCGCCAGGCGGCGATCGTCTACGCGGAGCTGCGCAACTTCACGCGCCTCTCCGAGGTCCTGCAGCCCGACAAGGTGCTGGCGCTCGCCAACGATTTCTTCTCGCTCTGCGGCATGGGCGTCACCGCGAACAAGGGCAAGGTCCTCTCGGTGCAGAACGACGCGCTGGTCGCTGCGTTCGCCGCCCGTGATCCAAAGGAGTTCGCCGTCCGCGCGCTGAAAGCCGCGCAGGATGTGCAGCGGGAGTTCGGCGCCATGGGCGAGCAATGGAAGAACGAGTACGGCCTGCCGGCCGCGGTGTCGGTCGCCCTGCACCTGGGCGAAGCGGTATTCGGCATGGCCGGGCCGCTCGGCGCGCAGCAGTTCGTCGCGTTCGGCGACTGCGTCAGTGTTTGCGAGCGGCTCGTGCACCGCGCGCGCTCGGGGGAAGTCATCCTGTCGGCCGACTTCATCAAGGCGCTCGGCGTCGATGCGCAAGCGCTCGGCGCCGCCCCGCTGCCCGCGCTCGAGATCCCGAAGCGAGAGCCGATCGCGATCTACAGCATCGCGCTCGAGTCGCGCCTGGACTTCACTTAGGGGTAGACCCGGACGCCAAGGCTTCGCGAATCGCTGCGGCCAGCGCCTGCGGCGGGTGCGCGCCGGACACGCCGAGCTTGCGATCCACGATGAAGGTCGGCACGGCCGAGATGCCGAGATTGCGCACATCGTCCTCGAGCTCCGCTACGCCTGTAGCGTTCGCGCGTCCGGGCCAGCCCGACACGCCGTTCGCGCTCGCGATTTCGGCGAGCACCGCCGCATCGCCGATGTTCCTCGCTTCCTCGAAATAGGCGCGAAACAGCGCATCGACGACGGCCTGCCCCGCGCCCTGGGCCTGGGCGAGCTCGATCAGCTGATGCGCGGCGCGCGTGTTCGGCGTACGCTCGATACGATCAAAAGCAAACGCGATGCCCTCGCCGCTGCCCTCGTGCGCAACGCGCGCGTCGAGCTCGCGGCCGCGCTCGATCGAGCCGAACTTCGCCTTGCGATATTCGGCGCGCGGCATGCCTTCGTCAGGAATTCCCGGATTCAGCTGAAAGGGAAGCCAGACAATTTTCGCTTTCACCTCGCCATCGAGTAGCCGAAGAGCCTTCTCGAGTCGCCGTTTGCCGATGTAGCACCAGGGGCAAACGACGTCGGAGGCGATCTCGATCTGGATTTCCGGTGTCATATAGGTCAGTCAGCCTAGTGATGCAACAGTCAATGCTCCGAGCGGTCTTAATGACATGCGCTCGAGAGGCATTCTAGTCTCCGTCGCGATGACCGCCGCGGTCGTCGCCGCGGGATGCGTCGCGCCGTTCCTCGAGCCGCTCGAGAAGCCGCTCGTCTTCCGGCCGCCCAGCTTCGACACGCAGCACCTGAAGGCCTTGTCGGCCACCGGGCATATCGAGGAAGTACGGGTCTCGACCCCGGAAGGCTACACGCTGCACGGCTGGCTGAAGCGCCCCGACAACTGGAAAGCCGGCAAGCCGCATCCGCTGGTCATCGTCTACGGCGGCGTCGGGCAGGAAGTCTCCGAGTTCGTGCCGCGCGCCCAGTCCGGCGATTGGGGCTGGCTGATGGTCAACTACCGCGGCTTCGGCCTTTCGCAGGGCTCGCCCTCCGAGCGCGCCGTGCTATCCGACGCCAAGCTGGTCTACGACTGGGCGCGCGCCCGGCCGGACATCGATGGCGCCAACATCGTGGTGCTCGGTCGCAGCCTCGGCTCGTATGTCGCGACCGCGGTTGCCGCCGCGCGCAAGGTGCGCGCCGCCATCCTCGCCACGCCGTTCGACAGCGCCGAGGCTCTCGGCGCGCTGCACTTCCATGGCCTGCCGGTGGGGTGGCTGCTGCAGGGACGGTACAACCCGTCGCTGATGGCGCCGAGCGTATCCGTGCCCGCGCTGTTCCTCCTCGCGGAGAAGGATTCCATCACGCCGGTGAAGAACGGCCTTGCGCTCGCCAAGCGCTGGGGCGGCATCGCGAAGACGGTGCTGCTGGCCGGCGCGGGTCACTCCGGCGTCGAGGAGCGCGAGGAGTACTGGCATTCGATCGGCGACTTCCTCGCTGCGCTCGATCGGGTCCCCGTGGTCGCCGCTACTTCTTCGGCTGCGGGATCGTCCACAAGTAGATAGTGCGGCCGTTCAGCTCGATCTTCTGATCGGGCTTCCAGGTTCCCATGTCGAACTGATGCGACACGATGCGCGTGCCGGGCTTCAACTCGGCCAGCAGGCGCGGCCGCAGCTTGACGTTGAGATCCGGCAACAGATAAAGCGTGACCACGGTCGCGTCGGCGAACTTCGTCTTGAAGAGGTCCTGCTGCCTGAACTGCACCAGGTTCGCGACGCCGTTCTTCTTCGCGTTCTCGTTGGCCTCGGCGATGCGCTGCGGATCGATGTCGATGCCATAGGCGCGGATGCCGAAGCGCTTGGCCGCGGTGACCGGGATGCGGCCATCGCCCGAGCCCAGGTCGTAGAGCACGTCGCCCTTCCCGACCTTGGCGATCTCGAGCATCTTGTCCACCACTTCCTGCGGGGTCGGGACGTAGATCACGTCCGGCTGCTGCGTAACTGCCGTCTGCGCGCACGCGCTGCCGGCTGCAAAAACAAAGGCGAAGGCTAGGGATCGCATCATTCGATTTTAATCACCCGCTATGGTCATGTTGTCGATCAGGATCGAGCCGCAGGCGCGGCCGCTGCGCACGAGGACATCGCTGCCCACAGCCACCACGCCTTTGAACATGTTGCGCAGGTTCCCGGCGATGGTGATCTCCTCGACCGGATAGGCGATCTCGCCGCCCTCGACCCAGAATCCGGCCGCGCCGCGCGAGTAATCGCCGGTGACGAGGTTGATGCCCTGGCCGAGGAGCTCGGTGACGAGAAGGCCGCGCCCCATCTTCCGGAGCATGCCCTTGAAGTCCGGTCCATTCGATCTGACGATGAGGTTGTGGTGGCCGCCCGCGTTACCGGTGCTCTGCATGCCGAGCTTGCGCGACGAGTAGCTGCTGAGGAAATAGCCCTCGAGGACGCCGTCGCGCACAACCATGCGCTCGCTCGTGGCCACGCCCTCGTCGTCGAACGGCGTGCTGGCGGAGCCCTGGCGCTCGAAAGGGCGCTCTTCGATCTGCATCGTCGGCGAGAAGACTTCCTTGCCGAGGCTGTCGACGAGGAAGCTCGTCTTGCGATAGAGGTTGCCGCCGTTCACGGCGGAGACGAAGTGCCCGAGGAAGCCGATCGCGGCGGGCGCCTCGAACAGGACCGGCGCCTGGCAGGTGGCGATCTTGCGCGCGCCGAGGCGGGCCGCGGCGCGCTGCGCGGCATAGCGACCGAGCGCGCGCGGCTCCGCGATCTGGTTCGGCACGCGCGAGCTCGAATACCAGTCGTCCCGCTGCATCAGGCCTTTTTGATCGGCGATCACGGCGCACGACAGGTAGTGGCGCGAGCCGGGATAGCCGCCGCAAAAGCCCAGGCTGTTTGCGAGAACGAACTGGGAATGCTGGGTGGATACCGTCGCGCCTTCCGAGTTGCGGATCACCGGCGCGGTGGCGAAGGCTGCAGCCTCGCAGCGCTTGGCGAGGTCGATCGCTTCCTCTGTCGACAGCGTCCACGGGTGGAAGAGGTCGAGGTCCGGGGTGTCCTTGGCGAGGAGCTCCGCCTCGGGCAGGCCCGCGGCGTCGTCCTCGGCGGTGTGGCGCGCGATGGCAAGCGCGGCGTCGACCGTCTGCTCGAGCGCGGCGCGCGAAAGGTCCGAGGTGCTGGCATGGCCGCGGTGCACTTTCGGGCGATCGCCGAGGTAGATCGTCACGCCGACGCTGCGGTCGCGGTTGTGCTCGATCGTATCGGGCTTGCCTTTGCGCACCGTGACCGTTAGGCCGTACGCCTCCGACACCTCGCAGTCGCAGCCGCTCGCGCCGCCGCGGCGCGCGCGCTCGACGACCTGCTCGGCCATGTCGCGAAGCTCTGCTGAATCGAAAGTAAAACCGTGGCGCTTCGGCATGGGGCCGGTATCATAACCGCGATGCAGGACGGTGCAGCACCTCCGGTCAGCAAGACCCAGCGCAAGAAGGAGATGCACGAGCTGCAGGCGCTCGGCGCCGAGCTCGTCGAGCTGCCCGACTCGCAGCTCGCGCAGATGGATCTGCCCGAGGATCTGCGCGAGGCGGTGGTGGAAGCCAAGCGCATCACCGCGCACGAAGGCCGCCGCCGCCAGATGCAATACATCGGCCGCCTGATGCGCGATGTGGATCCGGCGCCGCTGCGCGCCCAGCTCGACGCACTGACCGGAACTTCGCTGCAGGAGGCCGCGCGGCACCGGCGACTGGAAGCGCTGCGCGAGAAGCTCATCGACGACGATACGGCGCTCACCGACTACGTCAGCCTGCACGCCGCTGCCGACCTGCAGGAGCTGCGCACGCTGATCCGCAATGCGCGCCGCGAGCTGAAGGAGGGCAGGCCGCCGCGGGCCTTCCGCGAGCTGTTCCGGGTGCTGAAGTCCCTTGATACTCCAACCGCTCCTGCGGGCTGAGATCGCGCTCGGGCCGCCGCAGGAGCTGGGCGAGACCCCGCTCGGCCGCCGCCGCGTGATCCCGATCACCGGCGGCAGCTTCCGCGGCGAGAAGCTCGCCGGCCGGGTGCTCGCCGGCGGCGCCGACTGGCAGGTGATCCGCTCCGATGGCGTCGCCGAGCTCGACGCGCGCTACACGCTGCAGACGAGCGACGGCGCCCTTATCTATGTGAACAATTTCGGCTATCGCCACGGTCCCGCGGACATCCTGCAGCGCCTCGCGGCGGGCGAGCCGGTCGATCCCTCCCTTTATTACATGCGCACCACGCCGCGCTTCGAGACCGGCGCGCAGCGCTACCTATGGCTGAATCGCACCCTCTGCGTCGCGACCGGCGCGCGACGCGCAGCAGCCGTGGAGCTCGAAGTCTTCGAAGTACGCTGACGGATGAATTCAGGGACCGGCGCCGCTTTTTCTTTATCCTGCCGTTAACGCTCATGGCTGAAGAACTGATCATCGGCCTCGTCTCCGTCAGCGACCGCGCTTCGGCCGGCGTCTACAAGGACGAGGGCATCCCGTCGCTGAAAGAGTGGCTCGGCTCGGCGATCGCTGCGCCGCGTTGGCGGGACGAGACGCGGCTCATCGCCGACGAGCAGCCGGTGATACAACAGACGCTGATGGAGCTCGTCGACCAGCGCGGCTGCCACCTCGTGCTCACCACCGGCGGCACCGGCCCGGCGCGGCGAGATGTAACGCCGGAAGCGACCCTGGCCGTCGCGGACAAGGTGATGCCGGGCTTCGGCGAGCAGATGCGCGCCATCAGCCTCAGGTTCGTGCCGACGGCGATCCTGTCGCGCCAGGTGGCCGTCATCCGCAAACAGGCGTTGATCATCAATCTGCCGGGGCAGCCGAAATCGATCCGCGAGACCTTGCAGGGATTGCCTGAAGTGCCGGGCATCTTTGCCGCGGTGCCCTACTGCATCGACCTCATCGGCGGGCCTTACATCGAGACCCACGAGGCCGTGGTGAAAGCCTTCCGGCCCAAGTCCGCCGTGCGAAAGGGCTGACGCATGAATTTCCTATGGCCCGAGGCACTCGTCCTCCTCCTCGCCGCGCCGCTGCTCGCGCTCGCCTACCTCGCGCGCCTGCGGCGCAAGGCGGCGCGCATTCCCGGCCTCGAGATCCCGCGCGTGCGGCCGCGCGAGCAGCACTTTCCCGCGGTGCTATACCTCCTCGCGATTGTCGTCGCCGGGCTTGGCGCGGCGCGGCCGACCGCGCTGGTCACGCTGCCCTCGCAGCAGCGCACGATCATCCTCGCCATCGATGTCTCGCTCAGCATGCGCGCGAGCGATGTGCTGCCCAACCGCCTCGCCGCCGCGCAGGCCGCGGCGAAGGAGTTCATCCGCGAGCAGCCCGGCGACGTGCGCCTGGGCATCGTGTCCTTCGCCGGCACTGCGGCGGTGGTGCAGCGCCCGACCTCGAACCGCGAGGACCTGATCGAGGCGATCGACCGGCTGCAGCTCGACCGGCACACCGCGATCGGCAGCGGCATCGTGGTGTCGCTCGCCACGCTCTTCCCCGACGCCGGCATCGACGTCGAATCGCTCGGCCCGCGCTGGAGCGGCGCGCCGCCGCGCAAGGCCGAGACGAAGGCGCCGCCGAAGGACTTCAAGCCCGTACCGCCCGGGTCCAATGCGAACGCCGCGATCATCCTCCTCACCGACGGGCGCCGCACCATCGGCCCCGATCCGCTGCAGGCCGCGCGCATGGCGGCCGACCGCGGCGTGCGCATCTATACCGTGGGCTTCGGCAACGCCAACGGCGCGCCGGTGCAGGTGGAGGGCTACTCCATCTACATGATGTTCGACGAGGCCACGCTGAAGGCAATTGCCGAGCTCACCAGCGCCGAGTACTTCCAGGCGTCGAGCGGGGCCGAGCTGAAGAGAATCTACGACACGCTGACCGCCAAGTTCGTCCTGCAGCGCGAGCAGACCGAGATCACCGCGTTCTTCGCCGCCGCTGCGGCGGCGCTGGTTATCGCGGCCGCGGCCGTGTCGCTCGCCTGGTTCAATCGTATTCTCTGAGCATGGAATCCATCCAGATTGAGACCGGCGGCAAGCCGGAAGCGGCCATCATCTGGCTGCACGGCCTCGGCGCCGACGGCCACGACTTCGAGCCGATCGTCCCGGAGCTCAAGCTGGCGAAGCCGGTGCGCTTCGTCTTTCCGCATGCGCCGATCCGGGCGGTGACCATCAACCAGGGCATGCGCATGCGCGCCTGGTACGACATCTTCCAGTTTGGCGGCGGGCGGGAAGACGACGCAGGCCTGCGCGCCTCGCAAAAGCTCATTGATGAACTGATCCGCGCGCAGGGCCTGCCGCCGGAGCGCATCGTGCTCGCCGGCTTCTCGCAGGGCGGCGCGATCGTGCTGCAAACCGCGCTGCGCTTCCCTGAGCGGCTCGCGGGCGTAATGGCCCTGTCCTGCTACCTCCCCATCGCATCGACAGTCGCGGCCGAGCGCAGCGAGGCGAGCAAGGCGCTGCCGATCTTCATGGCGCACGGCCGGCACGACGACATCATCCCGATCAACCGTGCGCAAACTTCGCGCGAAGCGCTGGAGAAGCTGGGGTACAGCGTGGAGTGGCACGAGTATCCGATGCCACACTCGGTGTGCGCGCCGGAGATCGCCGACATCTCGGCGTTTCTGTCCAAGATCCTTTAATCGGGGTCAGAGCCCTATTAATAATCGGGCTCTGACCCCGATTAGCTTTACGACTCGCGGATCATTTCCCGGAAGCGGATCAACTCGTAGTCCTCCGCCCGCTCGGGGCTGCCCTGCGGCATGTACACGTGCTCGCGCCCGTCGAACGTGGCCTCCACGTTCTGTCCCGGCGGATAGATGCCGGCGCGCAGGGCGATCGACACTTCACCCGAGCCAAGCACCGCAGACGGCAGCAGTATCCCCTTCTCTTCCCCTAGCCCGCGGATACGGAACAGGCCAACCTTCGGGGCGCGCGACAAGGTCTCGATGCCGACGCGCGCCTCGGTCGGTGTGGTGCGGTTCACGCGCCGGATGGCGCCGACCACCCAGTTGGTGCCGCCGTCGGGCTGCATGGCGAGCAGCGTGCCGACATGCAGCCAATCGGTCTTCACCTGCGGCACGATCGCGCCGAAGCCGCCGGCACTCACGTTCTCCACCACCCAGCTCTCCGCCGCGCGCTGGTCGAAATCGAGCGAGCCGCCGCCTTCGCCGAGCGCTTCCATGGTGCCGGCGAAGCCGTGCGCGATGGTGAGACGCGACTTGACGCTGTGGCGCGTATGGCGGCGTTCGGGCGGTTCGGGCGCCCATAGCGTGGCGAGGTGGCGCAGCACTTCGAGCGCTGCCTCCGGGTCTTGCATCGCGCCGCTCGCCGGCAGCTCGCGCGCGGATTCCATGCGCTGAGTCATTCCCTGCAGCGCGGTGAGCGCGTTGCCGGGGCCGAAGCAGCGTAGGCCGGGCCCTGCCTCTGGCGGCTTGATGATGCGCTGCGGTGGCATGGCGCGGGCGAGGTCAGTCCAGTAAAGGAGCCCCGGCCCGGGAGTGTTGCTCATCAGGAAATGCGAGGCGAGGTCGGCGATCGTGCGCTCGGCGAGGTCCACCTCAGCGGCGAGAAGGCTGTCCGGCGAGCTAGCGCTGAACATCACCGCGCGGAGGAATTCCTGCCGCGGCGAAGTCTCGGTGCCGGGCGTGGGATAAAGCGCGAGCTTGCCATCGGTCAGGCCGCGCGCCTCGCACACGGCGTACACCTTGTTCAGCACGCCCCACGTAGCCGGGTCGACCGGCCCGTAGCGCATGTGCTGCCACTTCACCTGCTGCGCAAGCGCGCGCAGCGCCCGGGTGCTGACGAGCGCCAGCGTCTTCGGATCGACTGCTTTTGGCGCCTGTGCTGCGTCGATGGTGCGTCCGAAGGCGAGCCCCGCCTGCTTCCAGTATTCGTGGAGCTGAGTCCACATGCGGTTTTCCTGGTAGCGCGAGGGGCGCGCGCTGCCGCAGTAGTCGCGCGAGAGCTTGCGCACGCGAGGCTGCGCGGCTTCGTCCACCGCAACCACCAGCGCCGCGCGATCCTGCGGCTTGAAGCCCTCGGCAAGGCTCACCGATTCCAGCCAGTGCGCGAGCTCGTCGAGCGCCTTCAGCTCGTCGGCCGGAAGCGCCTCCAGGATGCGCTTCGCCTCCTTCGGATTGCGCATCGGATGATCGACGCCGCCCGCGCCAAAAAGCTTCAGCATGATGGCAGTATACGGCTGATGGACGGCGCAACAGCCGAGGGGAAGAACGAGCCGCGCGTTCCGGGCTTCACCACCCTCGCGCGCATCGGCGAAGGCGGGCAGGCGCAGGTTTATCTCGCCGAGCGCGATTACGACGGCCTGCGCGTGGCGCTCAAAGTCCTCGACCGGCGCCTGCGCAACGACAAGGTGTTCCTCGAGCGCTTCGTGCGCGAGTACAAGCTCCTCGCCAAGCTCGAGATCGACCACGTCGCCCGCATCTACGACCAGGGCTTTGCGGGCGAGCATCCGTACATCGCCATGGAATACCTGCCTTCCGGCACGCTCGCCACGCGCATCCGCGAAGGCGTGAACCCGCGCTCGGCACTGCGCATCACCGGGCAGCTCGGGCGCGCGCTCGATGCCATCCACGCGCGCGGCATCGTCCACCGCGACCTCAAGCCCGCCAACATCCTGTTTCGCGCCGACGGCCGGCCGGTCATCGTGGACTTCGGCCTCGCCAAGGACCTCGGCATCGACTCGACCCTCACCGGCCAGCAGCGCCTGCTGGCGACGCCGCGCTACATGAGCCCGGAGCAGTGCCTCGGCCGCAAAGTCGACGCGCGCTCCGACATCTACAGCCTGGGTTGCATCCTGTGGGAGATGCTCACCGGCACGCGCATCTACGAATCATCCGGTCCCGCGGACCTCATGCGCATGCATGTCCAGGCGCCGGTGCCGCAGCTACCGGGCGAGCTTGCCGCGCACCAGCGATTACTCGGCAAGATGCTCGCGAAGGCGCCCGACGATCGCTTCCAGAGCGCTTCGGATCTTTGCGGCTCGATCACGTTATGAGCGAAAAGGCCTACCTCGACCTCCTCGCCGAAGTCCTCGACGACGGCGCGGGCAAGACCGACCGCACCGGCACCGGCACGCTTTCCGTCTTCGGCCGCCAGCTTCGCTTCGCGCTCGGCGATCGCTTTCCGCTCCTCACCACGAAGAAGCTGCACCTCAAGTCCATCATCTACGAGCTGCTCTGGTTCCTGCGCGGCGACACCAACGTGCGCTGGCTGCAGGAACGCGGCGTGTCGATCTGGGACGAATGGGCCAGCGAATCGGGCGAGCTCGGCCCGGTGTACGGCTACCAGTGGCGGCACTGGCGCACGCCCGACGGCCGCGAGATCGACCAGATCGAGCAGGTGATCAAAAGCCTGCGCAGCCGCCCCGATTCACGCCGGCACCTCGTCACCGCGTGGAATCCCGCCGACGTCGACAAGATGGCGCTTCCGCCGTGCCACGCGCTATTCCAGTTCTACGTCGCTAACGGCCGCCTTTCCTGCCAGATGTACCAGAGGAGCGCCGATCTCTTCCTGGGCGTGCCGTTCAACATTGCTTCCTATTCGCTCCTGACTCTGATGGTGGCCCAGGTCACCGACCTCAAGCCCGGCGACTTCATCCTCACCCTCGGCGACGCGCACCTCTACCTCAACCACCTGGAGCAGGCGCGCGAGCAGATCACGCGCACCCCGCGCGCCTTCCCGCGCATGCGCCTCAACCCCGCACGCCGCGAGCTGCTGGAATTCCAGTACGAGGACTTCACCCTCGAGGAATACGAGCCGCATCCCGCCATCAAGGCGCCGATCGCCGTTTAGAAGTCGGCGCGTTGCGTAAAGGCTTGATGGCGCGGCCGCCTAACATGCAGGCCCAGATACACATCGATAAACACGGACCCAGCGCCAGGATCACGTACACGGACGCGGTCGGGCTCGCGCACACGTTCGACGCGGAACTAGGTGGCGGCGAGGTAATGCTCTGCATCTATGCACCCGCGCCGGCGGAATGGGCGGTCCGCACGCCGTGGCCG